>DDWF01000224.1 GCA_002345845.1 Betaproteobacteria bacterium UBA2293 | reverse complement strand
TCTGGGACTGGGCCTTCCTGCGTATTGGCTGGTTCACCAATTATTCGTCCTCCGGTTCGGTCTCCGTATCCCACCTGACCGTCTTCGGCTGGAACATCGACTCGCCGGTGAACAAGTACCTGTTCTGTCTGGCCATCCTGGTCGTCTTCGCCCTGATCGCCAAGAACCTGACGCGCGCCTCGCTCGGTCGCCAGTGGATGGCCATCCGCGACATGGACGTCGCCGCCGAAGTGATCGGCATCCGGCCGATGTGGGCCAAGCTCTCGGCTTTCGCCGTCAGCTCCTTCTTCGTCGGCGTCGCCGGCGCGCTGTGGGGCTTCGTGCACCTCGGTTCCTGGGAGCCGGCCGCCTTCTCGGTCGACCGTTCCTTCCAGTTGCTGTTCATGGTCATCATCGGCGGCATGGGCTCGATCGTCGGCAGCTTCTTCGGTGCCGCCTTCATCATCATCCTGCCGATCTTCCTCAACCAGTTCCTGCCGGCACTCGGCGATTTGTTCGGCATCGCCATCTCGACTGCCGCCGTATCGCACGCCGAATTCATCATCTTTGGGTCCTTGATCGTCTTCTTCCTGATCGTCGAGCCCCATGGACTGGCCCGTTTGTGGGCAACCAGCAAGGAGAAGCTGCGTCTCTGGCCTTTCCCCCACTGACCGGGCTGCATCCTGATTTCAACCGCAAGTGCACCAAAACCATCCATATTCTGGAGGAGACATACATATGAAAATCCGCACGCTTGCTCTGGCCATCTCGATGGCTACTTTCGGACTCGGTTCGACCGTCATGTCCACCGCCGCTCAGGCTCAGGCCAAGGAGCAGTTTTTCCCGGTGATCGTCTATCGCACCGGCGCCTACGCGGCCAACGGCACGCCCTGGGCCAACGGTTACGTCGATTACCTGAAGCTGGTGAACGCCAAGGGCGGCATCAATGGCGTCAAGATCAGCTTCGAGGAGTGTGAAACTGGCTACGCCACCGACCGCGGTGTCGAGTGCTACGAGCGCCTGAAAGGCAAGGGCGCAACGGTCTTCCAGCCGCTGTCCACCGGTATTACCTTCGCCCTGACTGAGAAGGCTCCGGTCGACAAGATTCCGCTGATCACCGCTGGCTACGGCCGCAGCGAATCGCAGAACGGCGCCGTGTTCACCTGGAACTTCCCGCTGCTCGGCACCTACTGGGTCGGTGCCGACGTCGCCATCCAGCACATCGGCAAGCAGGCTGGTGGCCTCGACAAGCTGAAGGGCAAGAAGATCGCCCTCGTCTATCACGACAGCCCCTACGGCAAGGAGCCGATCCCGGCGCTGCAGGAACGCGCCAAGATGCACGGCTTCGAGCTGATGCTGCTGCCGGTCGCCCACCCGGGCGTCGAGCAGAAGGCGACCTGGCTGCAGATCCGTCAGGCGCGTCCGGACAATGTGCTGCTCTGGGGTTGGGGTGTGATGAACTCGACCGCCCTGAAGGAAGCCCAGGCCACCGGCTATCCGCGCGAGAAGATGATGGGTATCTGGTGGGCTGGTGCCGAACCCGATGTCAAGGACGTCGGCATGGGCGCCAAGGGCTACAGCGCATTGACCCTGCAGCACGGTGCCGAACCGGGCAGCAAGGTGGTCAAGGACATGCTTGATCTGGTCCATGCCAAGGGTCAGGGCACCGGTCCCAAGGAAGAAGTCGGTTCCGTGCTCTACATGCGCGGCCTGATCTCGGCCATGCTCGGCGTCGAAGGCGTGCGCAAGGCGCAGGAGCGCTACGGCAAGGGCAAGGTGATGACCGGCGAGCAGACGCGCTGGGGCCTGGAAAACCTGAACCTCGACCAGAAGATGCTCGACGGCATGGGCTTCGCCGGCGTCATGCGTCCGGTGCAGACTTCCTGCCTCGACCACATGGGATCGTCCTGGGTGCGTGTGCACCAGTGGGACGGCGCCAAGTGGACCTTCTCGTCCGACTGGTACCAGTCGGATGACAAGGTGCTGCGGCCGATGGTCATGCTGGCTTCCGGCAAGTATGCCGAAGAGAAGAAGCTGACGCCGCGCACGCCCGAGCAGTGCAAGATGTAATGCCCCTCGCCCCTCGCCCCGCGCTGCGAGGCGCGGGGCCTCTATTCAGGAATTGACGATGACAGCCGCCAATATCTTCCTCAACGTCAATAGCGTCGAGGTCATCTACAACCACGTGATCCTGGTCTTGAAGGGCGTTTCCTTCAATGTGCCGGAAGGCAGCATCGTTTCGCTGCTCGGTGGCAACGGCGCCGGCAAGACGACCACCCTGCGGGCCGTCAGCAATCTGCTGCACGGCGAGCGCGGCGAGGTCACCAAGGGTTCGATTGAACTCAAGGGCGAGCGCGTCGAGGCGCTGACCCCGGCCGATCTGGTCAAGCGCGGCGTCATCCAGGTCATGGAAGGGCGGCACTGCTTCGGCCACCTGACCATCGAGGAAAACCTGCTGACTGGTGCCTACACACGCACCGACGGCAAGGCCGCGGTCGCCGCGACGCTGGAGAAGGTTTACAACTACTTCCCGCGCCTGAAGACGCGGCGCACCAGCCAGGCCGCCTATACCTCCGGCGGCGAGCAGCAGATGTGCGCCATCGGCCGGGCGCTGATGGCCGACCCGAAGATGGTGCTGCTCGATGAGCCGTCGATGGGCCTGGCGCCCCAGATCGTCGAGGAGGTGTTCACCATCGTCAAGGATCTGAATCAGCGCGAGAAGGTGACCTTCCTGCTGGCCGAGCAGAACACCAGCATCGCACTGCGCTACGCCGACTTCGGCTACATCCTGGAAAACGGCCG
>DDWF01000004.1 GCA_002345845.1 Betaproteobacteria bacterium UBA2293 | reverse complement strand
TGATTTCCTCCGAGCAGATCGTCACGCTGATCACCGCCCTCGGCACCGGCATCGGCAAGGATGACTTCAACATCGACAAGCTGCGTTACCACCGCATCATCATCATGACCGACGCCGACGTCGACGGCGCCCACATCCGCACTTTGCTGTTGACGCTGCTCTACCGCCAGATGCCGGAACTGGTCGACCGCGGCTACATCTACATCGCCCAGCCGCCGCTGTACAAGGTCAAGCACGGCAAGACCGAGCGCTATCTGAAGGACGATCTGGAATACAACCAGTTCCTGCTCAACCTGGCGCTCGACGAGGCCGTGCTGACGCCTGCTGCCGGTGCACCGATCACCGGCCCGGCCCTGGAAGGCCTGGCCCGCTCCTGGCTGGCCACCGAAGCGATCATCGAGCGCCTGGCGCACCTGATCAATCCGGAAGTGCTGCAAGCCATCGTCCGCCACAACCTGGCGCTCGACCTGTCGAGCGAAGAACAGGCCCGCGCCAGCGCCGAGCTGATCGCCGCCCGCATCCCGGCCGGTACGCGTCTGGTGCCCAAGTTCGACGACATCCAGGAACGCTGGATCCTGCGCGTCGAGCGCATGCACCACGGCAACCTCAAGGTCGGCCTGATCGACGAAGACCTGCTGCTCTCCGGCGATTTCATCCAGCTCAAGCGTACCGCCGAAACCCTCGCCGACCTGTTCGGCAACGGCGGCGTCATGGCCCGCGGCGAGAAGAAGCAGGTCGCCAACAATTTCGGCGACGCCATGAAGTGGCTGCTCAACGAAGTCGAACGCGGCATCGCCAAGCAGCGCTACAAGGGCCTCGGCGAAATGAACCCGGAACAGCTGTGGGAAACCACCATGGACCCGAAAGTCCGCCGCCTGCTGCGCGTGCAGATCGACGATGCCATCGCCGCCGACGAGATCTTCACGACGCTGATGGGCGAGCTGGTGGAACCACGAAGGGCATTCATCGAGACCAATGCGCTGAATGCGCGGATTGATATCTGAGCTTTTCGTCTGCTTCCAGATTGCCTGGATTCAAGAGCCGGTCGACAGACCGGCTTTTTTGTTTCTGCCAGCGGGCCACAAGGCGGAAAGCGAAAACCCGGTTGCCAGTCCGGTGCCGGCCAATATCGCCACGCCGCCGAGCAGCGTGTGCCAGCCGACCGCTTCGTCGAGAAACAGCACGCCCCACAGGATGCCGAACAGCGGGATCAGATAAGTCACGGTGAGGGCCTGGGCGGCGCCGATATCGGCGATCAGGCGGAAATACAGCAGATAGGCGACGCCGCTGCAGACGATGCCGAGTGCCACGACGGCAAGCATCACCGTCAGCGTTGGCGCCGCCGGCAGCGGCGGGGCGGCTACGGCCAGTGGCAGCACCAGCAGCGTCGCGGCCCACATGCTGCCGTGGGCGTTGGCGAAGGCACCGACGGCCGGTGCTGTTTTCGCATAGGTGCTGGCGATGCCGTAGGAAAGGGCGGCGCCGAGGCCGGCAGCAATGGCCTGCGCACTGGCTTTCGGCTGACCGAGCGTTTCGACGCCGGCCAGCAGGCCGACACCAATCACGCCGAGCAGCATGCCGACCAGCGCTTTCGGTGCCGGTAGCGAACGCAGCCAGAGCGCCCCGACGGCCGTCGCCCACAGCGGTGCGCTGGCGTTGAGGATGGACAGCAGCGACGCCGACAGGGTTTGCGCCGCATGGGCCAGCAGCAGGAAGGGCAGGGCCGAGTTGAACAGTCCGAGCAGTAGGTAATGCCGCCAATGGCGACGCGCATCCAGGGCCTGGCGCAGGTGGATGGCAAGCAGTGCCAGGAACAGCGCCGCCAGGCCGGTACGCGCCAGGATCAGTAGGGATGGCCCGAGCACCGGCGCCCCGATGCGCATGAACAGAAAGGAGGCGCCCCAGATGGCGGAGAGCAGCAACAGGCGGGCGAGGCTGGCGGTGTTCATGGATAGTCTTCCTAACTTGGGCATGGCCACGATAGGCGCCAGGGTGGAGCGCCGGCAATCCGATTCTTGCGCAGTTGTGGTGGGAACTGGGCTGGCCGGAGACGGCTCAGCCACGGTCCACTTGCTATTCCTTCGCCAGCCTCGCCAACAGTTCGCGCAGGTTCTCCGGTGCGTAGAAAACGTAGGCAATCCCCTGTTTCGTCTTGTGTTTACTAATTTGGACCTTGATTAGTAGTCATTGGTAGACCGCGTTCGCTGATTCGTCATTGAACTGTAGCGAGTTCGGCGCAGTCCATTGCTTGCCGTCCCATCGGCCATGTTGTCCCGCCACGAAGGAGCCACGATGCCCGCACTATCGCTGACCGATCGCGCCATGGGCGCCCTGATGGGGGCCTTCATCGGTGATGCCCTGGCCCTTGGCCCGCATTGGTACTACGACCTGAATCAGTTGCGCGCTGACTATGGGCCGTGGATCAGCGACTACACCGCGCCCCGGCCGGGGCGCTATCACGCCGGTTTGCAGGCGGGGCAGCCGTCCCAATCCGGGATTTTGCTGCGCCTGACCGTGGAGTCTTTAGTCGCTTGTGGCGGCTACGACGAGGCGGATTTCTGCCGGCGGCTGGATACGGCGTTCTTCCCGCTGCTTGACGGGACGCCGATGAACGGACCCGGCGGTTATACCAGCCAGTCGATGCGCGAGGCCTGGCGCCGGCGGGTGGTCTTGGGGCGGCCCTGGGGCCAGGTTGGCGGCAACGCGGATACCACGGAAGCCGCCGAGCGGATCCTGGCGATCGCCATCCGCTACGCCCGCCAACCGGCTGAGCTCGCCGCCGCCGTCACCGGCAATACGCTGCTGACGCAGACTGATGGCACGGTGGTGGCGATGACCGTGGCCTTTGGCGCCGTGCTCGGCATGCTGGTGGAAGGCCATGCCCTGGACGGGCAACTGGCCGGCAAGCTGATGGCCCGGGTCAAGGCCGGCGAATTGCCGTTCCACACGGTGACCACCGGCAACCTGCAAGCGCCGCCCGCCGGCACGGCGGAAGCGCCGACCAGCGGCCACTTTCCCTCGCCGGACGCGCTGCTCGGTCCGTCGTCGATCGCCCTGGCGGCCATCGATCCCGACATCCGCATCGAGCCGGCGTGGAAGGCCTCGCTGGTCTATGGCCTGCCGTGTGCCGTCTATCACCAGTTCCCGGCGGCCTACTATCTGGCCGCCCGTTTTGCCGGCGACTTCGAATCCGCCGTCCTGCACGCGGTCAATGGCGGCGGTCAAAACCAGGCCCGGGCCATTCTCGCCGGTGCCCTGGCCGGGGCACAGTGCGGCCTGACGGGCATTCCGCAGCGCTTCCTCGACGGTCTGGAGGACAGCCCGGCGTTGATCGCGCTGGCTGAGCAACTGGCCAGCCGGCTGATCGACTAGAACCACGTCATGGCCGGCGATTCCGGGGCCGGGAAGCGGCCGGGTCCGGCTGGGACGCGTGTTAGAATCGGCTGCTTTTTCCGGAAACGGCGGAGCATAAAATGAGCAATCTCACCCCAGGCGATCGAGTTTTTCACCCCAAGCAGCAGGGCTGGGGGCTGGGCAAGGTGCTCACGGTGACGGCCGACAGCATCGACGTCTTCTTTGTCGGCAGCGGCGCCAAGCGCCTGGCCAAATCCTATGTCCAGCTCGAGGTCGCCGAGGGGGCCACGGCCAAACACCGGCTGCTCGACAACCTGGTCGACGCTTCTCAGATTGCCGGCGCCGACTATGTGACGCCGGCGATGGCCAGCGAACGCTTCCTGGCGGCTTATCCGGATGGCTTTGCCGCGCCGCGCCTGGCCAAGGAAGTGCGCGAGGCGGTGATGCGGGCGCACCAGTTCGCCATTCAGCTGCTGGGTCAGACGGAAATCGCCGAGCTGATCGCCGAGCGCCGCTATCAGGATGTCTGCGACCGGGCCCGTCATGTCGAATCGCTGACCACGCTGCTGACCAAGACGGAAAAGACGGCGCTCTATGCCGCCCTCGACCAGCCGCTGCAGCAAAAGACGTTTGCGCTGGCATTGGCCGACTTGCTGTACGGGACGGAATCGGAAGAAAACCGGTTCAAGGAGTTTGCCCGCAGCCTCCATCTGCTCGACATCAACCGCTGGCCGTACGCCACGCTGTTCAGCTTCATCCGCTTCCCGCAAGAGAAGCTCTTCATCAAGCCGACGCTGATCCAGAACGTGGCCAAGGCCTTCTGCTGGCGAATCAACTACAAGGCCGAACCGAACTGGCGGACCTACGCGGCGGTTCTGCGCCTGTACTACCACCTGGGCAACAGCCTGGGTGAACAAGGCATGGCACCGCAAGACATGATCGATGTGCAGGCTTTCGTGGTGTCCGTGGCTCAGAAGTAGCCTGGCTGCGGCGGCCGGGTGACGGCTTCCCCGCTGGCGTGGGGATGACCCCGGAATCGGTGTTTCCCTACAGCCAGATTTCCGGATAGCGGCGCGAGCGCGGGAGGTTGTTGAACAGTAGCGCCACGCTCAACAGGATCAGCGCGCCGGCGGTGGCCGGGGCGAGGATGTACCAGAAGCCGAGGCGATGCACTTCGCCGGAGCCGATGACGGCGATCAGTGCTGTGGCGCCGCCCGGCGGGTGCAGGGTGCGGGTGGCGTGCATCAGGGCGATGGCGGTCGAGACGGCGAGCGCGGCGGCGAGCCAGGGCATGAAATGCAGCAGCTTCCAGCAGACGACGCCGACTAGCGCCGACAGGATGTGGCCGCCGAGCAGGTTGCGCGGCTGGGCCAGCGGGCTGCGCACGGCGCCGAACAGCAGTACCGCCGAGGCGCCGAAGGAGCCGGTCAGCAGCATCAGGTCGGCCGGGCTGAAGAAGACCTGGCCGATGCCGGCGAGCACAGCGATGCCGACGAAGGCGCCGATCCAGGAGAGGAGAATTTCCTCAGTGCTGACCCGTGGCGGGCTGCCGCGGGTGGTGCCGCGCATCTTGTGCCAGTAGTCGCGCCAGTTGCTTTCAAGCTTCACCGGGTCTCGCCGTCTGCTGTGCCGCTTTCCTGTTGCCCGCGCAGGCGTTCCAGGGCGTGGCGCCAGGCCAGGTGGTAGACGATGCGGAAATCCTCGGTGCTGATGTCGATGTAGCCGGGGACATGGCCGAGGGCATCGAGAATGTCCTCGTCGGATAATTCCAGTTCAAGCGGTTCGCGCTCGGCGGGGCTCATCCGGCCAGCCTTTCGTAGAGTTTGACGGCGGTGTCCACGTGGCGCAGCAGGCGGTCGCCTTCGGCCATGACGACGCGCACGTGCGCGGCCCGGCCGGTTCGCCCGAGATCGGGGGCGAGGGCCTGGCGCAACCGCTGCCACTGGTTGGCCACTTCCTGCAGTTGGGCGGCCAGTTCGGGCAGGTGACGACCATCCTTGCGCAGTTGCCCGAGGTTGTCGTCGAACTCGCGGCCGAAGGCTTCCAGCTGCGTCCGGATCGCTTCGTCGCCGCCGACCCAGTGGCCGAACAGGAAGAACTTGCCGATGCGCTGCGAGAGCATGCGGTTGCGGCCGGCGACATTCACCGTACGCCCGGCCGGCGTGCTCGTTGCCGCTTCGGCCTGGCCGGTCAGCTGGTCGGTGGCGGCGAGGATGTCTTCGCTCATGGCCAGCACCTGCGGTGCAGCAGCCGGGTCGGCGGAGACGTCGACGAGGGCTTCGCGATAGGCCGGCCAGCGGTCGGCGACGGCCCGCAAGTGGCCACTCACGGCCGGCGGCAGATCGGCGGCGGACAGGCGGCCGAGGATACGGGCAAATTCGCCCTCCAGCTGGCGCAGGCGGACCCGGGCGCGTGTCGGGGCGATGTCGGAGGCGATCAGGCCCCAGGTGATGGCCATGCGCTGGGAGAGCATGCGCAGCCGGCCACAGGCGTTGATCAGCGCCCCGGGCGGCAGGCTGCGCGCCGGGGCGGCACGGTCGCCGCGCGGCTTGCGGGAAAAGCTGAGGCGGCGGCTCGAATCGCCGGTCGCGGTGTCGAGCAGGGCGGCGCGCTGGATGTGGACCTGGCGACCGTCGACGACGATGACGCCGTTGTCGCTCAGTTCGCGCAGGCTGCGCGAGAAGGATTCGGGGGTCATGCCGATGCGGGCGGCGATGGTTTTCTTGCTGGCCTTGAGCACGACCGTGGTCTCGCCGGCCAGGCCACCGCGGTCACCAGCCAGTTCGAGCAGATAGTCGAGGGTACGCCGGGTGCCGGTGAGGCCGGTGCGATGGCCGCTGGCATCGCCTTCCAGTGCGCACTGGCGGTGGGCCAGGTCGCCGATCAGGCGCCAGCTCAGTTCGTGGTCCTGGCGAACGATCTGGCGCAGGCGGTGGATGTCGATGGCGACCAGCAGGCAATGGCTGATGGCCGTGGCGGTGGTTGTGTGCCGGGTGCCGGAAAACAGTTCACCGGGGCCCAGCAGTTGGCGGCTGTCGATCAGCTCGACGATGGCCGGCGGTTGATCAGCGACGGTATGGTTGCGTGTGATGCTGCCGTGAAACAGCAGATGCGCCTCGCGAATCGTCTCGCCGGCGCGGAACAGGACGGCGTTGGCCGACAATTCCTGAACCCGGCTGGCTTCCACCAGCGCCTCGACATGCTTCGACGACAGCCCGGCAAACAGGGGGCAGGAGGACAGCAGCTCGCGCTGGGCCCGATGGGGATCCTTGAACAGGGAATTCACTGGCGACCTGCCTTCTGCATTGCCGGAAAGTCCTTCATCCTAGGCAAAGCGGCCAGGCCTTGCCAGTGCCTGGCCGCCTTACCGATCACTTAGTAGACGTCGTGCTGCGTGTTGAAGACGTTGAACTTGCCGGTCGGCGTCACCAGCCGCTTGTCGCGGATGACGGCCTTGAGCTTGCGCGTCTTGTCATCGACGACAACGATTGCCGATTCCTGGTCCTTGCCGTTCCACACCGAGAACCACACCTCGTCGCCGGCCTTGTTGTATTCCGGCTGGACGACGCGTTTCGGCCCGGCCTTGATGCCGGACCAGTCGCCAATCGGGATCAGCTCGTAGCCCTTGTCGATGTGGTCGATGTTCCAGACGGCGACCGCCTGGCTGATGCCGGCTTCCGGATTCAGCGTGGTATCGACCCACAGGTTCTTCGACTTCGGATGCGTCTTCAGGAACAGCGAACCGCCGCCCAGGCCCTTGAGCGTGCGCACCACCTTCCAGGCATTGTCCGGATGCTTGACCGGATCGGTGCCGATCAGCGCGATCGTCTCGTCGCCGAGGTGGCCGGTTGCCCAGACCGGGCCGAACTGGGGATCGACGAAGTTGGCGCCGCGGCCCGGGTGTGGCGTCTTGCCGACCTCGACCAGTTTCTCCAGCTTGCCTTCCTTGGTGTCGATGACGGCGATCTTGTTCGAGGCGTTGGCCGCATCCATGAAGTAGCGGTGCGTCGATTCGAAACCGCCGTCGTGCAGGAAGGGAGCCGCTTCGATCATCTTGATCTTGAGGTTGTTCAGGTCGCGGTAGTCGACCGAATAGACCATGCCGGTTTCCTTCACATTGACGAAGAATTCCGGATTGAAGTGCGACGAAACGATGGCGGCGACGCGCGGTTCCGGGTGGTAGTCCTGGGTGCCGACGGTCATGCCGCGGGTGGACACGATCTTGCGCGGCTTCAGCGTGTCGCCGTCCATGATCACGAACTGCGGCGGCCAGTAGGTGCCGGCGATCGCGTAGGTGTCCTCGAAGCCCTTGGCCTTCGAGCTTTCGACCGAGCGCGCTTCCATGCCGACCTTGATCTCGGCGACGGTGTCCGGTTTCTCCATCCACAGGTCGATCAGGTTGATCTTGGCGTCGCGGCCGATCACGAACAGGTAGCGGCCGGAGGCCGACATGCGCGAGATATGGACGGCGTAGCCGGTGTTGAGGATGCTGACGATCTTCTTCGAGTCGCCGTCGATCAGCGCGATCTCGCCGGCGTCGCGCAGGGTCACCGAGAACAGGTTCTCCAGGTTCAGCTTGTTCATCTTTTTCTTGGGGCGCTGTTCAACCGGGACGATGACCTTCCATGAGGCTTCCATCTCCTTCAGGCCGTATTCCGGCGGCGCCGGCGGCGTCTGCTGGATGTAGCGGGCCATCAGGTCGACCTCGTCGTCGGTCAGTACGCCGGAGGTGCCCCAGTTCGGCATGCCGCCGGCCGAGCCGTACTTGATGAAGACCTTCAGGTATTCCAGGCCTTTTTCCAGCGTGATGTCCGGCGTCAGCGCCTTGCCGGTGGCGCCCTTGCGCAGCACGCCGTGGCAGCCGGCGCAGCGCTCGAAGAAGATGCGCTTGGCCTTGTCGAACTCGGCCTCGCTCATCTTCGGCGCCAGCGGGTTGATGTCGTGATGCAGCGGCACGTCGGCCAGCGGCGAGCCGCCGGCCGCCTGATACTCGTGCATGGTGCCGTCGCTGTGCGGCGCCGGCGTCTGCGCCAAGGCCAGCTGGCAGGCCAGGGCCAGGACGGGCAGCGCCACCCGGCGCCAGGGCTTGGAATTCCTTGTTTTCATGACTCCCTTTTCCTCTCTTGAATGAACTACGCGGGGGCAATTTCGCAAGCGCTCAAATCGGCGCTTTGATCGGCATCAAGAGTTCGCGGAAAGTAGAAGGCAGGCGGTTTTGCCGGCTAGCGATGCTTGACGGCAATCAAGCATGACGGATGGCGAGTCATCCGCGGCGGCGCTGGTTCCACGTGAAACCGGCAGCGGACGAAGGCAGCGCATCGCCTACAATCCGGGTTTTTCCGCGGAGATTCCCATGCCCACGTTTGTCCATTCACCTTCGGCGGGCAGAGGCTGACGATGCGGGTGGTCGTGCAGCGGGTGAAGAGCGCGGAAGTCGCTGTTGACGGGGTGATCTCGGGAAAGATCGGACCGGGGCTGCTGGTCCTCGCCGGTTTCGAAGAGGCCGATACGGACGCCGATCTCAACTGGATGGCCGGCAAGCTGGTGCGCCTGCGGCTATTCGCCGATGGCGCCGGGGTGATGAACTGCAGCGTGCTGGAGTCTGGCGGCGAGATCCTGGCGGTATCGCAATTCACGCTGTTCGCCTCGGTAAAGAAGGGCAACCGCCCATCGTGGAGCCGGGCGGCGCGCGGCGAGGTGTCACAGCCGCTGTTCGAACGTTTCGTCGCCCGCCTGGCTGCCGAACTCGGCAAGCCGGTGCCGACCGGGGTATTCGGCGCCGACATGCAGATCGCCCTGATTAACGATGGGCCGGTGACGCTGAGCCTCGACTCGCGCGCGGCGGAGTAGGCCGCTTCAGGCGGCGAGGGCGGCGTGCACGGCGCGGATGCCGGCCAGGCCGCCGAGAGCCAGGCCGATGGCGCCCACCGGCACCTGCGGCTCGCCAGGGTTGATGCGGATCAGGCGGCCGCCGCAGCGCTCGGAGAAATGACGGACGGTCGGGATATTGCTGCCGGCACCGATTTCGATGCAGACCAGGCGCTCAACTTCGCCCAGCCAGTGTTCCAGGCCCTGCTGCTGGAGCAGGCTGCGCCGTTCAAGCCAGTGCCAGTCGTTGAACATCAGGATGTTGGGGCGGGCCAGGGCGCCGCAGTGCGGGCAGGTCGGCGGCGCGTTGCGCAGGCGGCAGGCATCGGCATCAATCACCGGGTGAAAGTCGGTGGCCGCCCAAATGGCCTCGCGACAGGGCGTGCTGCATTGCAGATGGTGGATCGAGCCGTGAACTTCGCAGACCTGCGCGGCGGCGAAGCCTGCCTTCTGGAACTGACCGTCGACATTGCTGGTGAATACCCGGGCACCGTGCTTCAGGCCGGCGGCGATTTCGCGTAGCAGGGCGAAGCCGGCATGCGGTTCGCTGCGCCGGTAGAGGTTCAGCCGGTGACCGTAGAAGCCCCAGGCCAGTTGTGGATCGGCGGCGAAGGCGGCGGGATTGGCGATGGACTCGAAGGCGATGCCGGCGCGGCCGAGGGCCGGATAAACGGACCAGAAGCCGCCCGGTCCACGAAAATCGGGCAGCCCGGAGTCGATGCCCATGCCGGCACCGGCGGTGATCAGCAGGCCGTCGGCCTCATGCAGCCAGCGGCCGGCGCGGGTCAGTTCCTCAGTCGCCATCCTTGTGGCGGGTGAGGACGCCGGGATAGCCGTCCGGATCGTGGCGGTGATCGTAGATTTCCCTGATGTGGAATTCGAGGTCGGTCAGCGCCCCGTTTTCGTCGGCATAGATTTCGCGGATGCGCAGGATTTCCGGCATGGCCTTTTCGAAGGCGCCGATCAGTTGCGGGTCGAAGTGCCGCCCGCTTTGACTTTCCAGGTAATGCAGCGCCTGTTCCAGCGGTAGCGCCGGTTTGTAGGGGCGAACCGAGAGCAGGGCGTCGAAGACGTCGGCGATGGCGACGATGCGCCCTTCGAGCGGAATGTCCTCGCCCTTGAGGCCGAGCGGATAGCCGCTGCCATCCCATTTTTCGTGATGGCTGATGGCGATGACGCGTGCCGTTTCGAGCAGCTCGTTTTCATGCTTGCCGATGATCTCGGCGCCCATCAGCGGGTGCTGCTGCATGATCTTCCACTCCTCGGCATCGAGCTTGCCGGGCTTGAGGAGGATGGAGTCGGGCACGCCGATCTTGCCAATGTCGTGCATCAGGGCGCCGCGCCGGATGTCGGCCAGCTCCGGGCCGCCGATGCCGAGCCGCTCGGCGATGGCCTCGGTGTAGCGCACGACCCGCTGCGAGTGGTCGCTCGTCTCGTGCTCGCGCGCGTCGAGGGCGGCGACGAGGGCGAGCAGGGTGTGGTTGTAGGCGTCCTCGACCTCGACGAAGGCGCGCTGCAGCTCGGCGGTCTTCTCGCGCACCCGCTTCTCGAGCTTGGCCTGGTAGCGCTTGCGCGCGAGCTCGACCCGACGCTTGGCGAGGGCCCGCTCGATGGCGCGCACCAGGTCGGTCACCTTCGGCGGCTTGAGCAGGTAATCGACCGCGCCGCGGCGCAGGCACTCGACCGCCGACTCGGTGTCGCCGTACCCGGTGAGCATGATCACCGCGGTGTCCTCGCTCTCCTTGCGGATGCGATCGAGCAGCCAGAGGCCGTCGTGGCCGGGCATCTTCATGTCGCTGATGACCAGCGGGAACCCGGCCGGCAGCGCCTCGAGCGCGAGGTCGGCGCCGGAGGCGCAAGTGCAGCGATAGCCCTCCTCGGCGAGCAGCACCGAGATGACGTCGCGCACCGAGTCGTCGTCGTCGACGATCAGGATTCGCGGCGACTCTTGCGACTCGACTGAATCGGGTTCGACACCCGCCACAACTCCTCCGGGTCCAGGCAACTGCCCGCCTGCGCGGGAAGGGAGCGGATACTAGCAGGCCAGCCCGGAAAAAGCCCAAATGCGGACGCGGGGTTGGCGCGCGCGCCGGGCTCGAGCCGCTAGGCCAGCCGCTCGATGTCCTCGCTGCTCTTGGCGGGATCGAGGTAGGCCGACAGCTTCATCTTGAGGTAGGCGGTGGCCGCGGCGCGCACGAGGAAGCCGGGATCGGTGCCCTCGGCGTCGATGCTGGTGTCGTTGACCGTCACGTTGGCGTCGAAGGTGATCCCCTTGACGCTGCCGCGGAACCGGGCCTGGTCGCCCTGCCAATCGACGGCGACCCCATACTCGGAATGCCAGTAGCTGGTAAGACGATCCACGCGGCGCTTGGCCTCGTCCTTGCCCAGGGAATGGGGCTGCGAGAACTTCATGGGCTGCCTCCTCGAACGTAGTGGGCGTGCGTGTGGGCACGAGGCGCACAAGCTAGCGCATGATCGGCAAGAGTGGGAGCGGTTTTGAGCCCTTGCGGCCGCACACGCGCCTTTAGGTGAGCACGATGCGGGCGATCTCGGGCGGCGCCCCGACGCGCACCGGCGGGCCCCAGAAGCCGCAGCCGCGGCTGACGTAGAGGGCGCTG
>DDWF01000208.1:4708-7604 GCA_002345845.1 Betaproteobacteria bacterium UBA2293 | reverse complement strand
TCACCGGCATGGGCAAGGATGGCGCCCAGGGCCTGTTGCGCATGCGTCAAGCCGGGGCCAGCACCTTCGGCCAGGACGAAGCCAGCTGCGTGGTCTATGGCATGCCGCGCGAAGCTTTTCTCATCGGTGCCGTCGAGGAACAATGCGCGTTGACCGATATGGCGCGACGGGTGATGGCCGCACTCCGCTAGGCGGAGCATGCCTTTGCCGGGAATGCACTTGTTGGCGATGGCCAAAGGTTTAAACTAGTCGCAACTATAACCACCAAATTAACGGGGCAATCCCATGCAAGCGAGCATTTCCAAGGATGCCGGCAAGGCGCTGATCAGGCTTTCCGGCCGCTTCGACTTCAATACGCATCGCGAGTTTCGTGGTGCTTACGAACCGCTGGTTGGCGATGCCGAAACGCGGTCCGTGGTCGTCGATTTTTCCAATGTCGATTATCTCGACAGCTCGGCCCTTGGCATGTTGCTAATGTTGCGCGACAAACTTGGCGGCGCCGGCAAGGAGGTCGCACTGTCCGGCGTGCGTGGTAACGTCAAGCAAGTCCTTGATATTGCCAATTTTGGTAAATTGTTTCCGATTTCTTGAATATGTCGTTGGCCTGAGTGCTTCGCCGGCTAATTGTTTTTGCTCACGGCGATCGCTCTCGGGCGGTTTGTCGGGTATCGAAAAACGTGTATTCTTGGGCCTCCGCGGCCGATAACCAGAGCAAAAGGCTGCATGCTAGACGTGCGAGGGAATGACGATGTCAGAGTTGTTGAAGAATATCGATGCGCGGACCAAGTTGGCGGGAACCAACAAGCTTGAGATTTTGTTGTTTTTCCTTGGCGTGGATCAGCGCACCGGGCGTCGCGAAACTTACGGCATCAACGTTTTCAAAGTACGCGAGGTGATGCGCACCCCGGTGATCACCGCGGCCCCGGATATGCCTCCCTCGGTCGAGGGTATGGTCAGTCTGCGTGGGGCGCTGGTGCCTGTCATCGACCTCGCCAAGTATTCCGGAATCACCGCCGAGACGCCGCGGGAAATCATGATTGTCACCGAGTACAACGGCCACACGCAGGGTTTCCTGGTCGAGGGTGTGGATACCATCCTGCGCCTCGACTGGAGCAAGATGCGGGTGCCACCGGAAATGCTCACGGCGCAGACCGGTGGTCTGGTCACCGCGGTGACCGAACTGGAAGACGGCCGTCTGGTGATGATGATGGACGTCGAGAAGGTGCTCTCGGAAACCACCTCGATCGACAACGAAATCATGTTCCGCGGCGTGGTCGCGCTCGACCGTCCGGACGCCATCGTCTTCTACTGCGACGACTCCAGTGTCGCCCGCAAGCAGATCGAAAAGACGCTGAACGTCATGGGCGTCAAGGGCATCAGCGCGGTCAATGGTCGCAGCATGTGGGAAGAGATGGAAAAGACGGCGGCTTATGCTCAATCGGTCGGTCAGCCGGTCAGTAAATTCATCAACCTGGTGCTTACCGATATCGAAATGCCGGAAATGGATGGTTATATCCTGACCAAGAGGATCAAGTCCGATCCACGTTTCAATGGCATACCGGTGATCATGCATTCCTCGTTGTCGGGGATGTCCAACCAGAAGCTGGGCCTTTCGGTCGGCGTCGACGAATATGTTCCCAAATTCGAGCCGCAGCGTCTTTCCGAAACGCTCGCCCGCCGCCTCGGTGTGGCCGGGACGCCGGAAGCGGTTGCCTGAGTCCCAAACGGAGTAGTTCATGGATCTGGTCGAAAGCAAGAATCTCCTCGATAGCGTCGATGCCCGTACCCGCCTGGCAGGCTCCAACAAGATGGAGATCCTGCTGTTTTCGCTGGGCACGCGGGAAATCTTCGGTATCAACGTGTTCAAGGTGCGAGAGGTTGGGCGCACGCCGCACATCACCAAGACACCCAACATGCCGCGTGGCGTCGAGGGGCTGATTTCCCTGCGCGGTAACGTCATCCCGGTACTGTCGCTGGCCCCCTTCCTGCAGCTTGACGGCGCGCCGGCGGGGCTGGGCAAGACGATGATGGTCGCTGAATACTCGAAGCGGACTCTGGGCTTCCTGGTTCACGAAGTCGATCGCATCATCCGCGTCGACTGGGAGCGAGTGAAGGCGCCGGAAAGCGTTCTCTCCAGCAACCAGGGCCTGATCACCGCGGTCATCGAGCTGGAAAATGGCGGGCTGGTATCTATCCTCGACGTTGAACAGATTCTCGCCAATGCCTTTGGTGAAGCACTGATCGTCGATATCGCGCCGGCCCGTGTCAGCGCCGACACCAGCGTCTTCTTCGTCGATGATTCGATCGTCGCCCGGCGCAAGATCGCTGAGGTTCTGGACAAACTTGGGGTTCGCCACAAGCATGCGACCAACGGTATGGAGGCGTGGACCCGGCTGCAGGGGATTGCCGCTCATGCCCAGCAGAGCGGCAGCATTATCCGCGACGAAGTGCGCCTGATCCTGGTCGATGCGGAAATGCCGGAAATGGATGGCTATGTGCTGACCAAGAACATCAAATCCGATCCGCGCTTCGAGGGCGTGCCGGTGGTCATGCATTCTTCCCTTTCCTCCGAGGCCAATCGGGCGATGGGCAAGTCGGTCGGCGTCGATGCTTACGTCGCCAAATTCGATGCCGAAGCCCTGGCCGATACCTTGCGCCCATTGATCGAACGATAACTAGATAAAACACCGGAGTACCCGATGGCAGCAGATCCAAAAATGAAATTTCTGGTGGTGGATGACTTTTCCACCATGCGTCGCATTGTCCGTAACCTGCTCAAGGAACTGGGCTTTACCAATGTCGACGAGGCGGAAGATGGGGCCATCGCCTTGCAGAAGCTCCAGGGAGGCGGCTTCGAATTCGTCGTTACCGACTGGAACATGCCGAACATGGATGG
>DDWF01000208.1:0-4681 GCA_002345845.1 Betaproteobacteria bacterium UBA2293 | reverse complement strand
GCCAAGAAGGAAAACATCATCGCTGCCGCCCAGGCTGGTGCCAGTGGTTATATCGTCAAGCCATTCACGGCCGGCACTTTGTCCGAAAAGCTGAACAAGATTTTCGAAAAAATGGGCCAGGGTTGAGGTGGAGTCATGACTGCAAACAATGATTCCAACGACCTCGAGGCGCTCTTCGACTCCATCGCTTCCGACTACACGCCGGCGCCGCCCGTAGCGCCGCCACCCGCTGCGCCGTCTTCCATTCCGCAGATTGGTGACAGCGACGATCTGCAGGCGCTGTTCGACAGCGTTGCGGCCGAAAGCCAGGCGGTTGTAGCGGCTCCAAGCCCAGCTCCGGTAGCTGACGCAACTGATGATGCCTGGCCTCAGCAGGAGGCCGTGTTCAACCGTATCGGCCACATGGCGCGGGCTCTGCACGACACGCTGGGCCAGCTGGGTTACGACAAGATTCTGGAAAATGCCGTATCCGCATTGCCGGATGCCAAGGATCGCCTGGCCTATGTGGCCAATCTGACCGAACAGGCAGCTTGTCGCGTGCTCAATGCGACCGATATTGCCAATCCGCTGGTGGCAGATATAGAGAACCACTCACGGGTGCTTGGCGACCGTTGGGACAAGGTCTTTGCCAATCAGCTCGGGCCGGAGGAATTCAAGGCGCTGGCCAATGACACGCGTGCCTTCCTGCGCCAGCAGTTGCCGGAAAAAACCAAGGCGACGCATGCACAGCTGACGGAAATCATGATGGCTCAGGATTTTCAGGATCTCACCGGTCAGGTCATCAAGAAGATCGTGACGCTAGCCCAGGAGTTGGAATCCGGGCTGATGGGGTTGCTGATCGAAGTGGTGCCAGAGACCAGGAAGACGGATGAGGTCAATAGCCTGATGAATGGTCCGGTGATCAATGCCGAGGGGCGTGCCGATGTGGTGGTCAATCAAAAGCAGGTCGACGACCTGCTCGATAGTCTCGGCTTCTGAGGAGGAGCGAAAATGAGCGACTTCGCCGGAATGGAAGACCTGCTGCAGGATTTTCTGCAGGAGGCCCACGATCTGCTATCGGATGTCGACAACAAGCTGGTCGATCTGGAGAAAATGCCGGATGACCGTGGCCTGCTGAACGACATTTTCCGCGGCTTTCACACGGTCAAAGGGGGGGCCGGCTTTCTCAATGCCGCTGAACTGGTGACCCTGTGCCATCTGACCGAGAATCTGTTCGATCGGCTGCGTAATGGTGAGCTGGAGCTGACCCCGGAACTGATGGACGTCATCATGGCGGCGACCAAGGGCGTCCGTGAAATGTTTGGCGAGCTGGGGCAGATGGTGCTGCCGCAGCCGGCTGATGCGCATGTGATCGCTGCCCTGCAGGGGGCGTTGAATGGTCAGCCACCCGGGGCGCCAGCGGTGGCGCCGGTGTCCGCCGCCCCTGCTGCTCCGCCACCGCCGCCGGCCTCTGGTGGCGAGCCGGACTGGCATGCCCTGCACGCGACCCTGACCGGTGCCGCGGTGCCGCCAGCGGCCGAAGGTGAGCTGATCGCCAAGGCCGAGGTCGCCCCGGCCGGCGTTGCTGCCGCGGCATCCACGGCACTGGCTTCGGCGGCTGATGCTGCAGCGCCGTCACCGTTCGGGCGACGCGCCACCGATCGTCCCGGTGCGCAGCCGACCAACGCGCGGCGTACGGAAGAGCGCGGCATGCGCGAGAGCACCATCCGCGTCGATACCTCGCGTCTGGATCAGGTGCTCAACCTTTCCGGCGAGATTGGCCTGACCAAGAATCGCCTGACCAGCCTGCGTGCCGACATCCTGGCTGGCAAGAACGATTCGGAAACGCTGCATGCCCTTGATCAGGCGGTCAGTCAGCTCGATCTGCTGGTTTCCGATCTGCAGAACTCGGTAATGAAGACGCGGATGCAGCCGATCGGTCGGCTGTTCCAGAAGTATCCGCGGATCGCCCGCGACCTGGCCCGGCAACTTGGCAAGGATGTCGAGCTGGTGCTGGCTGGTGAGGAAACAGAGGTCGACAAGACGATGATCGAGGATCTGGCCGATCCGCTGATCCACCTGATTCGCAATGCCGTCGATCATGGGGTTGAAATGCCGCTCGAACGGCAGGCTGCCGGCAAGCCATCTAAGAGTCTGGTCAGGCTGGAGGCGCGCCAGGAAGGCGATCACATCGTCCTGATCATCGCTGACGACGGCAAGGGCATGAGCGCTGAGCGCATTCGTGCCAAGGCCACTGAAAAAGGCCTGATTTCGGAGGAAGAGGCTAATACCCTCGACGAGCGACAGAGTCTGAACCTGATCTTCCTGCCGGGCTTCTCGACCAAGGCGCAAATTTCCGATGTCTCCGGCCGCGGTGTCGGTATGGACGTGGTGAAGACCAACATCCAGAAGCTGAACGGTTCCATCGAGATTCGTTCGGAGCCGGGCAAGGGCTCGGTGTTCATCATCTCGCTGCCGCTGACCCTGGCCATCCTGCCGGTATTGCTGGTGCTCCTCGGTGGTCAGCCCTTCGCCTTGCCGCTGTCGCTGGTGCGCGAGATCCTGCCGATCGAGCAGGAGCGCATCCAGGAGGTCGGTGGCAAGGAGACGCTGGTCGTCCGCGGCGAGGTGCTGCCGGTGATTTCGCTGGCCCGCCTGCTCGGCTGGCCGCTGGAGCGCTATCCGGAGTACGGTGTGTTCATGCAGACGGCAGAGCGTAGCTTCATCCTGGCGGTCGATAGCTTCGCCGGGCGCGACGATGCCGTCATCAAGTCGCTGGAGGACTTTCGGCCGAAGGGGGTGGCCGGCGTCACGACGCTATCCAATGGCCAGATCGTGCTGATTCTCGACATGAAGGAGTTGCTCGCCGATCTCGGACAGCATCCGGATATGGCGGCAGGTTTGCGGGCGTTGGCTCACGTCTGATTTTCGTTATCAGTCAACGAGTTGAGAGGGGGCTTGCCCCCTCTTTTCTTTTTTGAAGGTTAACCATGTTGTCATGAGCTTGCATCGTCCACCTGAGAAACAATCTAAAAAAACACACGTACCTATTTAATTTTCTTGGTTTTTTCCTATAATAGCCTCATCAACTCCTGAAGACGGCTATGGCGGAAGAGAGCGATCTCGATAAAACAGAGGAGCCTACAGGCAGGCGAATCGAGCAGGCGCGCGAAAAGGGCCAAGTGCCTCAGTCGCGCGAACTCGGTACGTTCCTGGTCCTGATTACCGCCGCCGCCTCGTTCTGGATGTTGGGCGGCTGGTTCGCCGAGCGGGCGATGGTCATCGTCCGCGAAGCCTTCATCATCGATGCTCAGTTGGCCCACGAGCCTGGTTTGCTGGTGCCACATCTCGGTGCTGTGTTCGCCGATGCCCTGTTCCTGTTTTCCCCCTTGCTTGGTCTGCTGATGGTGGCGGCTATGCTGCCCCCCTTCTTTCTTGATTCCTGGGTGTTTTCATCCAAGGCGCTGGTGCCGGATCCGAAGCGCCTGAATCCGCTGACCGGGATCGGCCGGATGTTTTCCTGGAACAGTCTGATGGAGCTTGGCAAGGCTGTGCTCAAGGCCAGCCTGGTTGGTGGTGTGGCGGTGCTGCTGATCTGGTCGATGCGTGCCGAAATCTTTGGTCTGCTCTCGGAGCCGCTTGAGACCGGGCTGGCGCACGCTGGCCGCATGCTGTCCTTCGCCTTCCTGATCATGGTGGCCACGCTGGCGCTGGTTGTTGCTGCGGATGTGCCGTTCCAGATCTGGCAATACTTCCACAAGCTGAAAATGACCAAGGACGAGGTCAAGCGGGAAATGAAGGAAATGATGGGCGACCCGCAGGTCAAGGGGCGTATCCGCTCGTTGCAGATGCAGGCCGCGCGTCGGCGCATGATGTCGGAAGTGCCGCAGGCGAATGTGGTAGTCACCAACCCGACGCATTATGCCGTGGCGCTCTCCTACCAGACTGGTATGGCGGCGCCCCGCGTGGTGGCCAAGGGCATGGGGGCAATTGCCTTGAAGATTCGCGAGATCGCCAGCGAGCACGGGGTGCCGATACTCGAGGCGCCACCTTTGGCGCGTGCCCTGCACAAGCATGCCGATCTTGATGCCGAAATTCCCTCCGCCCTGTACAACGCAGTCGCGGAGGTTCTTGCTTATGTCTATCAGTTGGCCGGCTGGCGCCAGGCCGGTGGTGCCTATCCGGTGCCGCCGCGCGATTTGCCGGTGCCGTCCGAACTGGTTCCGGAGGCTGCGTAAATGGCCGCTCCGTCGACACTCGGCATGCAGAATCTCTTGGCGCGGATGAACCCGACGCACTTCGCGGCGCCGGTGCTGATCCTGATGATCCTGGCCATGATGGTGTTGCCGCTGCCGCCATTCATCCTCGATCTCTTCTTTACTTTCAATATCGCCATCTCCATCCTGGTTTTGATGGTCGCGGTAAATACTCAGAAGACCCTGGATTTCTCGGTCTTCCCGACTGTCCTGCTGGTGACCACGCTACTCCGCCTGTCGCTCAACGTGGCCTCGACGCGGGTCGTGCTGCTCGAGGGGCATAACGGCCCGGATGCGGCCGGCAAGGTGATCGAGGCGTTCGGCATCTTCCTGGTCGGTGGCAACTTTGCGGTCGGGATCATCGTCTTCCTGATCCTGGTGGTGATCAACTTCGTCGTTATCACCAAGGGTGCCGGCCGGGTCGCCGAAGTCGCCGCCCGCTTCAC
>DDWF01000281.1:9510-9654 GCA_002345845.1 Betaproteobacteria bacterium UBA2293 | reverse complement strand
CGAGGTCGGTGGTGATGAAGGCCTGAGCGGTGAAACCGCCGGGCACATGGCGGACATGGGTGCGCGGTAGGCCGAGCCTGTCCAGACGCTCGAGGTAGGGGGCGGCATCGTCGCCAACCGTCGCCATGATCAGCGGCTCGCCGC
>DDWF01000281.1:0-9474 GCA_002345845.1 Betaproteobacteria bacterium UBA2293 | reverse complement strand
AGGATGTGGATCTGTTCCGGCAGGATGTGGTTCTTGAAGCGGTCCGGAAAGACCATGATGTTGTCAAAGGCGAGGGAGCCGCAAATAAGAGTTGTCATGTTGGAATCAGGGATAGAAAACGTAAAGTCGGTAACCGGCGGCGCCCAGGTTGCGCGCCTCGATCCACAGGCGGACGGCAACCTCGCCGCTGGCCGGGAAGACCTCTGGACTGATGGCCGGCGGCAGGTACTCGGCAGCGCTCATCACCCGCCGGGCAACGACGCTGTCGCTGGCATCGGTCAAGGTCAGTTCAAGGGCCGGCCAGTCCTGGGCGTAGTTGGCACGATTGTGCAGGGTTGCCTGCAGCACGAACAGGCCGCGCGCATTGTCCGCCTGCAGATCCGAGGCCTCGATGACCACGAGGTCAGGATTGCGCGGCAGGGGAACGCTGATTCCTGCCTCCTGGTAATAGGTAGCGGCAGCCGGCAGCCAGCGCACTATGTCGCTGCGAAAATGCAGCAGCAACTGGACCAGCAGCCCGATGGCCAGCAGCAGGGAAACAACGACGAACGGCCAGACCAGGCGCCGTACCGGCGGCGGGGCAAAGGAGGAGGCGCCACCATCGGCCAGCGCGTCGGCTGCCCAACGATTGTAGGTTGGTGACGCGGTCAACTCGCGGACCGCCACCAGGCCGGCCTGGCGCGCCGCCAGGGTGGATTCTTCCTGGGTTTCGGGCGGCGGCTCGGTCAGCGGGCCACTGTCCGATTCAATTTCGTCAGGTCGCCATTCTTCTGGCGGCAATTCCGTGACCGTAGGCGACTCGGCAGGCAAGGCGGCGTCGGCGACGGGGGCTTCCGCTGGCCACTCCTCAGCCAGTTCATCAGCGAGCGGCGGCTCAGCGGGGGTCGAGTCCGGATTGCCGGGCTCCTCCGGCAACGAAACTGCTTCCGGCGGCGGGTCGGCTGGCTTGGCGGGTAACTCGTCGTTGATCGGTGGCTCATTGTCCTGAAGCGCATCGGCTTCGGGAACCATGATCGCCGGCCAGGTCTCTGGCGCCGGCTCACGATCCTCAACAACGTTCGCCGCTGGCTGTGTTCGGCTATCCGGCGCATGATCGTCCGGCAAAAACTCGTCGAAAGCATTGAAGACGGTATGGCAATGGCCACAGCGGACCTTGCCGGCTTTCAGGCGTAGCTGCTCGGAGGTAACACGAAACACCGTGCTACACGCCGGGCAGCGGGTACGCATCAAGGCTTGCGCCCGGCCAGGCATACCCAATCCTCGCGCACATCGGCAATCTCCAGCGGCAACCAGCTGGCGTAGATGGCGATGATTTCCGCCGCTTGTTCGCGGAGAATCCCGGACAGCGCCAGCAGTCCGCCAGAGCGGACATGGGCGCAGATCGCGGGGGCAAGAACGCGCAACGGATTGGAGAGGATATTGGCCACGACGACATCATACTCGCCAGCCACCGGCTGATCCGAATCAGCGAACAGGGCAGTCACACCATTGCGTTCGGCATTGGCTCGCGCCGCCTCGACCGCCTGGCTGTCGATATCGACGCCGGCGACCCGTCCGGCCCCCAGGCGCGCGCCAGCGATGGCCAGGATACCGGAGCCGCAACCATAGTCGAGCAGCGAGCAGTCGGCGCTGACGTTGCGTTCCAGCCACTCCAGACAGAGACGGGTAGTCGGGTGCGAACCGGTGCCGAAGGCCATGCCAGGGTCGAGAATCAGGTTGATCGCTGCCGGATCGGGAGTCTCATGCCAGGACGGCACAATCCACAGGCGCTCGGAGACGCGAATCGGATCAAACTGTGACTGGGTCAGTTGCACCCAGTTCTGTTCGGCAACCGCTTCAACGGCGTAGTCGGCGATGCCACCAAGACCGACGGCAGCAGTTGCCGTGGCTAGCAATGACGCAACGTCGGCATCCGCTTCCAGCAGGGCGATGATGCGCGAGTGCTTCCAGCCAGGTGAATTGACCGAACCGGGTTCGCCAAACTGCGGTTGCTCGTCCGGCGTCCCGGCATCTGCATCCTCAATCGAGGCCGAAAGGGCGCCGGCCTCAAGCAACGCGTCGCACAAAGGCTCGGCGCTACCCGCTTCGGTCAGGAAGCTGACACTTTGCCAGCCCATCGCCTAGCTCTTCACTTCGCCCTTGTCGGCGAGTTTCTGTTCGAGATAGTGGATGTTGGTGCCGCCTTCGAGGAAACGCGCATCGAGCATCAGTTCCTGATGCAGCGGGATGTTGGTCTTGATGCCCTGAATGCTCATTTCCGAGAGCGCGATGCGCATGCGGCGGATGGCCTGCTCGCGCGTGTCGCCATAGGCGATCAGCTTGCCGATCATCGAGTCGTAATGGGATGGCACCGTATAACCCGAATAAACATGCGAGTCGACCCGGATGCCAGGGCCGCCCGGCGGGTGCCAATTGGTGATNNGCATGCGGCGGATGGCCTGCTCGCGGGTGTCACCGTAGGCAATGACCTTAGCCACCATCGAATCGTAATGCGACGGTACCTTGTAACCCTGATAGATGTGCGAATCGACACGGATGCCAGGGCCACCGGGCGGGTGATAGAAATCGATCTTGCCGGGAGACGGCACGAACGTGAAGGGATCTTCGGCGTTAATGCGGCACTCGATGGCGTGACCACGGAACACGATATCCTTTTGGCGATAGCGCAGCTTTTCGCCGAAGGCGACGCGAATCTGCTCCTGGACGATATCGACACCGGTGATCATCTCGGTCACCGGGTGCTCGACCTGGACGCGCGTGTTCATCTCGATGAAGTAGAACTCACCGTTCTCGTAGAGGAATTCGAAAGTACCGGCACCGCGGTAGCCGATCTTGCGGCAGGCCTCGGCACAGCGCTCGCCGATACGACCGATCAGGCGGGCCGGGATGTGCGGTGCCGGCGCCTCTTCAATGACCTTCTGGTGGCGACGCTGCATCGAACAGTCGCGTTCGCCAAGGTAGATGGCATTCTTAAACTCATCGGCCAGCACCTGGATTTCCACGTGACGTGGATTCTCCAGGTACTTTTCCATATATACGGCAGGATTATTGAAGAAACTGCCGGCCTCCTGACGGGTCATCTGCACAGCACTGAGCAGAGCCGCCTCGGTATGCACGACGCGCATGCCGCGCCCGCCGCCACCGCCGGCCGCCTTGATGATGACCGGATAGCCGACCGCGCGGGCGATGCGGACGATTTCCTTGGGGTCCTCCGGCAACTCACCGTCGGAGCCGGGCACGCAGGGCACTCCGGCCGCCTTCATGGCGTCCTTGGCCGACACTTTGTCACCCATCAGGCGAATGGTTTCGGCGCGCGGGCCGATGAAGACAAAACCGGAAGTTTCGACGCGCTCGGCGAAATCGGCGTTTTCCGACAGGAAGCCGTAACCAGGGTGGATCGCCTCGGCGTCGGTGACTTCGGCCGCCGAGATGATGGCCGGCACATTCAGGTAGCTGAGGGCCGACGACGCCGGTCCGATGCAGACTGATTCATCGGCCAGCTTGACGTACTTTGCTTCGCGGTCGGCCTCGGAGTGGACGACCACGGTCTTGATACCCAGTTCGCGACAGGCGCGCTGGATACGGAGGGCAATTTCGCCGCGATTGGCGATCAGGATTTTTTCAAACATGACGGGCCGCTCAGCCGATCACGAACAGCGGCTCACCGAATTCGACCGGCTCACCGTTGTCGAGCAGGATCGCCTTGACCGTGCCGTCGGCATCGGACTCGATTTCGTTGAGCAACTTCATCGCCTCGATGATGCACAGGGTCTCCCCTTTCTTGACCACGCTGCCGATCTGCACGAAGGAATCGGCGCCCGGCGACGGTGAACGGTAGAAGGTGCCGACCATCGGTGATTTGACGACATGGCCTTCCGGCAGATCGTCCTCGTCGTCGAGATTGACCGACGACGTACCGGCGGGCGCAGCCTGCGGGGCAGCCGGCGGGGCGACCATGTATTGAGGGGCGGGCGCCGCGACGGCGCCGTAATGCTTGGCGATACGAACCTTTTCCTCGCCTTCAGTAACCTCCAGTTCCGAAATGCCGGATTCCTGGACGAGGTCGATAAGTTTCTTGAGTTTGCGCAGATCCATGGGTGACTCCCTTTTTTATCGCAAGATGCCGGCAAGCTGCCGGTCTATTCGATGCCGAGATTGATTTTGTTAAGCAGGTATTCGAGGGCCAGCCGGTAGCCGTCCTGGCCCAGGCCGCAGATGACGCCGATCGCCAGATCGGAGAAATATGAGTGATGCCGGAAGGGTTCGCGGGCATGCACATTGGACAGGTGCACCTCAACGAACGGGATGGCCACAGCAGCGAGCGCATCACGCAACGCGACACTGGTATGGGTATACGCTGCCGGATTGATGATGATGGCCCGCACGCCCTGTTCTCGCGCCGCGTGGATGCGCTCGATCAGCGCCCCTTCGTGGTTGCTCTGGAAAGCTTCGAGTTCGACGCCGACCGCCTCCGCCATGCGGGCGAGGGCCATGTTGATGTCGGACAGGGTGGCCCGGCCGTAATGCTCCGGTTCCCGGGTTCCGAGCAGGTTCAGATTGGGCCCATGCACCACCAGGATGCGGGGCTTTTCGACCGGCCCGGAAGCAGTTTTTCGCTTCGTCATGGCGGCAAGTTTGCCGCAAATCGCTACAACTTGTCCAGTCCGGCGCTTTAGCGGAGACTTATGAAAGCAGCGCTTGCAGTGCCTCTGCCCTGACCCGCTCGCGCGGCCGACCGTCGCGATACTTGAGAGTGACGCGTTCGAACGAAACAGGAAATATGACCAGGTTAGCCGACGCTACTTCGGTTTCAACAACCAAAACCGCCTCCGCTTTCTCGTGCCGCGGTTCGGCATGGGAAAAAGCAATGTCGCGATTGAGCAGGAAAATCTCGACCTCTTTCGCACTGTCGGCAAAAAGCAGGATGTCGATACTTGAATGTTCACCAGCCGTACCGTCAAGCACCGAGCCGGTCAGGTAGGGACGAAAATCGGCCAGCAACCCGAGTAATTCCAGCGCTGTCCGGCGCAGGGCTGCCAGCAACTCGGGGTGATCGTCACCACGATAGAGACTTCGGTAGGCGCGCAACTCCGCTTCCACCTCGGCGTTATCAGGAAACTGGACGTGCTCGGCCAGGCCCAGCTGGCGGGCGGCTTTCTTTTTGGCGTGGTGATAATCAGTAATGCCATCCTCGGCCATCAGGCGGGCGGCAGTGCTGGCGATGCTGGCCCGGGCTGCGGAGCCCGGACGATACCTTTCGTGGCGGGGCATGGTAGCTCGATCAAGGTAGAATCGCCCTCATTCTAACCACAGTACGTGACATGCACATTCACATTCTCGGCATCTGCGGCACCTTCATGGGCGGCATCGCCCAGCTGGCCGTAGCCGCCGGCCACAAGGTCACCGGCTGCGATGCCAATGTCTATCCGCCGATGAGCGACCAGTTGCGTGGCGCCGGCATCGAGTTGATCGAAGGCTTCGCCACGGCCCAGCTGGCGCTGAAGCCTGATGTTTTCCTGGTCGGCAACGCCATCTCGCGCGGCAATCCGCTACTCGAAGCCATCCTCGACCAGGGCCTGCCCTATGTCTCCGGCCCGCAGTGGCTGGCCGACAACATTCTGCAGGGACGCTGGGTCCTCGGCGTCGCCGGCACCCACGGCAAGACCACGACCAGTTCGATGTTGGCCTGGATCCTGGAAGACGCCAACATGGCACCGGGCTTCCTGATCGGTGGCGTGCCGCTGAACTTCGGCGTTTCAGCCCGGCTTGGCGAGACACCTTTCTTCGTCATTGAGGCCGACGAGTACGACACGGCCTTCTGCGACAAGCGCTCCAAGTTCATTCACTATCGCCCGCGGACGGCCATCCTGAATAATCTGGAATTCGATCATGCAGACATTTTCAGCGATCTGGCGGCCATCGAAACCCAATTTCACCACCTTGTGCGAACCCTGCCGGCCAATGGCCTGATCATTTCCAATGCCGGCGAAACCAGTCTCGAACGGGTGCTGCAGCGCGGTTGCTGGACAACCGTCGAGCGCTTCAGTGATCCTGCCGGCTACCGCTGCACCGGCGACGACGCCAGTGGTGAATTGGTGCTGCACGGCCCGGACGGCGAAATTGGCCGCGCAATATGGCAACTCTCCGGCGAACACAACCGGGCCAATGCCTGCGCTGCCCTGCTCGCCGCCCGTCATGTCGGCGTACCTTTCGCCAGGGGCATGGAGGCGCTGGCGCGTTTCGAGAACGTCAAACGGCGCATGGAGGTACGCGGCACGGTGCGCGACATCACCGTCTACGATGACTTTGCCCATCACCCGACGGCCATTGCCACGACGGTAGCCGGCTTGCGCCGCAAGGTCGGTTCGGCACGCATCCTGGCGGTCCTTGAGCCGCGCTCGAACACCATGAAACTGGGAACAATGAAAAGCCAGCTGCCGGACAGCCTGCGCGAAGTGGACGCAGCCTTCTGCTTCGCCGGCAACCTCGGCTGGGATGCAACGGAAGCGCTGGCGCCGATGGGTGGGCGGGCGACGGTTATCGAGGAGCTTGATCGCCTGGTGGAACAGGTTGCCCAGGCTGCCCGTCCGGGAGATCACATCCTGGTCATGAGCAACGGCGGCTTCGGCGGCATTCACGACAAACTACTGCAAAGGCTGGCCGCATGAAACGACGCAACTTCCTCCACCTGTTCCCTGCCGTCGGCCTGCTCGCCTGCGGCGTCGACGAGCGCGGCTTTCACAACAAGGACCTGACCGCCCAGGGGGTCGTGCCGCAGGCCAGGCTCTTCGCCGGCGACGGCAAGGCCGTCAGCTTCGAGGATTTCCGTGGCAAGGCGCTGATTGTCTATTTCGGCTACACCAGTTCTCCGGAAACAGTGCCGACAGCGATGCGCAAGTACGCCAGCCTGGTCCGCAACCTGCGCAGCAAGGATGCCGAGCGGGTGCAGTTCCTGTTCGTCAGCTTCGACAGCGAGCGCGATACGCCGGAGCGCAGCAGCACCTACGCCCGCCTGTTCAACCAGGGATTTATCGGCCTGGCTGCGGATGGAGCGCAGATCACTGCTATTGCCAGCCAGTTCGGCGCCACTTACACAAAGAAGCTGGTTGAAGGCAGCACCGCCTATCACTTCGAGCACAGCAATGAGGCCTATGTGGTAGACCCCAAAGGTCACCTGCGTCTGGCCCTGGCTGCCGATGCGCTGCTCGAACCGATTACCGCCGATCTACAGAAGTTGCTGGCGGAAAAATAAAAAGGCCTCGCCGCGGCGAGGCCTTNNATCGACTCGACGACCGCCAGTGCCGTCATGTTGACCAGACGGCGGACGGTTGCCGTCGAGGTCAGCACATGCACCGGCCGGGCCACGCCGAGCAGGATGGGGCCGATGGTGACGCCTTCGCCGCCGGTCATCTTGATCAGGTTGTAGGAGATGTTGGCGGCGTCGATGTTGGGCATGACCAGCAGGTTGGCCTCGCCCTTGAGCGGCGAATCGGGGTTGGCTTCGCGGCGCAGGTCTTCATTGAGCGCCGAGTCGCCGTGCATTTCGCCATCCACTTCCAGTTCGCCGGCCGACATGGCCGAGACCAGTCCGGCAGCGACGCTCATCTTGCGCGCCGATTCGGAATTGCTGGAGCCGAAATTGGAATGCGAAAGTAGTGCCACTTTCGGATGGCTGCCGAAGCGCTTGACCTGCTCTGCTGCCATCAGAGTCATTTCAGCGATTTCCTGGGCGTTCGGGTTCTCGTTCACATGCGTGTCGCAGATGAACAGCGAACGGCCCGGCAGCATCAGGTAATTCATCGCTGCCAGCGTGCTGACGCCAGGGCGCTTGCCGATGATCTGGTTGATCACGCCGAGGTGGTGGCTGTACTGACCGGTCATGCCGCAGATCATGCCGTCGGCGTAGCCGAGCTTGAGCAGCATGGCGCCGATCACCGTCGGCTTGCGGCGCATGGCTTCCTTGGCGATGGCCGGGGTGATGCCCTGACGCGCCATGGCCTTGTGGTAGGCCATCCAGCACTCGCGGTAACGCTCGTCGGATTCCGGATTGACGATATCGAAATCGACACCCGGCTTGATGCGCAGCTTGGCTTTTTCGAGACGATGCTCGATGACCCCCGGGCGACCGATCAACAGCGGACGGGCGAACTTTTCTTCGATCACGACCTGAGCGGCACGGAGCACGCGCTCGTCTTCGCCTTCGGCAAAAATGATGCGCTTGCCCTTGGCCTGACGCGCCGCCTGGAAGATGGCGCGCATGCCGACGCCGGTGTGATAGACGAATTCGGACAACTTGGCGCGGTAAGCGGCCCAGTCGGTGATCGGACGCGTCGCGACGCCCGAATCCATTGCAGCCTGGGCAACAGCCGGGGCGATCTTGACGATCAGACGCGGGTCGAAGGGCTTGGGAATCAGGTATTCCGGGCCGAAGGACAAGTCGGCACCCGGATAGGCCATGGCCACTTCGTCGGTCACTTCGGCTTCGGCCAGTTCGGCGATGGCACGCACGGAAGCCATCTTCATTTCTTCGGTAATGCGCGTGGCGCCGACGTCGAGTGCGCCACGGAAGATGAACGGGAAACAGAGGACGTTGTTGACCTGGTTCACGTAGTCGGAACGACCGGTGGCGATGATCGCATCCGGACGCACTTCCTTGACCAGTTCCGGCATGATTTCCGGGGTCGGGTTGGCCAGCGCGAAGACCATCGGCTTGTCAGCCATGCTGACGACCATCTCCTGCTTGACGACGCCGGCAGCCGAGAGGCCGAGGAAGATGTCGGCACCGACCAGCGCTTCGCCCAGCGTGCGCTTGTCGGTATTCTGCGCGTAACGCGCCTTGGTTTCGTCCATGCCGCCCGGGCGACCGACGTAGATGACGCCCTTGGAATCACAAATGGTAATGTTCTCGCGCTTGACGCCGAGATCGCACCACAGGTTCACACAGGAAATGGCAGCGGCGCCGGCGCCGGAAACGACGACCTTAACCTCGTCGATCTTCTTGCCGACGACCTTCAGGCCGTTGAGCATGGCGGCGCCGGAGATGATCGCGGTGCCGTGCTGGTCATCGTGGAAGACCGGGATGTTCATCCGTTCCTTGAGCTTCTGTTCGATGTAGAAGCATTCCGGCGCCTTGATGTCTTCCAGGTTGATGCCGCCGAGCGTCGGCTCGAGCGCGGCAATCATGTCGATCAGCTTGTCCGGGTCGTTCTCGGCCAGTTCGATGTCGAAGACGTCAATACCGGCGAATTTCTTGAACAGGCAGCCCTTGCCTTCCATGACCGGCTTCGAGGCCAGCGGGCCGATGTTGCCCAGGCCGAGCACGGCGGTGCCGTTGGTTACGACGCCAACCAGGTTGGCCCGCGAGGTGTACCAGGCGGCCGTCGCCGGATCTTCGACAATCGCATCACAGGCGGCGGCGACGCCCGGCGAGTAGGCCAGCGCCAAATCGCGCTGGTTGGTCAGGCCCTTGGTCGG
>DDWF01000053.1 GCA_002345845.1 Betaproteobacteria bacterium UBA2293 | reverse complement strand
ACGCAGGGTCACCTCTTCGCCGATGAGCGTCTTCAGGTCGAAATGGGCATTGGTGGACAGGCAGTCGATGGCGAAGCGAAAGTTTTCTGAAACCGCTTCACGGCCGGAGAAGCGTTCGACGAGCAGTGCCGCTTCCGGCAACGCCGTCTTCAGTTCAAGCAGGCGGGCATGCTGCGAGAGAAGTGAGGCCAGCAGAGATAGGCGCGACGACATGGTTTGGCATGCAGAAAACGAAAGTCGCTATTCTAACGTCATTGATAGATTAGTCATTTGGAATTATCGATTCCAGCCATTTACCTCCCGTGCGCGCCTTGCGGCGCCCGCTCACTCAGCGCCGGTATCGGGAAGGAAGGCGCGGGCCGCAGCGATGGCCTGGGCGGCGAGTTGCCGGTGCCGCTCCGGTGGCAGCGCCAGCTCTTCGCTGAGGATGGCGAGGACGCGGGGAATGCAGGCTTGCGCTGCCGCCGCATCGAGGAACAGGGCGCGACTGCGCCGGGCGAGGATGTCCTCGACGGTGCGCGCCGCCTCCTGACGCACGGCATGGCGGACGCCGGCCTCGTCCAGGGTCAGCTTCGGGTGCAAGCGCTGCCCGGCGCCGGGTAGATCGCTGGCAGGCGTGTCAGCATTGGCCAAAGACAGGCCGGCGGTGATGCAGGCGACGGCCGCCAGGCGGCCGACTTCGGCTGCCCGATCGACGACTTGCTCGGCCATCAGCCGGTAAGTGGTCCACTTGCCGCCGGCAACGGTGACCAGCCCGCCGGGACTGACCAGCACGGCATGCTCGCGCGACAGCCCGGCGGTGCCGCCCTGCCCGGTCGACTCTGGATGCAGCAGCGGACGCAGGCCGGCGAAGAGGCTGCGGATGTCGGAGCGTTTGGGTGCCCGGGCGAGAACGCCGGCGGCGGTATCGAGCAGGAAGTCGATTTCGCCGGCAAACGGCAGCGGGACTTCCGGCAGGTCGCTGCGCGGGGTATCGGTGGTGCCGAGCAGTACCTTGCACTGCCAGGGGATGGCGAACATCACCCGGCCATCGCTTGTCTCAGGAATCAGCAAGGCCGTCTCGCCGGGCAGGAAATCGCCATCGACCACCAGATGGATGCCCTGGCTGGGAGTGAGCAGCGAGGGCGCGCCGGGGTTTTCCTGGCGGCGCACGGCGTCGGCATAGACGCCGGTGGCATTGATGACCACCCGCGCCGGCAGGGTGAAGCGTTCGCCGCTTTCCATGTCGCCGGCAGTGACGCCGGCGACCCGGCCGGCCTCACCGAGCAGGCCGTCGACCACCAGATAGTTGAGACAGGTGGCGCCGAGTTCGCCGGCCGTGCGCATCAGGGCGATGGCCAGGCGGGCGTCGTCGAACTGGGCATCCCAGTACTGAATGCCACCGGCCAGGCCCTGCCCCTGCAGCCCGGGGAGGGCGGCCAGCGTCTGCTGGCGGCTGAGCAGGCGCGACGGGGCCAGATTGCTGGCGCCGGCCAGCAGGTCGTAGAGCTTCAGGCCGCTGCCGTAGTAAAGCTGCTGCCAGCGGCTTGCCGCCGGAATGACGAAGGGCAGCGCATGCACCAGATGCGGTGCATTGGCCAGCAGGCGGCGACGCTCGATCAGGGCATGGCGGACCAGAGCCAGATCGCCCTGGCGCAGATAGCGGACGCCGCCGTGGATCAGCTTGGTGCTGCGCGACGAGGTGCCGCAGGCGTAGTCACCGCGTTCGAGCAGCAGCGTCGCATAGCCGCGGGCGGCGGCATCGACCGCGGCGCCGAGGCCGCTGGCACCGCCGCCGATGATGATGACGTCCCAGGTCCGCCCCTGGCGCAGCCTGGCGAGCAGTTCGGCGCGACTGGGCGAAGTGTTCATCACTCGCCCTCTGCCCAGTGCAGCGAACGCTGCACTGCCCGCCGCCAGCCGGCCAGTTGTGCGGCCCGCCAGTCGGCCGAACGGCCCGGTTCGAAGCGGCGGTCGACCTGCCACAGGGCGCTCAACTCGCACTCGTCCTGCCAGAAGCCAACCGCCAGCCCGGCCAGATAGGCGGCGCCGAGCGCCGTCGTCTCGGTGATTTTCGGCCGCACGACCGGCACCCCGAGTAGGTCTGCCTGGCACTGCAACAGCAGGTTGTTGGCCGCCGCCCCGCCATCGACGCGCAGTTCGGCCAGCGGCCGGCCGGCGTCCTGCTCCATGGCCTGCAGCACTTCGGCGCTCTGCAAGGCGATCGCCTCCAGCGCGGCGCGGGCGATCTCGGCGCGGCCGCTGCCGCGGGTCAGGCCGAGCAGCGCGCCGCGCGCCTGCGGGTCCCAGTACGGCGCGCCGAGACCGGTATGGGCCGGCACCAGATAAACGCCGCCCGTGTCCGGCACCGAGGCGGCCAGGGCCTCGACCTCGCCGGCGCTGCCGATCATTCCCAGCCCGTCGCGCAGCCACTGGATCACCGCGCCGCCCATGAACACGCTGCCTTCGAGCAGGTAGGTGGTCTGCCCGGCGACACGCCAGCCGACGGTGCCCAGCAGACGGTGCCGCGAGGTCTGGGCCTGGTGGCCGACATTGAGCAGCAGGAAACAGCCGGTACCATAGGTGTTCTTGGCCATACCCGGCGTCAGGCACACCTGGCCGAAGGTCGCCGCCTGCTGGTCGCCGGCGATACCGGCCAGCGGGACTTCACCGCCCAGCCACTCGGCGTCGATGGTGGCGACGACACCACTGCTGTCGACGACGCGCGGCAGCAGCGCCGGCGGGATATTCAGGATGGCCAGCAGTTCGTCGTCCCAGACCCCGCGATGAATGTCGAAGAGCAAAGTGCGCGAGGCGTTCGACGCATCGGTGACATGTTCGCGGCCGCCGGTCAGTTGCCAGGTCAGCCAGCTATCGACGGTGCCGAAAGCCAGTTCGCCACGCTCTGCCCGCGGGCGAGCGCCGGGAATGTGCTCAAGCAGCCAGGCGAGCTTGGTGCCGGAGAAATAGGGATCGAGACGCAGCCCGGTACGCTGTTCGAACAGCACGTCGTGGCCGGCGGCACTGAGCACGGCGCACTGCCCGGCGGTCCGCCGATCCTGCCAGACGATGGCGGGGGCCAGCGGCGCGCCGGTCTTGCGTTCCCAGAGGATGGTCGTCTCGCGCTGGTTGGTGATGCCGAGCGCCGCCACCTGGCTGGCGGCGACGCCATGGTCGCGCAACACGGCGCGCGCCACGGCCAGCTGGCTGGACCAGATTTCCCCGGCATCCTGCTCGACCCAGCCGGGCTGCGGGAAGGCCTGGGCGAAGGGCTGCTGACTGACCGCCACCGGCTGCCCGCGGCGGTCGAAGAGGATGGCCCGCGAACTGGTGGTGCCCTGATCGAGGGCCAGCACGTACTGCTGGTCGCTGCCTGCCTTGGCCTGCATGGAATGCTCCAATCAACGCCCGATGCCGCCATTGTGCGTCGTCGTGCCGATTTCGGCCAGACGACTTGGAAGGCCGCCGGCCAGCCGGTATCCTCGACGCCTTTCGCCACTACGGATTCCTGCGTTGACCACTCCGTTCCGGGCCGGTGCCCATGCCGGCTTCACTGCCTTCCTGCCGCTCTCCGTCGGCCTCGTGCCGTGGGCGCTGGTGATGGGCATGGCCATGACCAGCACCGGCTTTTCGCCGCTGCAGGCGATGGGCATGAATGTCATCGTCTTCGCCGGCACCGCCCAGCTCGGCACCCTGCCGCTGATCGCCGCCGAGGCGCCGCTGTGGCTGATCGTCGTCACCGCGCTGGCGCTCAACCTGCGCTTCGTCATTTTCAGCGCCGCCATCGCCCCTGGCTTTCGTGGCGTGCCGACGCACGAGCGCTGGCTGGCCGGCCACCTGCTGACCGACGGCGTCTTCGCCACCTGCCTGGACAAGATGCTCAGCGTCGACGACCCGCGCTGGCGCCTCGGCTACTACCTGGCGCCGGCCATCTGGTCGTGGATTCTGTGGCAGGCCTTCACGCTGATCGGCATTTTCGCTGCCGGCATCGTGCCGAAATCCTGGTCGCTGGAATTCATGGCCACCATCGCCCTGATCGTGCTGCTGGTGCCGCTGGCCCGCGTCCGGCCGATGCTGGTCGCCGCTGTCGTCGGCGGCCTGAGTGCGACGCTGCTGCGCAACATGCCGCTGCGCCTCGGGGTGGTCAGCGGCATCGTCCTCGGCATCGCTGCCGGCTTTGCCGCCGAACATGTCGAACACCGGAGGACCGGCAATGATTGACGACGGCAGCCTGTGGCTGGTCTTCCTCCTGATCGCCCTGGCAACCACCTTGCCGCGCGCCGGCTTCATCGTTCTCGGCAACCGCGTCAGCCTGCCCGGCACGCTGCAGCGCGCCCTGCGCTACGCCCCGGCGGCCGCTTTGGCGGCCATCGTTGCCCCCGATGTGCTGGTCGTCGGTGGCGCCGTCGAGGTCTTCAACCCGAAGCTGGCCGCCGCCATCGCCGCCGTCGCCGCCGCCCTGCTCTGGCGCAACCCGTGGCTGCCGTTCATCGCCGGCATGGCGGTACTGCTCGGGTTGCGCGCCCTGCTCGCCTGAACACCTGAATCCATATCGAACCTCGGAAGCACACCGTTCAGCCAAACATCACTCCCGCCCCCGCGCAGATCTTCTTGGGATGCAGGCCGGCGGCCAGTGCAAGCTACTGCGCTTTTTGGAGGCCGCTCCTTGATGGCGGCCCCAGCTTCCGCAGGGTCGCCGAAGGGGTTTCGCCAAATAGTTTCTTGTAATAAGAGGAAAACATCCCCATGTGCCAAAACCCCCATTCACACGCGATTCTGGTAACCGAATCCGTTGGGCTGGCCTGCAAAAGCTCTTTTCTCACGCCATGCAGACGAACGTAGCGAAGGAAAGTAGTGAGATTCACCCCCAATACATTCATGAAAGCATGGTGCAATCCCCGCCGGCTCATCTTTAGGTAAAAACTCAAATCGGAAACCGTTGGCGGGTGTTCGCGGTTGGCGAGAATGAACTGCCGAGCACGCTCAACAATTGCACGCTGAACGGAGTGGGAACTGCGAGGCGGTTCACCCTCCCTTGCCCTGGCAACCAACGCGTCCAAGGACGAGTTCATTACCGTCTCGACAATGGCTTTTTGAGACGCTGCATGCTCCAGCACTTCTGGCGTGGAAATCACCGAGACAAGCACGTTTTTCAAGACCGTTCTGAACTGCTCAGCGGCTGGAGGAGGAAAACCGCCGGTTTTCGCTCGCTTGATCAAATTCCCAATATCGACGTTGCTCGTGCCATTGGAAAAATAGTCAAACATTGAACAGTCGATCACCGTGACCAAAATGGACGATTCAGGAGGAGTGCGAAAAAACAGCTCTTCATTTGGACGAAGCGTCATCAAGGAATCGCGATGCAAATGATGTCCTTGCCAATAGCCGTTTTCCTCGACATGAATAGGCACCCCGATCGTGTAGCTGTCACGACGGGGGTTCGCCTTTTGATCAACGCACGAATGGATCGTTTCCTTGAAGATCTGAAGCGGGCCGGTCGATATCTCGACGATTTTGCCGGAAAAGCGCCCTGCGGATAGCTGCAGATAATCCTGCGACCAGCCACGCAGGCTGGCAGCGTGCTCACAAGGATCACTGGTAGAAATGACGGCGCACCTTTCGTTTGAGCGATAAGGATTCTCCGCCTCTGTAGGGAGTACGAGGTACATATTTGTCTCCTAAACCTCGTCGCATGGATGCGACCGCCGCCACAGGAAAGACCACAGCGCAAGCAAACGCCAGCTACCTGTGTACGGGGGTGAGGAAACCCACCGATTAGCGCAGATTTTGAGCAGTCGGCAATATCAAAACAAGCCCCTAATTGGCAAAGGGGGATTTGTCGGGCCGAAATTTGATAGTTCGGCCGATATCGTGGCCGTTTCACGATAGTGCCCGCCCCCCCTGTACACCCAGCAAGCAAATGCACTCTCGAAGAGCCTCGCCGCACCTATCGGATCGTGGCCAAGACAGACCAAAAACGGGGGAAAGACTCCTGCGAGGCGCCTGGTTGGCGTGAGGCCGAAATTTGATAGTTCGCGGTGGTCCTGTGGCCGTTTCGCGATACACCAAGTTTGCTCTACCCCCTAACATCCGCCGACCAATCATTCGAGGTGAGTTGTGCCGGCTGAAAGTCGTCGCCGCAACCACTTCATGAAAATAACTTTGCCCACGCGTGATAGCGGAGGAACAGGAGACAACGAAACCATGACTGCAGCAACATTTGTCATTGATCATGGTGTGCCGACAGAGCCCGGTCATCACCGCCCCGAACCCGCCGTCTCGTTGGTTGATCCGAACTCATCCATCGCAATCGGGAGGAATAACACGGTCGTTGAGCAGGGTTTTGTCAGCAGGGTCGTGGTAGCAGGAAAGACGATATGAAAATCGTCGCACCAATAGTCAACGTGGGGGAAATAGAGGTTCTGGCAAATGCCGGAGCCAATGAGTTCTATTGCGGATTCGTCCCCGATGACTGGGGTACCCGATTCCGGGCAGCGAACCTGAACCAGCGCCCGTCCGACAATTTCTGCAGCTATGCGGAACTCGCCCAGGCGGTACGTGTGGCACATCAGTGTGATTGCTCCTTGGCTTTAGTCCTCAATGCGCAGAGCTATACGGATGAACAAGGTGACGCACTTGTATCGATTGCCAATTCGTTTCTGGATATGGGCGGAGATGCTCTCATCGTCTCTGATCTAGCGCTGATCGCCGAACTGTATGAGCACGTACCGCTGCGCCGAATCCATATCAGCTCCGTAGCGACTTGCCGGACCCACAGCGCGGCATGGTTTTGTAAGGAACTGGGTGCTTCCCGACTGATTTTGCCGCGTGACGTGACGATAGACGAGGCGTGCGAAATCGCCAGCGAGGTTCCGGGTCTGGAAGTTGAGACTCTCATTCTGAATGATGCGTGGATGCCCCGGCGCCTGGGTGGGCTATGTGCTCTTCCCGCTTTGCTGAGCGGCGGGATTGCTGCCGTAAAAATTGCGGGACGAGCAGCGCCAACAGCCAGAAAGCAGGCAAGTGTGCGGATGGTCCGAGCTGTCCTGGACCAGATCGAAGCTGGCGAGCGCAGCAAGCAAGTGATGCGCTTTGCGCAAGCCTTGAGACCGTCCGTTGAGCACTGCAGAACGGGATACATGTGCAACTACCCGGAGGTGCTCAAACAATAGGTCAATACAGCTTCTTAGAGATTTGCAACCTGCATGCCAAAGGAATGCAGGGCTGGAATTACCCCCCACTTATTATTTCAATCAGGAGACAAACATGCTCTATGCAGCCCCCGGCACCGCCGGCGCCAAGATTGCCTACAAGGCCAAGTACGACAACTTCATCAATGGCCAGTGGACTGCCCCGGTCAAGGGTGAGTACTTCAGTGTGGTCACGCCGATCAACGGCAAGCCGTACACGATGGCTGCCCGTTCCACCGCCGAAGACATCGAACTGGCCCTCGATGCCGCCCACGCCGCCTTCCCGAAATGGGGCAAGGCCGATGCGACGACGCGTTCCAACATCCTGCTGAAGATCGCCGACCGCCTGGAAGCCAATCTGGAACTGCTGGCCTACGCCGAGACCGTCGACAACGGCAAGCCGATCCGCGAAACACTGAACGCCGACATCCCGCTGGCCATCGACCATTTCCGCTACTTCGCCGGTTGCCTGCGTTCGCAGGAAGGCGGCATCTCGGAAATCGACGAGAACACCATGGCCTACCACATCCATGAGCCGCTCGGCGTCGTCGGCCAGATCATCCCCTGGAATTTCCCGATCCTGATGGCCGCCTGGAAGCTGGCGCCGGCCCTGGGTGCCGGCAACTGCGTGATCTTGAAGCCGGCCGAGTCGACCCCGATCTCCATCCTGATCCTGATGGAACTGATC
>DDWF01000086.1 GCA_002345845.1 Betaproteobacteria bacterium UBA2293 | reverse complement strand
GGAAGCTGCGGAAGTCGGCCGGTTCATCGCATTGCAGGGGGACGCCAGCCGCTGACTGGATGCCCTGGGCGATGAATTTCCGGCCATTCTGGATATCCGGGTCGGTGGTGTAGCTGACGACCACGCCGGGAGCCTGGAAGCCGGCGGCGGCAACGCTGGGGTAGCCGCGGGCGACGAGCAGTTCGCGCACCCGGCGACCAAGTTCCCATTGTTCCTCACAGACCTTGGCGAAGCCGTAGGCCTCGGTTTCCAGCATGACGTCGCGCACGGCGGTCAGCGCATCGGTCGGCATTGTCGCGTGGTAGGCGTGGCCGCCATCCTCGTAGGCTTCCATGATCTGCAGCCACTTCTTCAGGTCGCAGGCGAAGCTGCTGCTGGTGGTGGCGTCGATGCGCGCCCGGGCGCGTTCGCCGAGGGCGATCAAGGCGGCACAGGGCGAGCCGCTCCAGCCTTTCTGCGGCGCGCTGATCAGCACATCAACATGGTTCGCCGCCATGTTCACCCAGACCGTTCCCGAGGCGATGCAGTCGAGTACGAAAAGGCCATCGACGGCTTGTACGGCAGCGCCGACGGCAGCGATGTAGTCATCGGGCAGGATCATGCCGGAGGAGGTTTCGACATGCGGGGCGAAGACGACATCCGGCTGGTGCTGGCGAATGGAGGCAAGCACCTCTGCCAGTGGTGGCGGAGCGAACGGTGCCTGGGCACCGCTGGCGGTCTGTCGCGCCTTGAGCACGATGCTTTCGGCGGGAATGCGGCCCATATCGAAAATCTGCGTCCAGCGGAAGCTGAACCAGCCATTGCGAATGACCAGAACCTTCTTGCCGGTGGCGAACTGGCGGGCGACGGCTTCCATGCCGAAGGTGCCGCTGCCCGGTACGACTGCCGTCGATTTGGCGTGATAGACCGTCTTCAGGATGCGCGAGATGTCGCGCATGACCCCCTGGAAACGTTGCGACATGTGATTCAGGGCACGGTCGGTGTAGACCACTGAATATTCGAGCAGGCCTTGGGGATCGGGTTGGGGTAGCAGGGCGGGCACGTTGTCTCTCCTCAGATCAATTATTGTCGGTTCAGGCTGGCACAAGGGCTGCAGCATAAACCGAGGTCCCGGCGGAAGCCAGTCCGCGCTGGCACCCACCCTATAGCCGATCGAGCGGGGCGATGGTGTAGCCGGCGACTTCGACGCCGTGGCGAATGTGGGCGGCGGTGGCCACCGCCTGCGGGTTGTCGCCATGCACGCAGATACTCTGCACGCGGGTCGGCAGGCGCCGGCCGGCGAGGCTGACGATGGCCTGCTCGTCGAGCATGCGCAGCACATGGGCGAGCGCCGCCTCGGCGCCGTGGATCATCGCCCCGGGTTGGCTGCGCGGCACCAGCTGGCCGTCGTCCTGGTAGGCGCGGTCGGCGAAGACTTCCAGCACCACCGGCAGGCCGAGTTGCTCGCCGGCGACGGCCAGTTGTGAGTGGGCCGGCGCCAGCAGGATCAGCTGCGGATCGGCAGCGCGCACGGCGCGGGCGACGCAATCGGCCAGCGCGCGGTCGGCGCAGGCCATGTTGTTGAGCGCGCCGTGCGGCTTGACGTGGCTGACGCGGGTGCCTTCGGCGGCGGCCATCGCCTGCAGCGCGCCGATCTGGTAGATCAGCATCGCTTCCAGTTCGCTCGGCGGGATGTCCATGCGCCGGCGGCCGAAGCCCTGCAGGTCGGGGAATGCCGGGTGGGCGCCGATGCTGACGCCGCGCGCCTTGGCTGCGGCGACGGTACGGCGCATCACCAGCGGGTCGCCGGCATGGAAGCCGCAGGCGACGTTGGCGCTGGCGACGACATCGAGCAGTGCCTCGTCGGCGCCCATGCTCCAGGCGCCGAAGCTTTCGCCGAGATCGGCGTTGAGATTGATGGTCTGGCTCATGAAATGCGTCCTCGGAAAAGGGTTCGGAGCCGGGTTCAGGGCTCGGCGCGGACCATGCCGCTGATCAGGTTGCCGCCGTACAGAGCCGCTTCGTCCAGGCTCCCCGGCGGCAGGAAGTGCTGCAGGCCGTGCGCCCAGTCGGTCCAGCGTTGGCGCAGCTCGGCCAGGGCATGGTGGGCGGTGGCCAGGTCAACGGCCTGGAATTCGAGCCGGCTGCCCGGTGGGCAGTGGGCCAGGCGCGGCAGGTCGGCGCTGATCACCGTGGCGATCTTCGGGTAGCCGCCGACCGTCTGGCAGTCGGCGAGCAGGATGATCGGCAGGCCGTTGGCTGGCACCTGGATGGCCCCCGGCGTGACGCCGTCGGAGACGATGTCGGCGGAGGCGGGACTGCTGTGTGCCAGCGCCGGGCCGGCCAGGCGCAGGCCCATGCGGTCCTGTTCGGCGGTTGCCGTATAGGGCGTGTTCAGGAAGGTAGCAATGGCGTCGTCAGTGAAATGCCCGGCCTGCGGACCGAGCAGCACGCGAATCGGGCCATCGGCATGGACGAAGGGCTCGCCGCGGGTTTCGCGATAGTCACGTTGCCCGAGCTGGGCGCAGGGGATGCGGTCGCCCGTTTGCAAAGCATGGCCGTCGATACCGCCGATGCCGGCGCGCTGGTAGGTCGAGCGGCTGCCCAGCTGGCGCGGTACGGCGCAGCCGCCGGAAAGCGCGAGATAGGCGGTGCCGCCGGCGACGGCGCCGATCTTCAGGCTGTCCTGCTCGGTCAGCGTCGCGCTCTGCCAGGCGGGCAGCGGCTGGCTGCTGCCGTTGGCGCGCAGGATGGTGGCGGCGACGTTACCGGCCAGGGCGACGCGCAGCGGACCGTGGCGCACCGCCAGCTGCGGCCCGAGGCCGCGTAGTTCGAGACAGGCGGCCGCGGGGGGGTTGCCGACCAGGGCATTGGCGCAGTCGGCCAGCGGCCGGTCGAGGTAGCCGGAGACAGCCAGTCCCTGATGGCGGTGGCCGCAGCGCCCGGTGTCCTGGATGGCGTTGCCGAGGCCGCCGGTGATGACTTCGATCAGGCCGGCCATGCGGCCTCCGCGGCGACGAGGAAATGGGCACGGGTCAGCCGGCCGCTGGCCAGTTCCTGTTCAAGGTGTTCGTACTCGGCCCGCTCGACCACCTGCCAGCGCACCCGGTCGCCTGATTCAAGCAGGGCCGGGGCGGCGTTGTCGGCGGCATCGAACAGCGCCACCGGGGTGCGCCCGAGCAGGTTCCAGCCGCCCGGGCTCTCCCACGGATAGACGGCGCACATCTCGCCGGTGACGGCCAGCGAGCGCGCCGGCACCGCCTTGCGCGGACTGGCCAGGCGCGGCATGGCCAGCGCCGGCGGCAGGCCGCCCATGTAGGGAAAGCCGGGCATGAAGCCGATCATGTAAACGCGGAAGGTGGTGGCAGCGAGCAGCGCGATCACCGTCTCCGGCGCCATGCGTTTGGCCTCGGCCAGGCGTTCAAGGTCGGGCGCCAGATCGGCATCACAGCACACCGGTAGCAGCCACCGACGGCCGTCGCTGGCCGCGCTGCCGGCGGTCTCGGCCAGTTGCAGCAGGCGGGCGCCGAGCTGCTCGCCGTCGATGGTCAGCGGGTCGTAATACACGGTCAGCGAGCGGAAGGTCGGCACCAGGTCCACGATGCCGGCCAGTTCGCCGCGGTCGCGGGCCGCCTGGAGGGCGCTGTTGAGGCCCATGACCCGGGCGTGTAGCGCCGGGTCGATACTGTCACCGAATTCGACGGTCCAGGCGCTGTCGCCGAGCGGCAGCAGGAGGGCTTTATGGATCACGGCTTCAGCCCGCCATCTGTTGCGGCAGCCAGGTGATGATGCCGGGGAAGAAATAGATGAGCAGCACGGCGCCGACCATCAGGAAGAACATTGGCGCCGAATGTTTGGCCAGCCAGGTGATCTCCTTCTTGGTCATGCCTTGCAGCACGAACAGATTGAAGCCGACTGGCGGGGTGATCTGCGCCATTTCGACGACCAGCACGACATAGATGCCGAACCAGATCAGGTCGATGCCAGCCTTTTCCACGGTCGGCAGCAGGATGCCCATGGTCAGCACGACGATCGAGATGCCGTCGAGGAAGCAGCCGAGGATGATGAAGAAGGCCATCAGCGCCAGCACCAGCGCGAAGGGCGACAGGCCCAGGCTGCCGATCCATTCGGCGAGGTGGCGGGGCAGGCCGATGTAACCCATGGCCAGCGTCAGGAAGGCGGCGCCGGCCAGGATCAGCGCGATCATGCAGTACAGGCGGCTGGCGCCGAGCAGGCTGTCGCGGAAGTTCTTCCAGGTCAGTTCGCCCTGGATCAACGCGATGACCATGGCGCCGACGACGCCGAGACCGGCCGCTTCGGTGGCGGTGGCCAGGCCGGTGTAGATCGAGCCAAGTACGGCGGCGATCAGCGTGACGACCGGGATCAGGTGGCGCGAGGCCTTGAGCTTTTCGAGGAAGCTCAGGTTCTGGTCGGCCGGCGGGATCTGCTCAGGATGCAGCAGCGCCCAGCCGATGGTGTAGGCCATGAACAGGCCGGCCAGCAGCAGGCCAGGGAAGACGCCGGCGATGAACAACTGGGCAATCGAGACATTGGCGGTGACGCCATAGACGATCATGATGATCGACGNNGTGCCGGCGCCGGCCAGCGTGCCGATGGCGATGCTGTCCGGATAGCCGCGGCGTTTCAGTTCGGGCAGCGTCATCTTGCCAATGGTGGCGCAGGTGGCGGCCGAGGAGCCGGAGACGGCGGCGAAGATGGTGCAGCCGATGATGTTGGTGTGCAGCAGCCGGCCGGGCAGCTTTTCCAGCCACGGCGCCAGGCCCTTGAACATGTCTTCCGACAGCTTGGTACGGAACAGGATTTCGCCCATCCAGATGAACAGTGGCAGGGCAGTCAACGTCCAGGATGAAGCCGAGCCCCAGATGGTGACGGCCATGCTGTCGCCGACCGGGCGGGAGGTGAACAGCTCCATGCCGATCCAGGCGACACCGGCCAGCGCCAGGCCGATCCAGACGCCGCTGCCGAGGATGACGAACAGCGTGATGACGAGCAGTGCGGTGATGGTCAGATCCATGATCCTGTCCTCTTATTCGATACGGGCGGGTTCGCCTTCCGGCGAGGTTTCGCGCAAGGCCTTGCCGGCCAGCAGCAGGATCAGGTCCATCAGAAAAGCCAGGGCGAACAGGCTGGTGCCGATGGCCATGCCGAGTTGCGGAATCCACAGCGGGGTGGCGTCGAGGCCGGTCGAGATATCGACGAATTCGCGCGATTGCAGGACCAGACGGATCGAATACCAGGCCAGGGCGCCGGCCATGAATACGGCGACGAAGTGGCAGAAGACGTCGAGCCAGCGGTGGGCGGTCGCCGGCAGGTGGTTGAGCAGCAGCGTCACGCGGATGTGTTCGCCGCGGCGAAGTGTTGGGGCCAACGCCAGGAAGGCGGCAGTGGCCGTGCAGTAACCGGCGTAGGCGTCGGCGCCAGGCAGGTCGAGGGCGGGAATGACGCGGCCGAAGATGCTGGCCAGGACGGCGAGCAGAGTGCCGATCAGGAAGAGTCCGGCAAGGTAACCGGCAGCGGCGAATAGTCGATCCAGCAGGGCACGCATGGGGACTCCTTCAGGAAAATGGACGGGCCGCCGCAGCGGCCCGTGGGGCGGAAATTACTTGCGGTAGGCGTCGAGCACGGCCTGGCCGTCGGCGCCGGCCTGCTTGGACCAGTCGCCGATCATCGTGTCGCCGACTTTCTTCAGGTCGGCCCGCAGTTGCGGCGAGCCGGCATCGACGGTCATGCCGTTCTTCTTCAGCTGTTCGATATACCAGGCGTTCTTCTCGGCGCTGGTCTTCCAGCCGCGCGTCTCGGCCGCCGCGGCGGCCTTCAGCAGGGCTTCCTGGCCCGGTTTGTCGAGTCCGTCGAAGGCCTTCTGCGAAACGATCACCAGGTTTTTCGGCAGCCAGGCGCTGACGTCGTAGTAATACTTGACCTGCTCCCAGACCTTGCTGTCGAAGCCGGTCGCGGCCGAGGTCATGAAGGTGTTGACGGCGCCGGTGGCCAGGGCCTGGGTCAGTTCGGCGGCCTGCACGGTGACCGGTTGGGCGCCGACCAACTGGGCGATGCGGCTGGTGTTCGGGTTGTAGGCGCGCCACTTGGCACCCTTGAGGTCGGCCGCCGAGTTGATCGGCTTGGCGCTGAAAATGCCCTGCGGCGGCCAGGCGACGGAGTACAGCACCTTCATGCCCTGCTTGGCGAGGCGGGCCTCGGTAGCTTGGCGCGAGGCCTGCCAGAGCTTCTGCGACTCGGGGTAGCTGGTGGCCAGGAAGGGGATGGAATCGACGCCGTACATCGCGTCTTCGTTGGAGTAACCGGAGATGATGATTTCGCCGATCTGGGCTTGGCCGCCCTGGACTGCGCGCTTGATCTCGTTGGCCTTGA
>DDWF01000149.1:2305-2506 GCA_002345845.1 Betaproteobacteria bacterium UBA2293 | reverse complement strand
ATTAACGCCAAGCTGGACCGCCGCGCCCAATCCGATGGGGGCCATGACCGCCGCCGTTGCCGCGTTGTTCATGAGATCGGTCAGGATCATGGTCGTGATCATGATCACCGCCAAACCGACCAGAGCATTGCCCTGCGCCACGTTTTCAAGGAGCAGGCGGGCGATGAAATCCGCCGCGCCGGTGCTCTGCATGGCCCCGGC
>DDWF01000149.1:0-2238 GCA_002345845.1 Betaproteobacteria bacterium UBA2293 | reverse complement strand
GCAGCGCCATGGACGCCAGCACCCCAGCGGCGAAGGACACCGCTGCAGGCAGAAGCCCCAGGGCGGCCACGGCCACGGAGACGACCATGATGCCCGTGGCCATGAGCGCCTTGCGCTTGTCGGGAATGCGCAACTCCCTTTGTGCCAGCGGTACGCAGCCGAAATTGTTGGCAAACTGATTAAGCGCCTCGAGACTGCCCTGCATGAGCAACACGTCGCCGGCCCGGATCTTCATGACGCGCAGCCTGGCCGTCGTAAATGTGCCCTGACGCGCCACGGCCAGCAGATTGATGCCAAAACGCGTGCGAAGCGCCAAGTCGCTGGCCGAACTTCCGACGATTCCCGACTCCGGCAGTACCGCCATTTCCATCAGCGACGCCTCTTCACGCTGTACCGGCGCAGCGGATTTTTCGGCTGTCTCGTCATCCTGCCCGGAATCTGCCGCAGGCTCCTCAACCCGTTCCTCCTTATCCTCACCAGCGGCATCTTCCCCCTCCGAAACATCCTTCCCGCTCTTGTCCTCTTCGAGCTTGAGATCAAGACGCGACAGTACGTCGGTTAAAGCTGCAACATCAGCCTCCAGCACCAGAATATCCCCGGCGTGAAGAATCTTACCAGGCCTCGGCGCGCGCATGTAAACGTCGTTGCGAACGAGATCGAGCATCTGGGCATCAAGTTCTTCCAGGGCAGCGGTCACTTCGCGGACCTGCTTTCCAGCGGTGGCACTGCCTTCGTGGACAAGGACCTCGGTGATGTAGGCACTGGTTTCAAAGCCGGATGCGCCCGCCTGCTGGCGTGACGGCACCAGACGCCAGCCTATCAGTGCGATAAAGACCACGCCGACCAGGGTCAGCGGCAGGCCGACCATGGTGAAATCGAACATGCCGAAACCGGTCATGCCCGGCTGGTTGGCCCGGAAACCCGAGATGATCAGATTGGGCGGAGTGCCGATCAGGGTCGTGGTGCCGCCAAGGATGGAGCCGAAAGCCAGAGGCATGAGAACCTGGCCGGGAGCAAGACCCAGACGCCCGGCGACCTGGATCGCCACAGGCATCAAGAGGGCCAGCGCACCGACATTATTCATGAACCCGGAAAGCACGGCCGCCAGGGCGGCCAGGGCGGCAATGCTCAGCGTGGGTCCGGCATTGGCGGGCAGCACGGTCCTGGTCAGCACATCGACTGCCCCGGAAATCTGCAGGCCGCGGCTGAGCACCAGCACGCAGGCCACGGTGACCACGGCAGGATGGCCGAACCCGGCAAAGGCCTCCGCAGGCGCGACCAGCCCGGAGAGAACGCAGGCCACCAGCGCCCCGACTGCCACCATGTCGTGCCGCCACCTCCCCCACAGGAACATGCCTATGCTGGCCGCGATTATGGCCATGATTATCGTCTGGTCGTAGGACATTACTCACCTCCGCCCAGCGGAACCGTTTTTGAATTTTTCCTGGTAAACATACCCCGTTGAACGGTTAATAGCAAACCCGTCGCCGTGCGGATACGGCATCGTGGCAAAACTCACGCAGATAAACCCCTTTCAAGAAGTCACAGCAAAAAGTCGCCATTCCCTTGAAACAGGGGAGGACGACATTTTAACTATCTGAAAAGAATGGGTTTCATGCTATTGCGGGGCATGACCCGCCTACCCATGACGGGCACACGTTCGCGGGAATGACACTCAGGTTCTTTCGCAACTTTTCGCCTACTTCAAGACTCCTGGCCGGCAGTTCAAAAACGGCGCTTGGTGACATTTTGCACCATCGGCGCTACAAAGTGTTTATGAAGCCCAAGTCGGCCTTTGCGAATCATCATCCATACATCATCCGCCATGCCCCAAACCATGCATGATTTTTACGAAACCAACGCCCGGGCCTACTTCGAACGCACCAACCGCATCGATCCCGAGCCCATCCTTGCCCCCCTGCTGCCGCATCTGCGGCCGGGAAGCTCCATCCTCGACATCGGGTGCGGCTCGGGCCGGGACCTGAAATGGCTCACGGCCAGAGGTTTCAATCCCGCAGGCCTGGAACGCTCCCCGTCGCTTGCCGTCCTGGCCAGCGAACACTCGAACTGTCCGGTGACCATCGCCGACCTGTTCGAGTACCAACCGCCCATACATTTCGACTGCATCCTGCTCATCGGCACACTGGTCCACCTCAGCAAACCCGAGTTCCCGAGGGCGCTGCGCAAGGTCATGCGCATGCTCAAATCCGGCGGGATCATGTACCTGAGCATGAAGGC
>DDWF01000273.1 GCA_002345845.1 Betaproteobacteria bacterium UBA2293 | reverse complement strand
TTGGGCAGGGCGGGATCGACCTGGATGGCCTGGGCGACTGCGCTTTGCGCCACGAAAGCGGAACCGGCGATGATGCCGAGGGTCGCAACGATCTTTTTCATGTTCATGCTGGATGGCTCCTGTAGTGGGAAATAACTCTGCTCGAACATCGGCTGGCGCCGTGTCCATGGAGACGCATCCTATAGAAGCAATATTACAGAAGGATTACATTCCCGGGCAACATCGACAACGACGTGGCACTGACCGAAACCACTTTCGGTTTCGCTACCGCCTGCGGCATCGCCACCGACGGCGCCGCGCACGGCCATCAGGACATCAGACCACGGTTTCCGCCGTACCCCATGCGGGGCATTTCAATCCGCCAGCGCCGATTTTTTGGGGGACTCGCCCCAAGCCTCCGCGTTGGCGGCATTTACCGGGTACCTGGCCTGGATCAGATCGGACGGCCCTCGCCGGCTTCTTCGTGTGTCTTGCCGTCGCGAATCTGGTAAACGCGCTTGAAGGTCGGGATGATCTTTTCGTCGTGGGTGACGACAATGATGGCGGTTTGATATTGCTGCGCCATTTCATTGAGGATGCGCATCACCGTCAGCGCGCGTTCGGAATCGAGCGGCGCGGTCGGCTCGTCGGCGAGGATGATCGGCGCGTGATTGGCGAGCGAGCGGGCGATGGCAACGCGTTGCTGTTCGCCACCGGAAAGCTGCGAAATCTGCGCGCCAGCACGGTGGGCGACATCAAGCGCATTAAGTAACTCCAGCGCACGCTGGCGTGCCACCGTGTTGTCGGCGCCTGCCAGCATCGGCAGCAGCGCGACGTTATCGGTGACATCGAGAAAGGGGATCAGGTAGGGTGCCTGAAAGACGAAGCCGATGCGATCGCGGCGCAGCGCGCGCAGGTCGGAAATCTTCCAGCCATCTTCATAAATCGTCTCGCCTGCCAGTTCCATGTGGCCGCCGGTCGGCTCGATCACCGCACCCAGGCACTTGAGCAGCGTGCTCTTGCCCGAGCCACTGGGGCCAATCAGGCCGACGACCTCACCGGGCCAGACGGTCATATCGACGCCCTTCAGCGCATCGACGGCGGCATCACCTGTGCCGTAACGCTTTTTCAGGCCGGTGAGCCTGATGGCCGGAACCTTATCCACTTTATCCACCAATGGCCTCCGCGGGGTCGATGGCGAGCGCAGCGCGAATGGCGACGACGCTCGCCAGCGCGCTGATGACCATGACAACCATAAAGCCGCCGATGGCGTCGCCCGGCAGCAGCAGCACGTATTTCGGAAACGCCGGCCCCCATAGCCCGGCAGAGGCGCGGCCAACGAGGAAACCGAGCAGGCCGAGGCTGAGCGCCTGTTGCAGGATCATCGTCGCGATGGTGCGGTTCTGCGCACCGATCAGCTTGAGCACGGCAATTTCGCGCAGCTTGGCCATCGTCATCGTGTAAATGATGAAGGCTATGATGGCCGCGGTAACCACCGCGAGGATGATGAGGAACATGCCGATTTGCTTGGCCGAGGTGGCAATCAGCTTGGCAACCAGAATGTCTTCCATCTGCTCCCGCGTATAGGCGGTGAGCCGCTTCCAGCGCTGGATTTCGCCGGCGACAGCATCCGGGTTGGCACCGGGTTCAAGCCGCACCAGCACGGCATTGACGTTGCGGCTTTGCCCGCTGCTGGCCTGTGCGGCTTCGAGCAGGCCGGGTACGCCGGGGCGGTTGAAAGCCGGATTGGCGGCGGTGCGCGCGCGCTCATTCACGAGCGCGTCATTGTCCTTGAGAAACTGGATTTCCTGCGCGTCCTTGAGCGAGACAAAGATCATCGGGTCACCAGAGGATGACACCATGCGGCGCGTCAGCCCGACAACTGTGTATTCGTGGCGACGCAGACGCACGCGCTCCCCCAGTTGCAGACCCGTGCGCTCATCGGCAATGGCTTCGTAATGCCCATGCAGGATCGGCCGGCCAGCAGTGAGATAGCCCGGCGCGCCGGGGCGTCCCGGGCGATCGACGTCCATGCCGACGATCATCACGCGACTTTCCCTGCCCGCATGCGCCATCTGGATTGTCAGGTAGGCGGCATTACCGGTTTCGGCGACGCCCGGCAGTCCCGCAATGCCGCGCCACACGTCGTCACGGATGGAAGACGGCTCGGCATAAGGCCCCAGCGTGCCCTGCTGCACCACCCAGAGGTCGGCGCCGCTGTTGTCGATCAGCACCTGGGCATCGTCGACCATGCCGCGGAAAACACCGGCCATGGTCAGCGTCGTACCGATCAGCAGGCCCAGCCCGATACCGGTGAAGAGAAACTTTCCCCAGCCATGAAGGATGTCGCGGGCAGCGAGATTGATCATTGCGGAGTTTTCACAAGAGCATCGACCACTTTCACACGCAGGCCGGGCGAGAGGGATTTGCTGCTATACACGATCACCTGATCGCCAGCGGCCAGTCCCTGCAATATCTGCACTTTCCCATCGGCGGATATCGCGCCGGTGGTGACGGCGGCGAATTTCGCGCGGCCATCCGCGACCTGCCACACGCCCTCCTTTTTGCCTTCGCGCTTGAGGGCGGCGGCTGGCACGGCCAGCGCTTTCTCGACGGGCGGCAGGCGCAGCGTGACTTCGGCCAGTTCGCCGATGGCGATCATCCCCGGCAACACGTCGAAGGCCACGTTGGCGATACGTTCCTCGGTCACCGCGTCGCCAACCAGATCGACCCGCTCGACATGGCCGGGCAAGCCTTGCCTGGTTTGTGAGCGCAGCACAATGTCCGCGGCAAGGCCAACCGCCAGTCCCGTCGAGCGGCCCTGATCGATGCGCACGCGCAGCCAGAGCGAGGCCGGATCGATCACCTGCACCACCGACTGGCCAGCCACCACGGTCGAACCCGGCTCCGCCAGGCGCGCGCTGACAACGCCAGCCACGGGACTGAGCAAGCGCAGATGGGCGCGGCTCTGGCCGGTGCCGGTGAGCTCGGCTTGCGCGCGCCGCACGTCCGCTTTCGCCGCTGTCAGAGCGGCGGCGGCCGACTCCCGCGCAGCATTTGCGGCGGCGGCTTCGTGCATCTTGACGTCGGCGGCTTCCTGACTGACGAAATTCTTGCGGCGCAATTCAGCGTAACGCTCGGCACTGTTTTTCGCGAGCTGCGCGCGACTCTTCGCCTCATCCTCCGCGGCTTCGGCAGACTGCACCCGCTGGGTGGCGCTCGCAGCAGCGGCGGCACCGGCTGCCAGACGCGCATCGAGGTCGACCGGCTCCATCTCGGCGAGCAACTGGCCGGCCCTCACGACATCACCCTGATCGACCAGCACGCGCGCCACCCGCCCGGCTACTGTCGGCCCGATGGCATAAGCGCGGCGCGCCTCGACCGTGCCGATACCGAACAGGCTGCGTTCGAGCGTCGTCACGCCGGCCTTGGCCGCCGTGACCTTGACTGCGGCGAGAGGGCCCTGGGTGGCGATGATCCAGCCGAAAGCCGCCAGAAAGAGAATGGCAAAAGCGGTCAGAAAGAGATTACGACGCGAGAGATATTTCATGCGGACGCTCCACGAAAGCCATCAAGCAACAAAGGAAAAACGCGACGTGCCGCATCCCGCATATCCAGCTCCCCGGAAAACAGCGTGCTTTGCACCACCAGTCCCTGCACCGTACCAACGAAAAGCACGGCGGCGGCATCCGCGTCGAGTCCGGGCGGCAGCTGCCCGCCGGCCTTTGCCTGGACAATCAGTGCCTTGACGCGCTCACGGTAGGCGCCGACGATGCCGCGCGCCAGACCATGCAGAGTGGAACCGGCTGGCCGCTGCAACTCGTGAAACAGGATGCGCGGCACGCCGGGATGGCTGGCAACGAAGGCTATCTGGGCATGGAAGAGGCGCTCCAGGATTAGCAGCGGTTCGCCGCCGGCAGCGAAAGCCGTATCAGCCACACGCCCAAGTCGCGCACCCAGCCAGTCGAACACGGCCATCCAGATGGACGCCTTGTCGGGAAAGTGGCGGAACAGCGCGCCGTGCGTGACGCCAATGCGCTCGGCGATTGCCTGGGTGGTGATGCCTTCCGGACTACGCTCGCGGGAGAGCTCGATAACGGCATCTACCGCTTCTTCACGGCGCTCTTCGGCTGAATGACGCACGCGGACAGCACTTTCCATGTCGTTTGATGATTTATTGGTCATAGCATGGTGCCACTTGAAATAAGTAAGTAACCTGTTACTATCTTACACCATGTCCTCCATGGGCGATTATTGGAAAGGGTAAGCAGATGAGTGAGCGAAAGATGCTGCTTTTCCGCTATGGCATAGCGGCAATTGCTCTGGTTTTCGGACTGATAACAATCATTTCAGGTGGCCAGGTGATTTTTGGCGGCGATCAGGCACGCACCGCAGCAGGTAACTACATGCCCGCGATCGTCTGGTTCAACTTTATTTCCGGATTTGCCTATGTCGGAGCAGCTGTTGGTTTGGCTACTCGACAAGCCTGGGCGGGGCGACTGGCGCTCGTAATTGCGGTTGCCACGGCCCTGACCTTTCTCGTCTTTGGCCTGCTTGTAATGACCGGGACCCCGTATGAAGGACGAACTGTTGGCGCTATGACAATACGTACGCTGTTGTGGGCTGGTATTGCCTGGTTTGCCTTGCGCCGTTTCAATACCTGACGACTGGTTCGCCGTTCAGCAGCGGGATTGTTCGAGCAATTTCGGCAAATGATGGAACAGAGGACATCATTGCGTGGCGAGCAGTTCGATGGCAACCGATCTTTCCCGGGATTTGATGTCATCCATCGCACCGGGACAGTCGCTCAGCAGCTGCAGCAGCGGGGCCGGGCAGAGCAGCCCGACACATCAATGGTGACGGTAATATTTTCGGTAATGATGATGGTTTCCTTGAGGTGGGGTGTTCAAAACGGAGCAAGGGCTCCGAAGTGGAATTACCTTTTGGTTTTCACCCAGCTCAGCCCGGAACCGCCGAGTAAAGTGTGCGGTGATTTGTTGCTGAGATAATGTGATGAAGTCAATCATAAAGGGCAGGCTGCCAAGACGAAGGAAATTGTGCTTTTTTTCCCGGATGCGTGAACCCGGCATCCGTATCTCTTTGTTAACCGCACTGGCGTATTCCTGGGAGATCGAATGCCGCAAAAAACACACTGGGACCACATCTATTCGACTAAACCAGCAGATGCTGTCAGCTGGTTTCAGGAGCATGCCAGGCAGTCCTTAAGCCTGATCCGCGACACGGGAGTTTCCTTGTCCGCGCCAATCATCGATGTTGGCGGCGGCACTTCAAGGCTCGTCGACGGCCTCCTGGCAGAGGGGTACGCCAAGCTCACGGTACTTGATCTCTCCGCGACGGCACTCGCCGCCGCCCAGGCCCGGCTTGGTGCGGCGGGCCACCCGGTGCAGTGGCTTGAAGCCGACATTACCAGCGCAATCCTCCCGGCCAACGCCTATGCGCTATGGCACGACCGGGCAGTCTTTCACTTCCTGACCTCAGCCGATGACCGGCAGGCCTATGTCGCGGCCGTGCTGCGCGCGGTCAAACCGGGTGGCCATGTGATCGTCGCCACGTTTGCGGAAGATGGCCCCAGCCAATGCAGCGGCCTACCCGTCGTGCACTACAGCGCAGATCAGTTGCACGCAGCGTTCGGCACGTCATTTACTCTGGTGCGGCATGAGAAGGAAGAACACCGCACGCCTTCGGGTACATTGCAGCAGTTCGTTTATTGTCACTTCCGTAAATCATCCTCATGAACCGCATGACCAAACCATTTCTCAAGGCTGGCGCCAGCCACGGCAAACCCGGGACGACGCGGCCATGACCGGAATTGCCATCATCACCATCCTGCTGGCCATGGGCAGCGGCTGGCTGTTCCGCAACCTGCTGCTGCGCGTGCTACGGGAACGGCATCCTGACGAATTCGCCGCGCTGGGGCAACCCACCAGCCAGCAGCTGGCATCGCTCTCGCCAAAACTTCAGGAACTGCACCTTCAATTCTGGAAATATCTATGGGGCGGCAAGGTTTTTCAGGTCAAGGACAGTCTGGTTTCGCTGCTCGCCGCGTGCGCCCTGCTTGCCGATGCCGCACTGATCGTCGGCGTGGCGATTTTCCTGTGGCACGCCAGCGCGGCGCCACCACTGTAACCCGCATCGCTCAAGCCTTGCGCTTGTTCATGAAGCCGTCG
>DDWF01000097.1 GCA_002345845.1 Betaproteobacteria bacterium UBA2293 | reverse complement strand
CAGTTCACCACGGAGGACACGGTGAACTGCTTTTTCTAGGGTCATTGGCCACAACGGTCATTTCATGCCTCCCACATGGAAACTACTTGAAAGAAGACGGCAGATTTAGCAAGAACGAAGTTTCCGTTTCAGACGAACTGACCTCGACCGTACCTTCGTGCGCGGCAATGATCGAGCGGGTAATCGCCAACCCGAGTCCCGATCCCTCGCTCGTCCGTTGCCGCGAACCGTCCACGCGGTAGAAACGGTCGAACAACCTGGGTAGGTGTTCGGCCGGAATGGGCGGCCCGGAATTTGTCACCGCCATGCAGGCCCGGCCGGCGGTGTCGTTATCGATAGTGACGCGGATGCGGCCGTGCGCCGGCGTGTGCCGCAGGGCATTCGAAAGCAGATTACTGACCGCCCGGCGCAGCATCAGACGGTCGCCCGTGACGGTGGCGCCGCCGCTGTGCGTGAGTTCGATCGATTTCTCGTCAGCGAGCACCGCGTAGAACTCGATCAAGTCGCCGACCTCGTCTGCCAGATTGACCTGTTCGCAGTGCGGAATGATCTGGTGGTTGTCCGCTTTGGCGAGGAAAAGCATGTCGGCAATTGTTCGCGATAGACGCTCAAACTCCTCGATATTGGAGCCAAGTATCTCGCGGTATTCATCGACTGAACGGGCCTTGGCCAATGTCACCTGGGTCTGCGTCAGCAGATTGCTGACGGGTGTGCGTAGCTCGTGTGCCAGGTCCGACGAGAAATCGGACAGGCGCTGGAAGGATTCTTCGAGGCGCGACAGCATCAGGTTGAGCGTGCCGGCCAGGTCGGCCAGTTCTTCCGGCACCGACTCGGCGGGCAGGCGCATGTGCAGGCGATGGGCGGTGATTTCGGCGGCCTGCTGGCTGATCGTGCGCAGCGGGACGAGTCCGCGGCGGACGACGAACCAGCCGAGCACGGCCATCAGCACCGAAGCGGCAGCGATGAAGGCAAACAGCGTTATGCGGAATTCCTCCATGAACTCCTCGTGGTGCGTGGTATCGGTAGCGATCAGTACCGTATAGCGCGTTTGCCCGTCGGCACCGGCCAGCACGCTGGCGGCGATGGCGCGCCAGGGCGTGCCGTCGAAGGACTGCCAGCGCAGCATCGGCATCGCCGCGCCGGGTGGTTTGTCCTGCAACAGCGACGCGGGAAAATCCAGCGACTCGTTCTGAAAGAGCGGCTGCCGGTCGGGGCCGAGCACATGCACGACCAGCCCGTGGTGGCCGGTCAGTGCGCTGTCCAGTTGCGCGACCAGCGTTTGGTCGCCGGGATTCCGGGCGGCTTTTTCCAGGATGTGGCGGGTCAGCTCCAGCTTGCCGGAAAGCATGTCGCGGTCCTGGTCGGCGAAATGGTGGTCGACGGCATGAGTGATCAGCAGGCCGAGCGCGAACAGCACCACCGCCGCCGACAGGGCGAACAGCAGTGTCAGGTTGAGCGCCAGCGACGGGCGGCGGGTGCGCGTCACGACGGCACTTCCAGCACGTAGCCCATGCCGCGCACGGTCTGGATCAGTTTCGGCTCGAAGCCTTCGTCGACCTTCTGGCGCAGGCGCTTGATGGCGACTTCGATAACATTGGTATCGCTGTCGAAATTCATGTCCCAGACCTGCGAGGCGATCAGCGAACGCGGCAGCACCTCGCCCTGGCGCCGCATCAACAATTCGAGCAGGGCGAATTCCTTGACCGTCAGATCGATGCGGGTGCCGGCGCGGCTGACCCGGCGGCGCAGCAGATCGAGTTCCAGGTCGGCGACCCGCAATTGCTCGGCCTCCTTCGCCTTGGCGCCGCGCCGCAGCAAGGTGCGAACCCGTGCCAGCAGCTCGGAAAAGGCGAAGGGCTTGACCAAATAATCGTCGGCACCCAGTTCGAGGCCCTTGACGCGGTCCTCGACCGGATCGAGCGCGGTCAGGAAGAGCACTGGCGTCTCCTTGCCGGCCCGGCGGATGCCCTGCAGGATCTGCCAGCCATCGATACCGGGCAGCATGACGTCGAGGATGATCAGCGCATAGCTCTCGTTTAACGCCATGTGGAGGCCGTCGAAACCATTGGCAACCAGATCGACGACAAAACCGGCTTCGCTCAGCCCCTGCCTGAGATAGGCGCCGGTCTTTTCTTCATCTTCGACAACAAGGATTTTCATGATCAGGGGGCGCGGCGGCAATGACAATGTCCGGATTTTGCCCGGATTTCGTCGTCGCCCGGGAAAACTGACAGGAATGTAATCCGCCGGTCAGCCTTTTGTCGGCCAGCGCTTGCAATACTGCGCCGACAGCCTGGGAGGGGCGGCACGGCAGCGCCCGGGCACCGAACTGATGGAAACCAACGAATGAATCGAATACGCATCAACTGGGGCGGCCTGCTCATCGCCGGCCTGCTCGCGCTACCGGCGCACGCCGGGGGCACGCTGGCAAGTGCGGTAGATGCCGCCTGGCAACGCGCCGTCGCTGCCCGTGCGGCGATTGGCGAGCAGCGTGCGGCCGAGGCCGTTGCCGAAAGCGCCGGGCGCTGGTGGGCGGAACCGCCATCTATTGCCCTCAGCCACCGCAACGACCGCTGGCATGATGATTTCGGCAAGCGCGAATCGGGTGTCGATCTCAGTCTGCCACTGTGGTTGCCCGGGCAACGCAGCGCCCACGGCGAGGCTGCCGTGGCAGGGCTGGCGCAGAGCGAGGCAGCGCAACGCGCGGCGCGCTGGCGGCTCGCCGGCGAAGTGCGCGAAAACGCCTGGCGGCTCGCTGCGCTGCAGGCGGAAATGGCCCAGATGGCGGCTGCCGCCGACAGCCTGAAGCGGCTCGCCGCCGACGTCAGCCGCCGCGTGGAGGCCGGCGAATTGCCGCGCACCGATCTGCTGGCCGCGCAAGCCGAGGAGTTCGCTGCCCGCAACCGGCAGGGCAGCGCCGAAATGCAACTGCGCGAAGCCAGGATGCAGTGGCGCATGCTGACCGGTCTCGAATACCTGCCGGAAGCTGCGGCGCTGGTCGAAACCCTGCCTGCCAATGTGGCCGTCGGCGACGACCATCCAGCTTTGCAGGAAGCCGCCGCCGCAGCGGAAAGTGCGGCACGCCAGCTTGATCTTGCCCGCAAGTCTGGCCGCGCGCCTCCCGAATTGACCGTCGGCTGGCGGCGTGACATTGGGGGTCGCGGCATCCCCGGCGAGAACAGCGTCGTCGTCGGCGTGCGCCTGCCCTTCGGCACCGATGATCGCAACAAGCCGTTGCTGGCGCGTGCCGCAGCCGCCACCGACGTTGCCCGCACCCGCGAACTGCGTCAGCGGGAACAGGTTGAGGTGACGGCTGCCGTCGCCCACGAAGCGCTGAGTCTGGCCGACGTGCTGGCCGCGAGTGCCAGCGAACAGGCCAGACTGTTGCGCGAGCGCAGCAGTCTTCTTGAACGTGCCTTCGCCGCCGGTGAACTGGCGCTGCCCGAACTCTTGCGCGCGCTGGCCACGGCCAGCGAGGCTAATGCCACCGCCGCCCGCCAACAGGCCCTGCTTGGCCTGGCGCGTGCCCGATTACTGCAATCCCTGGGACAACACCCATGACCCCGATCTTCTGCCGACCTGCCGCGCTGCGCGGCTGCCTGGCCGCCCTGGCGCTGGCCATCGCCCTGCCGCTGGCTGCCGCCCCCGGTGCCCACGGCCCTGGCGGCGAACATCTCGACGCCCCGTCTAGCCAGATCGGCGGCACCCTGCTGCCGCGCCTGGAGGCCAATTCCGACCTGTTCGAACTGGTTGCCGAACTGAAGGATGGCCAGTTGCGCATTTACGTTGACCGCTACGTCAGCAATGAACCGGTGGCCGATGCCTCGGTCGAGGTCGAATCGGGCAATTTCAAGGCGCTGGCCGCCTACCAGGCCGCCGCGGGCTACTACCTGCTGGAGGCCCCCGACTTTCTCAAGGCGCTCGGCGCACCCGGCGAACACCCGCTGGTGTTCACGATCCTGGCCGGCGAAGATGCCGATCTCATCAATGGCACCCTCGATACGCGCAGCGCGGATGCCGGGTACGGGAACGATCATGGCCACAGCCATGCCCTGGAATGGACAGCCTGGGGTGTCGGTGGCCTGCTCGCCACCGGTCTGCTCGTCGTTGCGCTACGCCGCCGGCAACAGCGGATGAAAGCCGGAGGACTGCAATGAGATACGCACGAACGACCTGTCACAGCTTCGCCGGCCTGCTCTGTGCGCTGATCGTCGCCGGTGCCCAGGCGGCCCCCGGTGCCCACGGTCCGAACGGCGAACACCTCGATGCCCCCGGCGGCGCGGTCAGCGCTTCCGGCCTGGCCCGCCTGCCGGACGGCAGCGTGACCATTCCCAAGGCCGCGCAGCGGCGCATGAACATCCGCACCGAACTGTCGGTGGATGCCCAGGCGGCAGCGACGCTGGAACTACCGGCGGTGGTTGTCGTCGATCCAAATGCCGGCGGCCGTGTCCAGACCATCCACGGGGGGCGCGTCGAGGTGGGCAACCAGGGGCTGGCGACCATCGGCAAGACGGTACGGCGCGGCGAGGTGCTCGGTTACGTGCGCTACGAGGGCGACCCCTACGCGCTCGCCGGCCAGCAGGCGCAACTGGCCGAGGTGCGCGCCCGCCGGCTGGTTGCCGAACAACGGGCAACGCGGCTGGCCGGGCTGGACGGCTCGGTGGCGCGCAAGGACATCGACGCTGCCCAGGCCGAAGCGCAAGCGCTGGACGAGCAGGAACGCAGTATCGGTGCCGGCATCGGTGCCCGCGAAGCGCTGCGGGCGCCAGTCGCGGGTGTCGTCGCCCGGGCCGACGTGATCGTCGGCCAGGTTGTCGAATCGCGCGACATCCTTTTCGAGATCGTCGATCCGGCGCGGCTGATGGTCGAGGCCAGCGTTGCCGATCCGGCGCTGGCCGGGCGCATCGCCGGCGCCGCGCTGAAGGAAGCGGGTGCGGCGCAACTGGCTCTGGTCGGTGTCGGTGCAGCGCTGCGCGAAGGGCGTTTGCCGCTGCGCTTTTCGGTGACGGGCAGCGAACGCCTGCCGCTCGCCGTCGGCCAGCCAGTCAGCCTGGTCGTCCGCCTCAACGAGGAGATCAAGGGCATCGTGCTGCCGGCGCAGGCGGTGGTGCGCAATCCGGCCAACGAGCCCATCGTCTGGATCAAGTCCGGCGCCCACCGCTTCTTCCCGCAGCCGGTCCGGTTCCGTACGCTCGACGCCGAGCGGGTGGTGATTACCCACGGGCTGGGGGCCAACAACCGCGTGGTGACAGAGGGCGCTGCCCTGGTCGCCCAGATTCGCTGAACGGGGCCGCGCATGTTCAACTGGATCGTTCGCTACAGCCTGCACAACCGGCTGTTCGTGCTGGCTGTCGCCGGCCTGCTGATGGCCTATGGCGCCTTGACTGCCTGGCGCACGCCGGTCGATGTCTTCCCCGACCTCAACAAGCCGGTGATCACCGTGCTGACCGAAGCCGGCGGCATGGCGCCACAGGAAGTCGAGCAACTCGTCACCTTCCCGCTCGAAACCGCCCTCAACGGCATGCCGGGCGTGACCCGCGTGCGTTCGACCTCGGGCGTCGGGCTGTCCATCGTCTATGCCGAGTTCGATTGGGGCACCGACATCTACCGCAACCGCCAGCTGGTCGCCGAGCGCCTGGCGCTGGTCCGCGAGCAGATGCCGGGCGACGTCACGCCGGTGATGGGGCCGGTGTCGTCGATCATGGGCGAAATCATGCTGGTCGCCCTGCCACTCGTGCCCGGCGACGGCAGCAGCCCGGCGGCGACGCCGATGCAGGCGCGCGAGTATGCCGATTTCGTGCTCCGGCCGCGCCTGCTGTCGATCCCCGGCGTCGCGCAGGTGATCCCGATCGGCGGCGAGGTGCGCACGCTGCGCGTGGCGCCGGATACCGCCCGGATGGCCCAGTTCGGCGTCACGCTGACGCAGGTCGAGCAGGCGCTCAAAGGCTACGCGGGCAATGCCGGTGGTGGCTTCATCGACCTGAAGAGCCGCGAATACCTGATCCGCCATCTCGGTCACACTAACCGGGTCGAGGACCTGGCCGGTATCGCCGTGGCCTGGAAGGACGGCCGGCCGATCCTGCTCGACCAGGTGGCCGGGGTCGCCTTCGCCGCCGGCCTGAAGCGCGGCGACGCCGGTTACAACGGCCTGCCGGCGGTGGTCGTCAGCGTGCAGAAGCAGCCGCAGGCCGACACCGTCGAACTGACCGGCCAGATCCAGCGGGCGCTGGATGAACTCAAGCAGGGACTGCCCACCGGCCTGGCCGAGCCGCGCGTGCTGTTCCGCCAGTCCGACTTCATCGAGGCCTCGATCGGCAACGTCGCCGAGGCCCTGCGCGATGGCGCCATCATGGTCGCCATCGTGCTCTTTGCCTTCCTGCTATCGGTGAGGACGACGGTCATCTCGCTGACCGCGATCCCGCTGTCGCTGGCGGTGACGGCCCTGGTTTTCCAGTGGCTCGGGCAGTCGATCAACGTAATGACCTTGGGCGGTCTGGCGATCGCCATCGGCGAGCTGGTCGACGACGCGGTGGTCGATGTCGAGAACATCCTGCGCCGGCTCAGGCAGAACCGCCTGGCCGGCAACCCGCTGTCCCTGCTGGAGGTGGTGCGGCGGGCCAGTGTCGAGGTGCGCAGCGGCGTCGTCTACGCGACCATCATCGTCGTCCTCGTCTTCGTCCCGCTGTTCGCCCTGCCGGGCATCGAGGGGCGGTTGTTCACACCGCTCGGCATCGCCTACATCGTCTCCATCGGCGCCTCGCTGCTGGTCGCCATGACGGTGACGCCGGTGATGTGCTACTACCTGCTGCCGACGATGAAGAACCTCGATCATGGCGACAGCCCGCTGGTCGCCTGGCTCAAGCGCCAGGACACGCGCCTGCTGCACTGGTCGTTTCCGCGTGCCCGCGTCTTGATCCTGGTTGCGGTGCTGGCCGTCGTTACCGCCGCCGCGACGATTCCCTTCTTCCCGCGTGCATTCCTGCCGGCCTTCAACGAGGGCTCGCTGGTGCTTGGCCTGGTGATGCAGCCGGGCACCTCGCTGGCCGAGGCCAACCGCATCGGCAGCGTTGCCGAGACGCTGATCGGCGAAGTGCCCGAAGTGACGCAGGTCGGCCGTCGCACCGGCCGGGCCGAGTTGGACGAGCACGCCGAGGGGGTGCATTCGGCCGAGATCGACGTGGATCTGAAGCGCTCGGAACGCAGCCGTGAAGAAATCATGGCCGACATCCGCGACCGGCTGTCGACGCTGCCGGCACAGATGTCCATCGGCCAGCCGATCAGCCACCGCCTCGATCACCTGCTTTCCGGCGTGCGGGCACAGATCGCGTTGAAGGTTTTCGGCGACGATACCGACACCCTGCGCGGCCTGGCCGAGACGCTGCGCGGCCAGCTGACCGGCGTTCCCGGCCTGGTCGACCTGAGCGTCGAAAAGCAGGTGCTGATCCCGCAGATCACCGTCCGCCTCGACCACCGCAAGGCAGCGCAACTCGGCCTGGCGCCGGGCGAGGCGATTCGCGTGCTGCAGGCGCTGACCGACGGCGCCCACGGCGCCCAGATCGTGGACGGTGCCCGTCGCTACGACCTGGTGCTGCGCCTGCCCGACGAACGGCGCAGCCCGCAAGATCTGGCCCAGACGCTGGTCGACACACCGGCTGGCCGGGTGCCGGTAGCAACCTTCGCCAGCGTCGAGGAAGGCGACGGGCCGAACCAGATCGGCCGCGAGAACGGCCGCCGCCGCATCGTCGTCTACGCCAACACCGATGGCCGCGACATGGGCCAGGTGATCGCCGATATCCGCGCCATCGTTGCCGCCCAGACGCTGCCCACCGGCTACTTCATCAGCCTGGAAGGACAGTTCCAGGCCCAGGAGCAGGCGATGCGGCTGATCGCCGGCCTGTCGCTGGTATCGCTGGCGATGATCTTCCTCGTCCTTTATTCGCGCTACCGCTCGGCGGTATTGGCTGGCATCGTCATGGCCAACATTCCGCTGGCGCTGATCGGTTCGGTCGTCGCCATGTGGCTGGCCGGCGTGCAGCTGTCGGTCGCCTCGATGGTCGGCTTCATCACGCTGGCCGGCATCTCCACCCGCAACGGCATCCTCAAGATCAGCCACTACATCAACCTGTGCAAGTTCGAGGGCGAGCAGTTCTCACAGGCGATGATCGTGCGCGGCTCGCTGGAGCGCCTGACGCCGGTGCTGATGACGGCACTGGTCGCGGCTTTCGCGCTGACGCCGCTGCTGCTGGCGGCGGATGCGCCGGGCAAGGAGATATTGCATCCGGTGGCGGTGGTGATCTTCGGCGGGCTGGTCAGCTCGACCCTGCTCGACACGCTGCTGACGCCGATTCTTTACTGGCTGTTCGGCCGCGCGCCGACGGCGCGCCTGCTGGCCGAAACTCCGGAACGCGAGGGAAATTCGGAAACCTTCTGACAGGCCGCGGGCAGCCGCCTACGCAAGCGCTGCCCACCCCATTGGAGAAATCAAATGTTCAAGAAATACGTCGCCATCGTACCAATCGCCCTGATCACCCTGGCCATGCTCGGCGCCAGTCCTGTCATGGCCCATGGCGGTGCCGTCGCCAAGCACGGCGGGATCGCCCAGATGGCCAACGACTTGTCCTTCGAACTGGTCCCCGGCCCGGAAGGCGCGGTGATCTACGTCGAGGACCACGGCCAGCCGCTGGCGCCGACCGGCATGAGTGGCAAGCTGACGATCCTCACCGGCTCGGAAAAAACCGAGGCTCCCTTGGTCGTTGCCGGTGACAAGCTGGAAGCGAAAGGTGTCAAGCTGGGCAAAGGCAGCAAAGTGGTTGCGAGCTTGAAGACGGCGCAACAAAAGTCAATTACGGTGCGGTTCAGCGTCAGATAGACGGTCCACTGAGCGGAGCCCGAATCGTTCTGCTCCGCGAAATGCATCCTGATCTGGATCTCGTGATGCCAGTTCCCGTTTGGCAGGCTGGGCACGGACACGTTTCGCTGCCGACCCTGACGGGCAAACATTTGAATGTCAGGAAAGGTACTTGAAGCGGAAGTGCCGGCCGTTGCGAAGCAGATGTTCGCGGCAATAACTCTGATGGTCGCAACGCAGCGCACCGCGATGGTGGCGCATTGCGGGTTCTTGGTTCGGGAAATCAAATGAACCTGGAAAAAGCAGTTCACNNCGGTGATCACGGAGAAAAAAACAGGGCGTTACGAAATATGAGCCTGTCGCCCGTTGGGTGCGCCTGGATTTTGTGTGCTTGCGCCGTTGCTTCGCGTCCTCTGCACTCTCTGTGGTGCGAACCGGGGTTTTTGCCTGACACGTACCGGGGGCGGCACTGCTCAAGCTTCCCATAACCCCGGTCGTGGCGGGACGGCGCAAGCCGGATTCGCCGTGTTGAAGGGGGCGGCGGTCAGAAGCCGAACAGCCGCGCCAGTTCGGCGCCGGGGGAGGGCGCGCGCATGAAGGCTTCGCCGACGAGGAAGGCATTGACGTGGTGCTGCCGCATCAGCGCCACGTCGGCGGGGGCGAGAATGCCCGATTCGGTGACGACGATGCGGTCGGCGGGGATGCGGGAAAGCTGCGACAGCGTGGTGTCGAGGCTGACCGCGAAAGTGCGCAGGTTGCGGTTGTTGATGCCCTGCAGCGGCGTCTTGAGCCGCAGCGCGCGGTCGAGCTCGCCGGCGTCGTGGCTTTCGACCAGCACGGCCATGCCGAGCGACAGGGCGAGGTCTTCGAGCTCGGCCATCTGCGCATCCGCGAGCGCGGCGACGATCAGCAGGATCGCGTCGGCGCCCATCGCGCGGGCTGCGTAGACCTGGTAGGGGTCGATCATGAAGTCCTTGCGCAGCACCGGCANNNNTGCCCTGGAAGAACTGGCGGTCGGTCAGCACCGAGAGGCAGGTGGCGCCGTGCTTTGCGTAGTCGGCGGCAATCTCGGCGGGGTGGAAGTCCGGCCGGATCACGCCCTTCGAGGGGCTGGCCTTCTTGATTTCGGCGATGATCGCCGTCCCCATCAACGCGGCGGATCCGGCTNNGTCCCGCCAGCGCCGACTTTTGCCTTGATGGCGCCGACGAAGTCGCGTGGCGCGGTTTGCGCTTCCGCCGCGGCGCGCACGGCCACCAGCGGCGTGGCGGCTTGCGCGCTGGCAACTTCCTCGCGCTTGACGGCGAGGATCTTGTTCAGGATGTCGCTCATATTGCCCGCCCCTCCCATCCTCCCCTC
>DDWF01000135.1 GCA_002345845.1 Betaproteobacteria bacterium UBA2293 | reverse complement strand
TGCTCTACCAACTGAGCTACACCGGCACTGGCCGGCCCTTTCCGGATACCGCCGAAGCGGTCTTTCCGGCCAGCGGCTGCGGCACAGCGTAGAATTATAGCTTTTTCGTCGCCCTCGAGGCAACGCTTACACACGATGAATCTGTTGCGCGCCCTGGCCACGGTCAGCGGCATGACCCTGCTTTCGCGAATTCTCGGCTTCGTCCGCGACTTCGTCATCGCCCGTACTTTTGGTGCCGGGCTAGCCACCGACGCCTTTTTCGTCGCCTTCAAGCTGCCCAACCTGCTACGCCGGATGTTTGCCGAAGGCGCCTTTTCGCAGGCCTTCGTGCCGATTCTCGGCGAATATCGCAACCGCAATTCGGCGGAAGACACGCGCACGCTAGTCGATCACGTCGCCACCCTGCTTTCGCTGGCACTGTTCTTCATCACCACCATTGGCATGGCCGCGGCGCCGATCCTGGTCTGGATTTCCGCCCCCGGCTTCGCTGCCGATATCGGCAAATTCGAACTGACCGTCGAGCTGACCCGCATCACCTTCCCCTACATCCTGTTCATGTCGCTGGTCGCGCTGGCTGGCGGCATTCTCAACACCTGGAGCAAATTCGCCCTGCCGGCGTTCACGCCGGTGGTGCTCAATCTGGTGTTCATCGGCATGGCACTGTTCGCCACGCCCTATTTCGATCCGCCGGTACTGGCGCTGGGCTGGGCGGTGTTCATCGGCGGCCTGCTGCAACTGGCGATCCAGGTGCCGGCGCTGCGCCGAATCGCCATGTTGCCGCGGCCGACGCTAAACTGGCGCGCCGCCTGGGCCGATCCCGGCGTGCGCCGCATCGTCACGCTGATGGGACCGGCGCTGGTCGGCGTCTCGGTGTCGCAGATCAGCCTGCTGATCAACACCATCTTCGCCTCCTTCCTGGCCACCGGCAGCGTTTCCTGGCTGTACTACGCCGACCGCCTGATGGAATTTCCCTCCGGCTTGCTCGGTGCCGCGCTCGGCACCATCCTGCTGCCCTCGCTGTCGCGCTGTCATTCCAGCGGCAACTTTGCCGAATACTCCAAACTGCTCGACTGGGGCCTGCGCCTGACCCTGTTGCTGGCCGCGCCGGCAGCCGTCGCCCTGGCCCTGCTGGCGGTGCCGTTGATTGCCACCCTGTTCCACCACGGCGCCTTCTCGGCCGACGACGTGTTCCGCACCCGCGAGGCACTGGTCGCCTACACCGTCGGCCTGACCGGACTGATCCTGGTCAAGGTGCTGGCGCCTGGCTTCTATGCCCGGCAGAACGTGCGCACACCGGTGAAGATCGCGCTGATCGCCCTGTTCGCCACACAGGTGATGAACCTCATCTTCGTCTTCGGTTTCAAGCTCGGCCATGCTGGGCTGGCCTTGTCGATCGGTCTGGCCGCCTGTCTCAATGCGGCACTGCTCTATCGCGGCCTGCGCCGGCACGACATCTACTCCCCGCAGCCGGGCTGGTTACCATTCGTCATCAAACTCTGTCTGGCCATGACCGTTATGGCGACCGCCCTATGGTTCGGCATGGGGCCGGAAAACGCCTGGTTGCAAAAGGGCGCGCTCGGCCGGACAATCCATCTCTCATGGCTGGTTCCGCTTGGCGCGACCGCCTATTTCGCGACACTTTGGGCTCTCGGCTTCCGTCTGCGCGACTTCAAGCGACGGTCTTCCGAATGACAGGAGAGGCACCGATGCACCTGACCAGCACCAGCTTTGCCGATGGCGAACGCATTCCCGGCGACTATTCCTTCTGCACGCCTGACCCCGCCCATCACGTCTGCCTCGGCAAAAACCTTAATCCGCAACTCAGCTGGACGGACATTCCAGCCGGAACACGTTCCTTCGTGCTCATCTGCCATGACCCGGATGTACCCAGCCAGGGTGATGACGTCAATCAGGAAGGCCGCACGGTGCCAGCCGCGCTAGCACGCGTCGACTTCTTTCACTGGGTACTCGTCGATTTACCTGCCTCGGTGACGAGTATCGCGGCAGGTGAGTTCAGCAACGGCGTCACGCCACGGGGCAAATCCGGTCAGCAAGCGGCAAACGGCAGCCGCCAAGGAGTGAACAACTACACCGACTGGTTCGCCAGCGATCACGACATGAGCGGCGATTACCACGGCTATGACGGCCCCTGCCCGCCATGGAACGACGAAATCGTGCATCACTACGTATTCACCGTCTACGCCCTCGATATCGAGCGCCTGCCGCTGGAGGGTCGCTTCGGCGGCCCCGAGGTGCGCGCAGCCCTGCAAGGGCACGTGTTGGCGCAGGCCAGCCTGACCGGCACCTATACGCTGAATCCGGCGCTTTCCGGCTGAACCCGGCAACTGGCGGCAAACCCACCAGGCCATGCGCAACCCGCATGGCCTTTTCGTTTCGCTACACCATCTTCAGCCCGGCAGTGGCAGCTCGACGTCGACGACCAGCCCGCCCGCGTCGCCCCGGCTTGCCCGGATCGTGCCACCAAGGGCGCTGATGACGCGCCGAGCAATGGCCAGGCCAAGGCCGTAGCCGCCGTCAGGCCCCTCGCCGCGAAAGAAGGGCTGGAAGATGGCCTCCAGTTGCGCTTCCGGCACTCCCGGCCCGTGATCGGCGATGCGGATGCGCAACTGGCCGCCGTCCGTCAGCCGGGTATTGAGAGCGACCGTGCTGCCATCGGGTGAATGACGGATGGCGTTGCGCATGACGTTTTCAATGGCCCGCTGCAGCAGCTCGCCATTGGCCCGCACCACCGCCGGCAGTCCAGGATCGTAGGTGATGCCAATCTGCCGGGCGCTACCCTCGAAACGGGCATCCTCGACGATATCGAGCAGCAGCTCGCTGACATCCACTGGCTCCAGCGGGCCGGCGGCCCCAGCCTCAAGGCGGGACAGGGTCAGCAATTCACCGACCAGCCGGTCCATGCGCTCGCCTTCGCGCTCGATCCGGCGCAACGAATCCTCCATCCGCGCCGGCTGCTGGCGGGCCAGACCGATCGCCGCCTGCAGTCGGGCCAGCGGCGAGCGCATTTCATGCGATACATCGTGCAGCAGCCGCTGCTGACCTTCGACCAGACGCTGCAGATGTTCCGTCATGCGATCGAAGTCGCGACCAAGATCAGCCAGTTCATCGCGCCGCCCCCCCATCGCCGGCGTCACGCGAACCGCCAGCTGGCCATCGGCGGCAGCATCGAAGGCCTGCCGCAACTGGCGGATCGGCTTGGCGAAATACCAGGCCAGGCCGGCGGCGCAGAGCAGGCTGACAAACAGCCCGACGACAATCGGCAACAGCGGCAGCGGTCGACCGTGGGGCCGCGCAGCGGACGGCGGCAGACCGCGGGCGAATTCCGGTGGCGGCCGGGGACCGACGCGCGCATCAGGCGGCACGCCGGACGGCGGCGCCTGCATGCTGCTGCCGGCAAATTGCTGGCGCTCCAGCCAGAACAAGGCGCCGGTGCCGACGACGCCGGCCAGCTGCGCCAGCCAGATGAACAGGAAGAACTTCCAGAAGAGGCGCCCCACATCACTCCCGAATCAGCTGGTAGCCTTGGCGATACACCGTCTGGATGCAGGAGCGACCATCAGCCAAGGTGCCGAGCTTATGGCGGATGCTCGACAGGTGCACATCAATGCTTCGGTCGTAGCGCGCCAACGGCCGGCCGAGCGCCTGCTCCGACAGATCGCTCTTGCTGACCGGGCGGCCGGCATGGCGGGCAAGGATTTCCAGCAGGTTGAACTCGGTACTGGTCAGCTCGACCACCGCACCTTCCCATTCGACCCGGCGCAATTCTGGGCGAATGCGCAGTGCGCCGACGACGATCGGCACCTGGGTCGCGTCCGCCGCCTGGGCGGTGCGTCGCAGGATGGCGCGCAGGCGGGCGGCCAGTTCGCGCGGCTGGCAGGGTTTCGGCACATAGTCGTCGGCCCCGAGTTCGAGGCCGACAATGCGGTCGAGGTCGTCGCCCTTGGCCGTCAGCATCAGCACCGGCAAAGAACCGGCGGCGCGGATGCGGCGCAGCACCTCGATGCCGGACAGCTTCGGCATCATTACGTCGAGCACGGCGATGGCAAAATCGCCGGACAGTGCCGCCGCGACCCCGCTTTCGCCGTCATGCCGGGTAGTCACCTCGAACCCGTCCTGGGCCAGGTAGTCGCCGAGCAGCTCGGCCAGTTCCACATCGTCATCGACCAGCAGGACCGCGGTCATTTTTCCCATTCCAATCAAGTGCTTCGCAGGCGGGCATGATAGCCAAAGACAGGACTGGCCGGCAGCGGCTTTACAGACTTTTACCCCACCGGCAAAACCTGCCGGTCTGCAAGGCTTGCCGGCCGTCGGGAGGAAATCGCCAGAAATTGCGGCAATTTCCGGAGGATTCCGTTTTTCCGCCGGATTTCCTTAACAAAGCTTTACTCCGCTTAACGCAAAGCACCGTCACTTCTGGGCATTTCGGGCCGATAACTTGCACAAGACAGAGCTCCCGGACGACGTTCCGGGCATTTTTCAACTTCATGCAAGGAGCACATCATGCTGAGCGGCATCAATCAGACATCCCAGATGGCCAGTCTGCTGTTTTCGAAACTCGACACCAAGAATCAGGGCTATATCGAGAAAAGCGATCTGGCCTCGGCCTTCAGCCAGCTGGCCAGCAGCAACGACAGCGACAGCAGCGCCGAGAACGTTTTCGCCGCGCTCGACAGTGACAGTGACGGCAAGGTCACCGAAAGCGAACTATCGACCGTCCTCAGCCGCTTGCAGGAGCAGCTCGACGGCGAATTCAACCGGATGCGCATGCAAGGCGGCGGTCACGGCGGACCACAGGGCATGGGCGGCATGCCGCCCCCGCCGCCGCCAGCCGATGATGCCGGCTTCACCGAGGAGGAGCTGACGGCGCAACTGGAAGAAGCCGCCGGCAGCGACAGTGCCCGCAGCGAACTGCTGAGCAAGATCGTCGACAACTTCGAAGCGGCTGACAGCAATGGCGACGGCAAGGTCAGCTTCCAGGAAGCCATGGCCTACGACAAATCCACCGAGAGCACGACGACCAGCGAAGCCGCCAGCAGCACGGCGAGCAGCAGCGAAGCGCAGGTGATGCGCCAGATCATGGAGCTGCTGCATGCCTACGGCAGAGGCCAGGCACAGGCGGACAAGCTGCTCGCCTCGCAGCTCTCGGTCTCGGCCTAAACGCCGGCTCCGGCCGGCTGGCCAGAATTGCATGCATGTTGTCCGTCCGGACAATGGCCGGCGCGACGCCGCCGGCCTAGGATGCGGACAGCCAACACAGGGAGGAGACAACATGCAGGCTTTTCAGGACCATTACCCGGAGAACGTCGCCCATTGCTACGGCTGCGGCCGCTTGAACGGGCACGGACACCAGATCAAGACCCACTGGGAGGGCGACGAAAGCGTCACCCGCTTCCAGCCGAAACCCGAACACACCGCCATCCCCGGCTTCGTCTACGGCGGCCTGCTGGCCTCGCTGATCGACTGCCACTGCACCGGCACCGCGGCCGCTGCGATGTACCGCGCCGAGGGCCGGCCGATGGACAGCCTGCCGGCCTTCCGCTTCGTCACCGGGTCGCTGCAGGTGAGTTACCTGAAGCCGACGCCGCTCGGACCGGAGCTGGAAATCCGCGGCCGGGTCAAGGAAATCAAGGGGCGCAAGGTGGTCGTCGAAGCCACGGTGTTCGCCGACGGTGAGGCCACCGCCCGCGGCGAAGTGGTGGCGCTGCAGATGCCGGACAGCTTCACCGCCGCCTGAGGCCGACCCGCGCTATTTCGCCAGGCTGCACATGGCCAGCTCCAGCCCTTCCGGCGACAGCGGGAACATCCGTTCGCCGAGCAGTTCGCGGATCATCCGGGTCGACGGGGTGAAGCCCCAGTGCTCTTCCGGCAACGGGTTGAGCCACACGGCGCGTGACCAGGCAGCGAGCAGGCGCTGCAGCCAGACGGCGCCGGCTTCCTCGTTCCAGTGCTCGACGCTGCCGCCGGAGCGGGCCACTTCGTAGGGACTCATGCTGGCGTCGCCGACCAGCACCAGCTTGTAATCGGGACCGTAGGTGTGGAGTACATCCCAGGTCGACAGGCGCTGGTCGTGGCGGCGCCGGTTGTCCTTCCAGACGCCTTCATAAATGCAGTTGTGGAAGTAGAAGTGTTCGAGGTGCTTGAATTCGGAACGCGCCGCCGAAAACAGCTCCTCGCAGGCCTGGATGTGATCGTCCATCGAGCCGCCGATGTCGAGAAAGAGCAGCACCTTGACCGCGTTGTGCCGCTCCGGCCGCAGCTGCAGGTCGAGCCAGCCGCCATTTCTGGCCGTGCCGGCGATGGTGCCGTCCAAGTCGAGTTCGGTCGCCGCCCCCTGGCGGGCGAAGCGGCGCAAACGACGCAGCGCCACCTTGATGTTGCGCACGCCGAGTTCGACCGTGTCGTCGAGATTGCGGAATTCGCGCTGCTCCCAGACCTTGATCGCGGTGCGGTTGCCGACCGAATCGCCGCCGAGGCGGATGCCTTCCGGGTGGTAGCCGCCGTGGCCGTAGGGCGAGGTGCCGGCGGTGCCGATCCACTTGCTGCCGCCGGCATGGCGTTCCTTCTGCTCGGCCAGGCGCTGCTTGAACTGCTCGAACAGCTTTTCGTAGCCGAGCTTCTGCAGCTTCAGCCGATCTTCCTCGGAGAGATGGCGGCGGGCCGCCAGCTCCAGCCAGTCCTCGGGAATCAGCGCTTCAAACCCCGGCAGCGCTTCGACGCCCTTGAAGTATTCGCCGAAGGCGCGATCGAAGCGGTCGTAATGCGCTTCGTCCTTGACCAGGATGGTGCGCGCCAGCAGGTAGAAATCGTCGAGGCTGGCGCCGACCAACCGGGCCTGCAGGGCTTCGAGCAGGGCCAGCAGCTCGTTGGTGGACACCGGCAGTTGCCGGGCCTTCAGATGCAGGAAGAAATCGACGAGCATGCAGCGACCAGCATTTACGCTTGCGGTTTGCGCCGGGCCATGAAGGCCAGGCGCTCGAACAGATGCACATCCTGTTCGTTCTTCAACAGCGCCCCGTGCAGTGGCGGGATGGCGTCCTTGGCCTCCTTGCTGCGCAGTGCTTCCGGCGGGATGTCCTCGGCCAGCAGCAGCTTCAGCCAGTCGATCAGTTCGCTGGTCGACGGCTTCTTCTTCAGGCCGGGCACTTCGCGCAGGTCGAAAAAGACTTCCAGGGCCTCTTTCAGCAACTCATGCTTGAGCTGAGGGAAGTGCACGCCGACGATGCGCTGCATGGTCGCCTTGTCCGGGAACTTGATGTAGTGGAAGAAACAGCGGCGCAGGAAGGCGTCCGGCAGCTCCTTCTCGTTGTTCGAGGTGATGATGATCAGCGGCCGGTGCTTGGCCTTGATCGTGCGGTGCAGCTCGTAACAGTGGAATTCCATGCGGTCGAGTTCGCGCAACAGGTCGTTGGGGAACTCGATGTCGGCCTTGTCGATCTCGTCGATCAGCACCACCGACGGCTCGTCGCACTCGAAGGCCTGCCACAGCACGCCATGGACGATGTAGTGCGAGATGTCCTCGACGCGCGGGTCGCCCAGTTGCGAGTCGCGCAGCCGGGAGACCGCGTCGTATTCGTAAAGCCCCTGCTGCGCCTTGGTCGTCGATTTGATATGCCACTGAAACAGCGGCAGGCTCAGCGCCCGCGCCACCTCCTCGGCGAGCAGGGTCTTGCCGGTGCCGGGTTCGCCCTTGATCAGCAGCGGCCGCTGCAGGGCGCGGGCGGCATTGACCGCCATGGTCAGGTCGCCGGTGGCGACATAGGTATCGGTGCCTTCGAATTTCATTGGAATATCGCTCATCGGAACATGTCGGGATTGTAAGTGGGCGCCGTGGAGCCGTCAGCGGACATGGGTTAGGATAGCCGGCTCCGCCTTATCGTTCCCGGCCGCCATGACCCTGCCGCTCTTCTCCCGTACGCCGCTGCTCGCCGGCACCGACCCCGAAACTGTCCGCGCCCGTATTCGCGACCACTTCCGGCAGACCTTCGACCGCTACGAGCAGTTGTTCGAAGTCCTGACCTGCGACGCCGCCTACTACGACAAACCGATCCCGCTGCGCCACCCGCTGATTTTCTATTACGGCCACACGGCGACCTTCTTCATCAACAAGCTGCTGCTGGTCGGCCTGGTCAAGGAACGCCTCAACCCGCGCTTCGAGTCGATGTTCGCCATCGGTGTCGACGAAATGAGCTGGGACGACCTCAACGACGCCAACTACGACTGGCCGACGGTGGCCGAGGTCAAGGCCTACCGCCAGCGCCTCCGCACCACCGTGGACGAGATCATCCAGACGGCGCCGCTGAGCCTGCCGATCGGCTGGGACAACCCGTGGTGGGCGATCCTGATGGGCATCGAGCACGAGCGCATCCATCTGGAAACCTCGTCGGTGCTGATCCGCCAGCACCGCCTCGACTACGTACAGCCGCACCCGGCCTGGCCGCCGTGCCGGCAGAGCGGCCCAGCACCGGACAATGCGCTGGTCGCCATCCCGGCCGGCGAAGTCCGCCTCGGCAAGGATTTCGCCGACCCTTACTACGGCTGGGACAACGAATACGGCGGCCACGAGGCCGCCGTACCGGCCTTTTCGGCCAGCCGCTTTCTCGTCTCCAATGGCGAGTTCCTGGCCTTCGTCGAAGCCGGCGGCTATGCCGACGACAGCCTGTGGAGCGAGGAAGGCCGCGCCTGGAAGGATTTCGCCGGTGCCCGCCACCCGACCTTCTGGTTACACGAGGGCGACGGCTGGCACCTGCGCCTGATGACCGAGGTCGTCGCCATGCCCTGGAACTGGCCGGTGGAGACCAATTACCACGAAGCCAAGGCTTTCTGTCACTGGCAGGCCCGGCAGACCGGTCAGCCAGTGCGCCTGCCAAGCGAGGACGAGTGGTACCGCCTGCTCGCCGTCGCTGGCCTCAAGGAACTGGCTGAGCAGGAGCCGACGCAGGCCAACCTGCACCTCGACCACTGGGCCTCCTCTTGCCCGGTCGACACCTTCGCCCACGGCCCGCTGTACGACGTCGTCGGCAACGTCTGGCAATGGACCGAGACGCCGATCTACCCGTTCGACGGCTTCGCCGTGCATCCGATCTACGACGACTTCACAACCCCGACCTACGACGAGCGGCACAACCTGTTCAAGGGCGGCTCGTGGATTTCCTGCGGCAACGAGGCGCGGCACGCCGCGCGCTATGCCTTCCGCCGGCATTTCTTCCAGCATGCCGGCTTCCGCACTGTCGTCGGCGAACCGCTGGCCAAAGCGGTGGCATCGAATTACGAGACCGACCGCCTGCTCTCGGAATACGCCGAATTCCATTACGGCGATGAATACTACGGCGTGCCCAATTTCCCGCGCGCCGTCGCCGAATTGTGCATCGATGCAATGGCCGGCCGCCCGGCACGGACCGCCCTCGATCTCGGCTGCGCCACCGGCCGCGCCAGTTTCGAACTGGCCAGGCACTTCGACCAGGTCACCGGCCTCGACTTCTCGGCCCGCTTCATCAATGTCGGCGTCCAACTGGCAACCCAGGGCAAGCTGCGCTACACACTGGCCGACGAGGGCGAACTGGTCTCCTACCACGAGCGCCGGCTGGCCGACCTCGGGCTGGAAGCGGTGCGCGACAAGGTGGATTTCTTCCAGGGTGACGCCTGCAACCTGAAGCCGCATTTCACCGGCTACGACCTGATCCTCGCCGCCAACCTGATCGACCGTCTGTACAGTCCGCGCAAGCTGCTCGAGCACATCCATGAACGGATCGTGCCGGGCGGCCTGCTGGTCATCGCCTCCCCATACACCTGGCTCGAGGAACACACGCCGCGCGCCGAGTGGATTGGCGGCTTCAAGCAGGATGGCGAGAACTTCTCCACGCTCGACGGCCTGCACGTCATCCTCGGCCGGCACTTCCGCCGGCTCGGTGAGCCGCGTTCCCTGCCCTTCGTCATCCGCGAAACCCGGCGCAAGTTCCAGCACACGCTATCTGAAGTGACCGTCTGGGAACGCCTCGGCTAGGGCAAGCTTGCAGCAACAGGGATCATCCCAAAGTTATAGGAAGTTGACCTGGATCAGTAAATAATCGTTGGCTTATATAATATAATGCAACGAGTTGAGCCTGCGACAATCGGAGCGATGCGGCTTGGGGAAGCTGCCCGTTCCGGACCACCTTTAAATGGGAGACCACATGAAAATTCATGTGCGCCGGCTTGTCGCCGCTTTCTTTTTGCTCGGGGCCGGACTGCTGCAGGCAGCCGAAACCCCCGTCCCGCCGGTCACGCCATCTCTGGCGGCAACGACCAAACCCGCCAGCACGTCCACCACCGACCACAGCAAGCTGGATGCCCTCAAGGGTCCGTTCAAGACCGGTCCGGAAGTCACCAAGGCCTGTCTGACCTGCCACAACATGGCCGGTCATCAGGTCATGAAGAGCGTTCACTGGACCTGGGAAGCAACCAGCAAGACCACGGGCAAGACGCTCGGCAAGAAATGGGCAGCCAACAATTTCTGCGGTTCGCCGATTTCCAACGAGCCGCGCTGCACCAGTTGTCACGCCGGCTACGGCTGGAATGAAAAGGACTACGACTTCACCAAGCAGGAGAACGTCGACTGCCTGGCCTGTCACGACAACACCGGCACCTATCGCAAGATGGCCACCGATGCCGGTCACCCGCTATACGAGGACCGCGAATACCAGCCGATGGAAGGCCCGCCGGGCAAGAAGCTGCTCAAGGCGCCAGACCTGACCAAGGTCGCCCAGCATGTCGGCAAGCCTGGCCGCGACAACTGCGGCAACTGTCACTTCAATGGTGGCGGTGGCGATGCGGTGAAGCACGGCGACCTCGACACCTCGCTGAAGAATCCCTCGCGCGAACTTGATGTGCACATGGCCAAGGACGGTGCCAACCTCGTCTGTTCGGATTGCCACACCTTCAACGAGCACCAGCCTTCGGGCAGCCGTTATGCGGTCAACCCCAAGGATACGCACGGCTTCGACCTGCCCAAGGACGACCACAACCGCGCCACCTGCGAATCCTGCCACGGCCTGGCGCCGCACAAGGAAGCGAAGATCAACAACCACGCCAACAAGGTTGCCTGCCAGACCTGCCACATCCCCGAGTTCGCCCGCGGTGGCGTCGCCACCAAGATGCTCTGGGACTGGTCCACAGCCGGCAAGATGGATGCCGACGGCAAGCCGCTGTTCATCAAGGATGACCACGGCCACCTGAAGTACTCCGCCGCCAAGGGCGACTTCAAGTACGGCGAGAACGTCCGCCCCGAGTACAAGTGGTACAACGGCACGGTCGAGCAGGTATCGATCGTCGACAAGCTGGATAAGTACATCGGCAAGGATGGTGTGCTCGAACTGAACCGCATCGAGGGTTCGGCCAGCGACGAAAACGCCCGCATCTGGCCGTTCAAGGTCATGCACGGCAAGCAGGCCTACGACCCGGTCAACAACACGCTGGTGGTCAACCACGTGTTCGGCGACGACGACACCGCCTTCTGGAAGCACTACGACTACGACAAGGCGATCAAGGCGGGCATGGACTTCGCCGGTCTGCCCTACAGCGGCAAGTTCGACTTCATCGAAACGCGGATGAACTGGTTCATCACCCACATGGTGGCGCCCAAGGAAAAGGCCGTGCCCTGCGCCGAATGCCACACCCGCGCTGCTGACGGCCGCCTGGCCTCGATCGAGGGCGTCTATATCCCCGGCCGCGACCGCAACGGCCTGGTCGACCTCTTCGGCGGCCTGGCCATTGCCGGCTCCATCGGGGCCGGCCTGATCCATGGCCTGGTCCGCATCATCACCCGTCGTCGCAAGGAGAATGCAAAGTGAGCGCCGAACGCATGTACATCTACAAGCGCTACGAGCGCTTCTGGCACTGGTCGCAGGCCCTGCTCATCATCATCATGATGATTACCGGCTTCGAAGTGCATGGCAGTTATGCCATCGTCGGCTTCCAGAAAGCCGTCCAGATCCACACACTGGCCGCCTGGACGCTGCTCGTCCTGTGGGCCTTCACCATCTTCTGGCAATTCACCACTGGCGAATGGCGGCAATACCTGCCCTCGCTGAAGAACGTGATGGCCATGGTGCATTACTACACCATCGGCATCTTCACCAACTCGCCGCACCCCTTCCGCAAGACCGTGGTGCAGAAGCACAACCCGCTGCAGCGCCTGGCCTACCTCGCCCTGCTCGCCTTCATCTCGCCGCTGATCTGGGGCTCCGGGCTGCTTTACCTGTTTTATGGCAACTGGCGCGCCCTTGGCGTCGATCAGTACCTGAGTCTGGAATGGGTGGCCATCGCCCATACCGTCGGCGCCTTCATGATCACCGCCTTCTTCTTCATCCACGTCTACCTGACGACCACCGGCCACACCGTCTTCGCCCACATCAAGGCGATGATCACCGGCTGGGAAGAGAAGCATTGAAATTTGTGCTTGTCGTCATAGCGAACAAAAAACCCGCCTCGGCGGGTTTTTTGTTTCATGGAGCCGGTTTGGCAACGTCCATTTATCCTAAAAACCCCGGTTCGCACCANNGGCGATGATCACCGGCTGGGAAGAGGCCGACGAGCCCCATCACTGATTCCGCTTTACCTTGCGCTTTGGGCGGGGTTGATCCCCGCCCTTTTTTTGCCCGGAAAAGTGCGAAAAGGGCGCCTAGCCGCCCGGACGGCGGGCCTTCAGCGCCTGCAAACGCCGATAAAGGGTGCGCTCGGAGAGTCCCAGGTGGGCCGCCAGCGCCTTGCGGTTACCGGCGAATTGCTCAAGCAGTTCCGCCAGCGAGCGGCCATCGCCGGCAGCTGGCGACTTCTGTCGGAGCAGCCCCGGAAAGACCGTCGGCTCAAGCGCCTCGACGGGCAGGTGCGGCAGACGGATCTCATCACCATCACAGAGCAGGCAGGCCCGCTCCAGCATGTTGCGCAACTCGCGCACATTACCCGGGAAGGAATAAGCAGCCAGCCAGTCCAGAGCCTCGCTGGACAAGCTCAACGACCGCCCGCCGGCCACTCGGGCAAGCAGCGACTCGGCCAGCAGCCGCACATCATCGCCACGCTCACGCAGCGGCGGCAGATGAATGGGAAAGATGTTCAGGCGATAGAAGAGATCCTGGCGGAAGCGCCCGTCGGCGACCATGTCATTGAGCGGCCGGTGCGTCGCCGAGATGATGCGCACCTCGGCCTTGCGCAGTTCCGGCGAGCCGACGCGGCGGAAGGTCCCGGTCTCCAGCAGACGCAGCAGCTTGACCTGGATGCTCAGGGGAATGTCGCCGACCTCATCGAGGAACAAAGTACCGCCCGCCGCCGCCTCGATCAGCCCAACCTTGCGGGCGACAGCCCCGGTAAAGGCGCCGCGCTCATGGCNNGAAGAGTTCGCTTTCGAACAGCGTCTCGGCGAGCCCGGAACAATCGACGGCAACAAATGGCCCGTCGGCCCGCCGGCTCATCTGGTGGATGGCGCTGGCGATCAGTTCCTTGCCGGTGCC
>DDWF01000212.1 GCA_002345845.1 Betaproteobacteria bacterium UBA2293 | reverse complement strand
TCTGGCTCTTTTCAACCTGGTGACCAGCATACGCACCGCCGGCTACGCCTGCGACAGTGGCGACTTTCTTGCCGGTGCCGCCGCCGACCTGATTGCCGAGGATGCCGCCGATGACACCACCGGCCACGGCGCCCAGACCACTGCCTTCGCCGGCCTGGGTGACTTCACGCACATTGTCGATGACACCGCAGGTCAGGCAGGGTGCAGGGGCGGCAACCGGCGGAGGTGGCGCGGCTGTCGCGGGCGCCTGGGCGAGCTTGGCCGCGGGTTTGGGTGCCGGCTTGGCCGCGGGTTTCTCGACCTTCTTTTCGGTCGGCACAATTTCATTGGCCGGCTGGGCCAAAGTCGGCGCTGGCGGGACGGCGCCAGCCGCTCCCGCCGCGTTGCTGGGGACGGCGCCAGCAGCAGTGGATTCGCCAGTCGCGGCCTTGCCTGTCGGCAAATAGCCGGTCATGGCGGCGATGCCGGTCAGCGAAAGCAGAGTCACGGCGACAGCGGCGACGGCAAGCAGCGGATGCAGGCGGGAAGTGGTGGTGGGGGCGTTCATGGTGTCCTCTCAGATGTTGTGGGCTACTTTATGCATTAACGTGTTCCGCGGCGTGTGGTGCACCCATGAAACAGACCGTTACAAAGTCCCTTTCCAGTTAAAGCGGATCGGCTCAACTAATAAGATAAAGGGAGCGCTACCCTTTGTCGGCGTGAAATCCGCTGAAACTCAATTTTGAACGTCAGACTCGCCACCTCGTATGCAATTGATATAATCTCGCGTTATGCTGATCATCCCCGTAAGCAGCCGACCTGACTGGCAGCGCCCGCCGCTGATCACCCTGCTCTTGATTCTGCTCAACTTCCTGATTTATTTTGGGTTGCAAGTCGGCGACGAGAAACGGGATGAGGCCGCTTATCGTTACTACGCAAGTTCGCATCTACCGACCATCGAACTGCCGCGTTATGTCCAGTATCTTGAGCGTGGTGGGTTTCGCAGCGAGGCAAATGCTGCATCGCTCGCACTTGATCGGGCGCGCTGGCCCGAGGTGTGGATGGCGATGGAGCAGGATGCGGCGTTCATGAAATCCTTGCGTGCCGGGGAAATCATCGTTGCCGACGAGAGCGACTTTCCGCTCTGGCATCGGCAGCGCGTCGAGTTCGACCGGATGAATAGCATTGGACTCACTGATCGATTCGGCTTCAGACCGGCGCAGCCGACGCTGGCCGGGTTGATCGGGCATATGTTCCTGCACGGAAGTTTCGGCCATCTGCTGGGAAATATGGCGATTCTTTTTATAGTCGGCTATATGGTCGAGGAGACGCTCGGCAAGTGGCGTTACCTTGCCTTTTATCTACTAGCGGGAATCGGCGCAGCCGGTTTCGATCTGGTTTTCAATGCCACCCGTATGATGCCGGGGATTGGTGCGTCGGGTGCAATTTCGGGTGTCATGGCGATGTTCGTGGCGCTGTATGGGTTGCGCAGGATTCGCTTCTTTTATTGGGTGCTGATCTACTTCAATTTCTTCCGGGCGCCGGCGATCATCATTCTGCCATTGTGGATCGCCAATGAACTTTACCAATACCTGTTCAATCACGGTAGCAATATCAATTACATGGCACACCTCGGCGGTTTGGTTGCCGGCGCAGCGTTGATCGGGGCCCAACGTTTCTTTGGCAAGGCTCGGTTGGTGGTACCCAGGCAGGAGGTGCCGATTGATCCGTTGCCTGGCGAACTGGCAAGGATCGACAAGCTGCTCGGTGCCTTGCGCGTTGATGAAGCCCGCCAGGCGTTGGGTCGGCTGGCTAAAACGCATCCACACGATCTGCTGGTAGTGAATCGCTATTACAAGGTGGCACGTAACACGCCGGCGAGCGAGGATTATCACCACGCTGCGGCATTGATCTTTGCGTTGCCCGACGAGCATCCGGCTTGCTCCGAGTTAATCCACGAGACTTTTGTCGAATATTTGAAACTGGCAAAGCCGTCCGTTCGCTTGAACGTTCGCCAGTTGATCACACTGATCCGGCGGCTGGCGCGTGCTGGTCATGCCGACGATGCCGAGCGCCTGACACGAGCGCTCGCCCGACGTGCGCCCCAGGAGCAACAGTTGCCGGCATTGCTACTACTGGTTGCCGAGGCGTTTCGGCGCGGCGGCAACAATGTGTCGCGTGATGCAATGTTAAACCGTCTGCAACTCGAGTTTCCCGAGAGTGAAGCGGCACGCGATGCCACCTTGGTGGCTCGTTGAAATATCAGCCGGCCGCAGCCGGGACCGCGAGCTTATCTATTGCCCCGAGTAGCTGTTGCGCGTCGGCACTTGTCGGGTGTGTGGGATAGCGCGCCAGCAAAACGGTCAAGATCCGGCGTGCGCTTACGTCCTGGCGCAAATCTTCGCACAGGATACGGGCGGCGAAGAGATACACGGCCGGAATATCCTCGTGATGCGGGAAGCGTTTGTCAAAGCCTTTGACGAGTGCCAGAGCCTGCGCAAAATCTCGCCGCCGCCTTGCCGCTTCAGCCAGTTGCAACAGCTGCGCAGGCTGTCCCGGCGCGAATGTGGCATCGCATGCCAGCATCGCGAGGTAGAGCGTCAAGGCCTTGTCCGCTAGCCTTTTCTTAAGCAACAAATCGAGGTAGTGCTGTGCGTGCAACAGCATGCGGTCGTTGCGACCAGCCAACGCCAGCAGCTTGTGGTAACGATCATGGGCCGCCAGATCGTCGGGTGCCACACGCTGTGCTTCGTAGGCAATATCCAGTGCCTCGTCAATGCGGCCGGTGCCGATCAGGCTGCCGATAGTGTCGCTGCTCTCGCTAGCCGCAACCGGCGTATTTGGGCTGATGGTTACGCCGAGCAAGTGGTGAAATTGATAGACGACATAACCCATCATGTTGAACATGATCAATGTGAAGTACATCGCCACAAAGTTCAGTGCGGGCAGGTGCAACCAGTCAGGAATCCGCGAACTTAAGCCACTTTGAAGCATCTGCTGGCTCGATGTCAGCAGGAAGAGAAAGGCACATAGCCCAAGGTAGGGGAGGCCGATAACACGCATCATGCCGATTGCAGCGAGCGGATTGAGACCGGCCCAGAAACTTCGTGTGATCGAGAGAATCATCACGCTGGCCGGAAGTGCCAGAACACTGAAGATTAGCACCACGCCAAACAACAGCCCGCCTGAAGATTCGGCAAAGCGTAAAAAGAAGGTCGCCACTATCAGAATGGTGAACTGTTTGTAGGGCAGATTAATCCGCTCTGGATCGTCGAGTACCTGATGTACATCCGGTGTCAATAAGCCCAGCGAAGTTTGATCGAGCGTCTTGTAGGCATAGCGGATGAAAGCCAGCCACACACCAAGATGAACCAGCAGGTGATCAAATGGCGCCGGAACCGGCAGGATAAAGCCCAACAGCGTGGCCATTGCGAGAAAACCCATGTACAGCAATGGTTCCCAATGCAGTGGGTAGCGAAAAAAATTCGGCAGGCGCTGCCAGAAAGGTGTGATGTCCGGCTTGCTGGACAGGTCTGCAGAATGCTTCAAACTATTCTCCCCCGAACGAATAAAGTAAATGAATTCAAAATTCACAAACCTGAGCATTCCGACCACAGCAGGATAATAACCCGGAGGCAGTTCTAAAAATCAAGCATTACCGGGCTAAGTGCGACATTGGAGAGTAACCGGCCGATAAGTGTTTTATTTACGGCATATGGATTTTTATGCCGCTGGAGCTATGGTCAGGTTTTGTAGTCGGCCAGCCTTCAATTTGAGGGTGCTTTACAAAGTCCCCTTCCAGGTGAAACGGGCCGGATCGACGGCGGCGGCGAGTTCGGCCTCGATGGGCAGCGGTTCGCCGCAGATCTGGCTGGCCAGCAGTTCCGCCATCAGGGGCGCCCAGACAAAACCGCGCGCGCCATAGCCGCTGGCGACGAACAGCCCCGGCCAGCGTGGCCATTCGACATGGGCGGCCGGGCGCGGCTCGCAACTCGCCAGGGGCAGCGCGCCGACCATGGGGAGCTTGTCCGGCGAGACGGGGCGCAGGCCAACGCGACCCATCAGAATGGCGGGATCGAAACGGTCTGCCAGTTCAGGCAGCATGGCCGCCAGACGGGCAAGGTTGGACTGATGGTCTGCGACATTCAATTCAATATCGTGACTGCGCTGGAAAGTGGCCCCGAGTCCGGCATAACCATCATGCGGCGGTGCGATGTAGCCTTCGC
>DDWF01000235.1:4183-4411 GCA_002345845.1 Betaproteobacteria bacterium UBA2293 | reverse complement strand
GCAAAGCCCGGAGAGCATCGTCATCGCCAGCCTTGACGGCACGATCGAATACGTCAACGAGGCCTTCACGCAAGTTTCCGGCTATGCGGCCGAAGAACTGCTCGGCCGCAACCCGCGCATGCTGCAATCAGGCAGGACGCCGCCGGCGACCTATGTCGCGATGTGGGCCGCGCTGACCCTGGGCCAGACGTGGAAGGGTGAACTCATCAACCGCAGGAAGGACGGCGG
>DDWF01000235.1:0-4113 GCA_002345845.1 Betaproteobacteria bacterium UBA2293 | reverse complement strand
GCACCGCCACCATCTCGAAGAACTGGTGCTGCTGCGCACTGCGGAGCTGTCCATCGCCAAGACCGAGGCCGAAACCGCCAGCCGCGCCAAGTCGGAATTTCTCGCCGCCATGAGCCACGAAATTCGCACGCCGATGAATGGCGTCATCGGCATGATCGATGTGCTGGGGCAGAGCAGCCTCGAGAACCACCAGGGGGAGATGGTCGGCACCATCCGCGAGTCGGCGTTTGCGCTGCTCGGTATCATCGATGACATCCTCGATATCTCGAAGATCGAAGCCGGCAAGCTGGAACTCGAACAGGTCCCGACATCGATCGCCGAAGTGGTGGAAAAGACCTGCGGCATGCTCGACCATCTGGCACTCAAAAAGGATATCGAACTGACGCTGTTCACCGACCCGCAACTCCCGGCGCAGGTCCTCGGCGATCCTCAGCGCCTGCGCCAGATCCTCATCAACCTGGCCAACAATGCCATCAAGTTCTCCGTCGGGCAAGGGCGGCCGGGCCGCGTGTCGGTGCGCGCCGTGCTGGCCACGCAGCAGGCCGGGAAGGTCAGCGTCGACATCCGCGTCACCGACAACGGCATCGGCATGGACGCGGCGGCCCAGGCGCAGTTATTCAAACCCTTCACCCAGGCCGACGCCTCGACCACCCGACGCTTCGGCGGCACCGGGCTGGGGCTGACCATCGCCCGCAACCTGGCCGAGCTGATGGGCGGCGATATCTCGGTGCAAAGCACGCCGGGGCAAGGTTCGACCTTTACCTTGCACCTGCCCTGCGTGCCGGTGGCCACGGTGGAAGCGCCCGGCGGCGAAACCAGCACGGCGTCGCCGGTGACCGGGCTGTGCTGCCTGACGGTAGGCGACACCGGCAGCCTGGCCGACGACCTGGCCGCCTATCTGACCGCCGCCGGCGCCCGGGTCGAACAAGCGACGGACCTGGCGGCGGCGCAGGATCGTGCCGGGCCGGACACGCCCGGCCCGTGGGTCTGGCTGATCGAGGCCGGGGATGCACCACCCGCGCCGGACGCATTGCGCGCCATCATCGACACCCGGGCAGCACAAAATCTCAACTGCGTCATCATCGTCGGGCGTGGCAGGCGTCGGCTCCCGCGCTGGCAGGGCGCCGACCAGCGGGTATTCGAAATCGACGCCAATGTGCTAACGCGACAGAGTGTTCTCAACGCGGTGGCCATCGCCGCCGGACGCCTGCTGGTGCAGCAGCAACCGGCGCGCGGCAAGAGCGCGGCAATGCTGGCGGCGCCGGCGCGTGCGGAAGCCCTGCACCAGGGTCGGCTGATCCTGGTGGCGGAAGACAACGAAATCAACCAGAAGGTGATCGTGCAGCAACTCGCCCTGCTCGGCTACGCCGCCGACATCGCAGACGACGGCCAAGCGGCGCTGGAACGCTGGCAAAGCGGCGATTACGGGCTGCTGCTGACCGATCTACACATGCCCCACATGGACGGTTACGAACTCGCCGCCGCCATCCGCGCCGCAGAGAAGGGCGTCCGCCGCATCCCCATCATCGCCATTACCGCCAACGCCCTCAAGGGCGAAGCAGAGCGCTGCCGTACCGTCGGCATGGACGACTATCTGTCCAAGCCGGTGCAGCTCGTCAATCTCGGCGCGATGCTGGAAAAATGGCTGCCGGCTGACGCCGTCCCCGATTTACGCGGCGAGACGCCCACAATTCTGCCAGCGCCGACTTTGGCTTCGCTCGACGTGAGCGTGCTCGCCGCGCTGGTCGGCGACGACCCGGCAGTGATCCGCGAGTTCCTGCTCGACTTCCGCGCCAGCGCAACGACCGTCGCGGCCGAACTGGCCGCCGCCTGCGCGACCGGCGACGCGGCGCGGGCCGGCGCGCTGGCGCACAAGCTCAAGTCATCGGCGCGCTCGGTCGGCGCGCTGGCACTCGGCGCGATTTGCGCCGAACTGGAAGATGCGGGCAAGGCTGGACGAAGCGCGGCGCTGGCCACACCGATGTTACGATTCGACAAAGAAATGGCGACCGTCGCTGCGGCACTGGCCGACCTGACGGCGCACCGCGCGCAAGAGAATAACAAGGGGGAATAGGCATGACGGATATATGCACCGTCAAGATTGCGCTAGTCGATGACGAGCCCTTCATGCTCAAGCTGCTCTGCCGCATGCTGGAGAACCTCGGCTGCGCCGCGCTGTCCAGCCACGTCGGCGGGCGCGCGGCGTTGGCTGCGTTCGCCGCCGCCGGCCCGCCGGACCTGATCCTGCTCGACCTCAACATGCCCGAGATGGACGGCATCGAGTTCGTCCGCCATCTGGTCGAAACGCGCTATGCCGGCAGCCTGATCCTGGTCAGCGGCGAGGACGAGCGCATGCTGCAGGCCGCCAGCAAGCTGGTACGCGCGCACCAGATCCGCGTGCTTGGCCATCTGCGCAAACCGGCCACGGCGGACGCGCTGGCGGCGTTGCTGGCGCAATGGTCGCCGCCCGCGCTCGGCCGGACGCGGGCGGTGCCGCTGACTTACGGCGCGGATAGGGTGCGGGCCGCCATCGCCAACGGCGAACTGATCAATTACTACCAGCCCAAGGTGGCGGTCGGCAGCGGCGCGGTGGTGGGGGTGGAGACCCTGGTGCGTTGGCGCCATCCGGTCGATGGCCTGGTCTTTCCCGACCAGTTCATCGGCGTCGCCGAGGCACACGGCCTGATCGACGACCTGACCCGCGTCGTGCTCGCCGCCGCGCTGGCCCAGGCCCGCGCCTGGCATGACGCCGGTCTGGCCTTGCGGGTGGCGGTCAACCTATCGATGGACAACCTGGTGGCGCTGGGGTTCGCCGATTTCGTCGCCGCACAGGCCGCCGGTGCCGGCGTGGCACCTGCGGAGATCGTGCTGGAGGTGACGGAAAGCCAGCTGATGGCCGATCTGCGCGCCCCGTTGGAGATCCTGACCCGGCTGCGCCTGAAACGCTTCCGACTGTCGATTGACGACTTCGGCACCGGCCACTCCTCGCTCACCCAGTTGCGCGACCTACCCTTCGACGAACTGAAAATCGACCGCGGCTTCGTGCACCGCGCTCACGCCGACCCCACCTTGCGCGCGATCTTTGAGTCCAATCTAAGTCTGGCCCGACAACTGAACATGGAGGTGGTGGCCGAAGGGGTCGAGGACCAGGCCGACTGGGACTTCCTGCGCCGGGCGGGCTGCGACCTGGCACAGGGCTATTTCATCGCCCGGCCGATGCCGGCGGCCGACCTGCCGGACTGGATCGAAACCTGGGAAGCACGCCGACTCGAACTGTATCCCGCCTAGACCGAGGAAACCTGCCACCATGACCTCGCCCGACACCGCCACCCTGCTGGTCGCCACCGACAACGTTACCGACGCGGCACTGGTCAAGAAACACCTCGAGGAAGAATTCGCCAAGGTCGTCGTCTCGACCAACCCCGATGCGGCGGCGCAGGACTTCGAGCGCCACCGCCCCGACGTGCTGGTACTGGCCTTCGACCGTCTGGAGAAGGCGGAGCGCTACTACCTCGGGCTCTACCGGTTGTGTCCCATGGTGCAGCAGCACGTCCACCGCACCATCATCTTGTGCAACAAGGAAGAGGTGCGCCGGGTGTATGAGTTGTGCAGGAAGAACTACTTCGACGACTACGTGCTGTTCTGGCCGATGACCTACGACATGTCGCGGCTGGCCATGACGGTGCATCACGCGCTGCGCGAGCTGGCGACCCTCAAGGACGGCGGGCCGTCGCTGGCGGAATTCGCCGCGCAATCGCACCGCCTGGCGGAGCTGGAGAGCCTGCTGGATGCGCGACTGAGCGAGCCGGTGGTTTCCGCCGCCCCCCTCAAGGCCTGGGCCGACGGGCTGCGTCAGGATTACGCCCCGCACATGGAGGCGGCGCGCGCGCTCGGCGCGCTGGCCGAGCGCGTCCGGCCGACGCTGCTGGTGGCCGACGACGACGAATTCCAGCGCAAGATCATGGCCCGCATCCTGGAGGCGGAAAACTATCAGGTGATCTTCGCCGCCAGCGGCCTGGAGGTCCTGAGCCTGCTGCGCAAGACGCGGCCCGACCTGATTCTGATGGACGTCATGATGCCCGACCTGGACGGCGTCGAAACCACGCGCCGCCT
>DDWF01000267.1 GCA_002345845.1 Betaproteobacteria bacterium UBA2293 | reverse complement strand
CATCGCTGCCGCCAACTCCGCTTTCGACAACCTGAACAAGGCTGCCAAGCAAGTTGCCGAGATCACCGAAGCCAACGTTGCTGCTGCCACCAACGCCACCGTCAAGGCTGTTGGCCAAGCATCCGCCAAGAAGAGCAAGTAACTTCTTGCCAAGGCCCCCGCTGCAAGGCGGGGGCCTTTGTTTCATCCGCACCCACCTTTGTCGAGGAGAAAAAGATGAGCAACCCGAATATCGAACAACTCGCCGCCGCCCAGAAGGCGAACGCCGAAGTCATGCTGACCATCCTGCGCACCGCCTTCGCTGGCGTCGAGCGCCTGACCGCCCTGAACGTCGCTGCTTCGCGCGAATTCTTCAACAACACCGTGGCCAACACCCAGCAATTGATGGCGGCCAAGGATGCCAACAGCGTCGCCAAGCTGAACGCCGAACTGGCCCAGCCGAGCCTGGAAAAGTGGGTTGACTACTCGCGCAGCGTCTATGAACTGACGGCGCAAGTGCAGAAGGAACTGACTTCAGTCATCGAATCGCAATACGGCAAGCTGACCGAAAGCGCTGTCAACGCTGCCAAGAAGGCCGGCGCTGCGGCACCGGTGGGTGGCGATGTTTTCGCCGCGGCCATGAACTCGGTGCTCAGCGCCTCCAACCAGGCTTTCGAGAGCCTCAACTCGGTTACCCGCCAGTTGACGGAAATCTCCGAAGCCAATGTCAGCGCTGCCACCAAGGCTGCGAAGAGCGTCAGCAAGCCGGTCGCCGCCAAGGCCCCGGCCAAGACCAGCGCCACCGCTGCCGCTGCTCGCAAGAGCACGACCAAGTAAGCCAGTTTTCCGGCTGCAAAAAGAACCCGCGCTGGTCGCGGGTTTTTTGTTGCCCGCTTATTCGCTGCGGATGTCCGACCAGTCGGCACCGGTCAGTTGTTGCAAGGCCGCCGGCGTCAGCCTGAAGACCGAATACGGCGTGCCCCCGGCGGCCCAGACGGTAGCGAAGCGCTGCAGGTCGGCATCAAGCAGCAGGCGTGGCGGCTGCGCATGCCCCAGTGGGGCGACGCCACCGATGGCATAGCCGGTGGAACTGCGAACGAAATCGGCATCGGCCCGCCCGAGTTTCTCGCCGACCAGTTCCGCCACCTTGCGTTCGCAGACCCGGTTGTCGCCGCTGGCGACGACCAAGATTGCCTGGCCGCTGTTCTTGCCGCGAAAAACGATGGATTTGGCGATTTCCGCCACCGTGCAACCGATGGCGGCGGCGGCTTCGGCGCTGGTCCGCGTCGGCTGCTCGAATTCAACGACGGTGGTGACGATGCCGCGCTCGACCAGCAGTTGCTGGGTGCGCAGCGCCGTGGGATGGGTAGCCGGTTTCATGCGCAGAACTCCATCACGGCCGCCAAACCCAGGTGATGCCACGTTTCTCGATCTCGATGCGGATTTCCTCCATCGCCTGGTCGACCAGCGCCGGCGCGCCTTCGACGCCGAGTTCCAGATGCTTCCGTTCCTTGCCGACCAGCGATGGCAGCGAGAACAGGCGCAGCGTCGGATAGTCGGCGACGATGCGCTCCATCAGGTCGAGCAGGGCGCTTTCGTAAGCCGTTGGCCCGGTCAGCAGGAAGGCCTTCTCGACCTTGTCACCGACCGGCTGGAACTCGTCCCGGTAGAAGGTATCGAGCGCCCATTCGATCATCGGATGGGCCATCTGCGGAAACCCGGGGACGAAGTAGTGATCATTGGCCATAAAGCCGGGAATGCGGTTGAACGGATTGGGCACGATGCGCACGCCCTGCGGAAAAGTCACCAGCAGCTTGCGCTTGTCGGTGATCTCTTCATTGGCGAAGCGCACTTTCAGTTCTTCGAAGCCCTCGGGATGCAGCTCCAGTTCGACGCCGAGCGCCGCCGCCACGGCCTGCCGGGTATGGTCGTCCGGCGTGTTGCCGATGCCGCCGCAGGAAAAGACCACGTCGCCGGCGGCCATCGTGCGCTGGAAGGTTTGCGTCAGGCGCTGCCGGTCGTCGCCCAGGTATTCGACCCAGGACAGTTGCAGGCCGCGGGCGCCGAGCATCTCGGCGATCCTGGCGAAGTGCTTGTCCTGACGTTTGCCGGACAGGATTTCGTCGCCAATGATGACGGCGCCAAAAGTACGACTCATGCTATTTCTCCCTCGATGGTGACGATGGCGCCGCCACGCGAGCGGCGCAGGGCTTCCAGCCCGTAATGGACGAATGACAGGGCGGCCAGTGCCGGCACCAGCAGGCCGAGCAGCGGGATGTGGGCGAACAGCGCCATGGTCAGGCCGAGCATGAACAGCGGCGCCTTGTTCTTCTTTCTCAGCGCCGTCCATTCCGGAGCCGTGGCATGCATCGACAGCGCGTCGTAGGCGAAGGTCCGACGATTCAGCCAGGCCATCAGCAGCAGCGGAATGAGCAGCGAGAAGCCGGGGATCAGCCACAGCGGGATGGTCACTAGCCAGGCAATGACAAAGATCACCGAGGCCAGCACGCTGTTGACCGCCGCCGCAACGAAGCTGTCCTTGCCCATCGGCGCCACGTCGCGGTACTCGGTTGCCGACAGCAGTTTGAGCATCAGCGGCATGACGACGATGGCCGCCAGTAGCGAGGCGAACAGGTAGGCAATGGCGAAGATCGCTAGCCAGCCGCCAAGATAGGCCAGGATGGTGGCCAGCCAGAGCAAGCCCCAGGCAGCCAGCCAGGTCATCGGTGGATAGTTCAGCAGTTGCTGGACGACGGCACCGAGCGCCCACACTGCCAGGCCGATCGACAACAGCAGCGCGAACAGTGCCGGGGTCAGCACATACAGCCAGACCTTGCCGCTTTTCAGGTTGGCGAAAGTGCGCGCCAGGGCCAGCATCACGTCAGCCATTCTTGATTCCTTCCCATTGCTTTTGCAGCCTTTTGGTCGAGACCGGCACCGGCGTGCGCAGTTCCTGTGCGTAGAGACCCACGCGCAATTCTTCCAGCAGCCAGCGAAACTGCTCGATTTGCGGATCGAGGGTTCCCATTTTCGCCAACTGGCTGGCCCGGCGCTCGTAATTGGTCCACAGCGGCCCGTACTCGGTCAGCAACTGTGCATCGCGCGCCGGATTGGCCTTCAGCTTGTCGAGACGAACACCGATGGCCTTAAGGTAGCGTGGATAGTGCTGCAGGCGCTCGAAGGGTGTATCGACGACAAACGTCTTGCCGAGCAGGCGCTTGAGTTGCGCCTCGATATCGGCCACCGCCGCCGCATGCGCCTTGAAGGCCGGCAGCTTCTTGTTCACCGTCTGCCATTCGCCGAGCACCGTGCCGACCAGGCGACAGACTTCCTGCATGATCAGGCCGAGGCGTGCCTTGGCTTCGCCACAGCGCGCCTTGAAGGCTTCCGGCGTGGTCGGTAGCGGTTCCGTCAGGCAGGCGCGTTCGAAAGTCAGATCGACCAGCTGGCGCTTCAGGTCGTCGCTGCTGCCCAAGGCCATGTACTGCATGGCCATCTGGCTGAGGCCGGGAATGTTCTTGTCGAAATACTTCACCTGCTCGCGGAACTGCAGCATGAACAACCGCGCCAGGCCCTTGCGGTGGGCTTCCGCGGCTTCCTCGGCGGAATCGAAGACCTTCAGGCTGACCGTCTCGCCGTCGTCGATCAGCGCCGGGTAGCCGATCACCGTCTGCTTGCCGACCGGCACTTCCATCAGTTCCGGCAACTCGCCGAAGGTCCAATCGGTCAGTTTCGTGTATTCGGACGGCGTTTCGTGCAGTTCGGCGAACTCCTCCTTGGCCTCCTTGCCCCATTCGCCGCGCAGGGCGACCAGGCTGCGGTTCATGTCCAGTTGCCGACCGTGTTCGTCGATCAGCTTGTAGTTCATCGAAAAATGCGGCGGCAGCGCATCCGGGCGGAAGGCATCCGGTGTCACCGCCCAGCCACGGGCATTCAGGCCGCGCGCTTCGAGGATATAGTCGATCAGCGGCGGGATCAGCCCCTGGTTCATCTTCCGGTCATTGCCGGCGGTGGCGGCGATGAATTCGTCGACGAACTCCGGCACCGGCACCAGCTTGGCGCGGATTTTCTGCGGCAGCGTCTTTATCAGCTGCACCAGCTTTTCCTTCAGCAGCCCCGGCACCAGCCATTCCATGCGCAGCACCGGAATCTGGTTCAGTTGCGCCAGCGGCAGCGTCAAGGTGACACCATCTCTCGGCGAACCGGGCTCGAAGTGATAAGTGAGCGCGTACTCCACGCCGCCGACCTTGAGCGTGTGCGGGAAGGCCTCCGTCGTCACGCCGGCCGCCGAATGGCGCATCAGGTCGTCCTTGGCCAGGAACAGCAGCTTCGGATTCTCCTGCTCGGCTTCCTTGCGCCAGTGGTCGAAGGTGGCGCCGTTGTGGATGCCTTCGGGGATGATGTGATCGTAGAAGGCGAAGATCAGCTCGTCATCGACCAGCACGTCCTGCCGGCGCTGCTTGTGCTCGATCTTCTCGATGTCGCGGATCTGCTTCTGGTTGTGCTGGAAGAAGGGCCAGCGTTTGGCAAAGCTCTCCTCGATCTCCTCGCCGACCAGCCCCTGGCGGATGAAGATTTCGCGCGCCTCGGCCGGCGCCAAGGGGCCGTAATGGATGCGCCGCTTGGGGTTGATGACAATGCCGTAGAGCGTCGTGCGCTCCCAGCCGGCTACCTGCATGGCCTTCTTTTCCCAGTGCGGATCGAAGTACTGGCGCTTGATCAGGTGCGCGCCCACTTTCTCGATCCAGGCATCTTCAATGCGGGCGACACAGCGGCCAAACAGGCGCGTCGTCTCGGTGATCTCGGCGGCCATCAGCCACTTGCCGGCCTTCTTCTGCAGCGGCGACGACGGATGGATCAGGAAGCGGATGCCGCGGGCGCCAAGGTAGTAGCCGGATTCGTCGGACTTGCAGCCGATGTTGCCCAACAGCCCAGAGAGCAGCGCCATGTGGATGGCGTCGTAGCTGCCTGGGATCTCGTTTTCCTTCCAGCCGAGTTCAGTGACCATGGCGTGCAGCTGGCCATGCACCTCGCGCCACTCGCGCAGCCGCAGATAGGACAGGAAATGGGCGTGGCAGGTATCGACCAGCGATTTGTTCGATTTCTTGTGGTCGACGGCAGCCTTGAACCAGTTCCACAGCTTCCACCAGGAGAGGAACTCCGACTTCTCGTCGGCAAACAGCTTGTGCTTCTCGTCGGCCGCCTGCTGCCGCTCCTGCGGCCGCTCACGCGGGTCCTGGGTCGCCAGGCCGGCGGCGATCACCAGCACTTCTGTCAGGCAGCCGAGGTCGCGGGCGGCGACCAGCATGCGGCCGATGCGCGGGTCGAGCGGCAAGCGGGCCAGCGCCTCGCCGACCTTGGTCAGTTTATTGTCGTTATCGAGGGCGCCGAGTTCCTGCAGCAGCGCGTAGCCGTCGCTGACCGCCTTGGCCGGCGGCGGCTCGAGGAAGGGAAAGCTCTCGACGTCGGTGAGGCGCAGCGACTTCATGCGCAGGATGACGCCGGCCAGCGAGGAACGGAGGATTTCCGGATCTGTGAACGGCGGCCGGGCATTGAAATCGGCCTCGTCGTACAGGCGGATGCAGACACCGGCGGCGACCCGGCCGCAACGCCCAGCGCGCTGCCGCGCCGCCGCCTGCGAGATTTTCTCCACCTGCAACTGCTCGACCTTGTTGCGGTAGGAATAGCGTTTGACCCGCGCCAACCCGCTGTCGATGACGTAGCGGATGCCCGGTACGGTCAGTGAAGTCTCGGCGACATTGGTCGCCAGCACGATGCGCCGCTGGCCGCCGGAGGGCTTGAAGATGCGGTCTTGGTCGCCGGCCGAGAGGCGCGAGAACAAGGGCAGGATTTCCGGCGCATGCGCCGTGCTCAGGCCGGGCCGGGCCAGCGCATGCTTGCGCAGCGCCTCGGCCGCCTCGCGGATTTCCCGCTCGCCGGGCAGGAAGACGAGGATGTCGCCGGGGCCGAGGCGGGCCAGTTCATCGGCAGCATCGACGATGGCGTCGTACAGGTCGCGCTCGTCGTCCTTCTTGTCGATGTCCTCGACCGGGCGATGACGGACCTCGACCGGGTACAGCCGGCCGGAGACTTCGATCACCGGCGCGCCGGTGAAGTGCTGGGAAAAACGCTCGGCGTCGATAGTCGCCGAGGTGATGATCACTTTCAGATCCGGGCGCCGCGGCAGCAACTGCTTCAGGTAGCCGAGCAGGAAGTCGATGTTCAGGCTGCGCTCATGCGCCTCGTCGATGATGATCGCCTCGTAGGCGTTCAGGTAGGGATCGGACTGCGACTCGGCCAGCAGGATGCCATCGGTCATCAGCTTGACCCAGCTCTCCGGGCCGCTGCGATCCTGGAAACGGATCTTGACGCCGATGCCGGCGCCGACCTGGGTCTTCAGCTCCTGCGCCAGGCGCGTCGCCACCGAACGGGCGGCCAGCCGGCGCGGCTGGGTGTGGCCGATCAGGCCGCGGGCGCCGATGCCCAGATCGAGACAGATTTTCGGCAACTGCGTCGTCTTGCCGGAACCGGTCTCGCCGCAGACGATGACCACCTGGTTATTGGCGATCAGTTGAGCGATGTCGGCGCGGCGCTCGTTGACCGGCAGGTCGGCCTGGAATTCCGGCTTTGGCAGCTTCGCCCGCCGCGCCGCCACCGCCGCCTGCGAAGCCGCCAGCAGCGCCCCGAGTTCGGCCTGCGCCTTCTCGCGCTTCTCACCGGCCGCACGCTGCAACTCGCGTTGCAGGGCGAGCAGGCGGCGGGCATCGGCGGTCAGGGTGTCGCGGGCGGAATCATCGCGTCGCGGGCGGAGGTTGCGGGAGGGGGAGTGAGCCATGGGGCCGCATTATATTCGCCCACAAAATCAAACGCCGCCTCGCGGGCGGCGTTGTGGCACGAGTCCGGCAGGCGCTTAGTGGCCGGCACCCATCCATTGGGCATTCTTGCCGTCGCTGGTCGGCTTGCAGACGACCTCGACGCCGGAAATCTTGGTCTTGACGCCGACGGCCTCGAACTTGCCGGCATCGCCGTTCCAGCATTGCGGTACCTTCGGCGCTGCGGCTGCAGCCGGAGCAGGCGTGGCGGCCGGCGGGGTGGCCTGGCTGGCGCAGGCGGACAGGAACAGGGCGGCAACGGAAACAGCTAACAGGGAACGCATCGATCACTCCTCAATATTGGACGGAACAGCCAGCGCATTTTCTTGCGGGAATGTTGCGGTTTCATTTCAAAACACCATGCAGCGACGCTCCCTGCGCCCGGTGGTCTTGATGAACATGGCCTCCCACACTGGCCATTGCCATGCAAAACGAATAAAGTCTCGGCGACATCAATGCCGGCGATCCGCCAAAGCCTCGACGTCCGATCTCGAACAGGGACCTCAGTTTGGAAACTAAGTCATGACAGCTAGCGCGGACCGCAGTCATTTGGGCCGGCGAAGACTTGAAGGGGCTCGGCTCACGAATAGCAACAAGCCGCCGCGGCCATCACCCCAAACCACACTCGGGAGCCCCCGATAACAATGCCGCTCGCCCGCCGCACTGCCCTGACCATTGGCATGACGGGCTTCGTCTTTTTCGCTCTGGCATTCCTCGCCTCCATTGCCAACCCGGGCTTTGTCGAGCAAGCGGCGAAAAACATCATTCGCTACGAGGTTGAAAAACGGGTGCAGGATAAGGTCGAGGCCATCGATACCCACTTCCTGACAAAACAGGCGGGGGTTTTCGCCAAGGCCCGTACTGACGAGATCACCGAGGCCAAACGCCAGCTTGCGCAACATCTGCCAGCCCGCATCGCGGAAATTATCGGCGAAATGCAGGATCTCGATTGCGCATGCCGAAAGCAGATCGAAACCAGCATCCGCGAGGGTTTCGAGTGGCGGATTGCCAGTACTTCGGCAGCACAGGAACGACTGTCGACGCTCATCCGCTCGAATTACATGGACATCGCCAATCAGCTGACCCGTGAATTCCGCATTTTCACCGGCACCAACGCCATCGTCTTCGCCCTTTTGCTGGTCGCGGTTTTCGTCAAACGGCAAGCCGGCTTGCATCTCCTGCCCGCGGCACTCGTCCTCCTGGTGGCCGCAAGCCTTACCGCCTATCTCTACCTGTTCAACCAGAACTGGCTGCACACCCTCGTCTTCAGCGATTTCGTCGGCCTTGCCTACCTGGCCTATCTCGGCGGCGTGTTTGCCTTTCTCTGCGACATCATTTTCAACCGCGCCCGCGTGACGGTCGAGGTGCTGAACGCGCTCCTCAACGCTGTCGGCAGTGCCGTCCAGGTGGCTCCGTGCTAACTACGCTACGCCCTACAGCCGTCCTGCTGGCCTTTTTCGGCGGCTACCTCATCCCTGTCGCCCTGCTTTTTGCAGCCGGCGCCATGGCCATCCCCGATGGCAACTCATTCAGTTCTCCGCTCCTCTCCGTACTGATTGTTTCGTCGTACATCGTGCTTCCCCTGCTGGCGGGCTTTCTGGCCGGTGTTCTGGCGCATCGGGCGCCATTTCTGCACGCCATTGCGGCGTCACTGCTGGGCAGCGCCATGTATGCCCTGATGCATGAATCAATTACGGCAACGGAGTGCATCTGGTGGATGGCGGTCAATGCCGCCGGCGCCATTTCTGGAGCCTGGCTGTCAACGCGCATGCTCAAGGGGCGTAATCCTGGTGAACACTGATCACGGCGGTCATGATCGCTGGCTACCGCGCGACAATGCAGTTCAATACCACTCGCAACCCCGGCAGCCAGGCCGATGATTACCGTCTGCCATCCCGTCGATGACCTGGAACTCATCATCATCCGCATGGAACTTGAGGCGGAAGAAATTCCCTGCTTCGTGCTCGGTGAGCACTTTGGCAGCCTGTATCCGGGGGTACAAATACCCTGGTACAACGAACGCAGCATTCAAGTTCCCCCCGGGAAAGCGCGGGAGGCGCAGGAAGTCATTCAACGTGTTCGCGCCTATTACGAGCCGTCTTTCATCAAGCTCAGCACGAAGTCGAAGTTACGCATTCTGTGCGAGGCGCTGCTGTTCGGCTGGGCAATACCTGCTGGCAGCAAAAGGCCGTCCAACTCAGCAGATCAACGCGACGGTTCGCCATGAAGCGGCTTGCGCCTTGGCTAGCAGCCCCCCAAGGAATCAGGAACAAGATGCACCTGTTGCTGTCTGTACAGACTGCAGCAGCCCTGCATGGGCTGCACCATTTGGCGCCTAATCCCAGGGAGGTCGCAGTATTTATCACGGAGAACGCTTCAATGCCTGGACCCACCTGATCGGCGCCGTGCTGGCGCTGGCCGGGGCTGTCTGGTTGCAGGTGCAGGCTGCGGCCAGCGGCGATGGCTGGAAGATGTTCAGCGTCGCCGTCTATGGGGCGACACTGGTATTGCTCTACGCGATCTCGACGGCTTACCACAGCGTGCGCGGCCGCCTGAAGCGCGTGTTCCAGAAGCTCGATCACCTGTCGATCTACCTGCTGATCGCCGGCAGCTATACGCCCTTCTGCCTGATCAGCCTGCGCGGGCCATGGGGCTGGACGCTGTTCGCCATTGTCTGGAGCCTGGCCCTGCTCGGCATGCTGCAGGAGATCAAGCCGCGCTCGGAAGCGCGCGTGCTGTCGCTGATCATCTACGCGCTGATGGGCTGGATCGTCCTCGTCGCCATCGAGCCGCTGCTGGACAATCTCGGCCTTGCCGGTTTCCTCTGGCTGGCCGCGGGCGGCCTGTTCTACACCGTCGGCATCGTCTTCTTTGCCTACGACGAGCGCTTCCGCCACTGGCACGGCATCTGGCACCTGTTCGTCATCGCCGGCAGCCTGGCGCATTTCATCGCCATCCTGTTTTACGTGCTGTAAAACGAGCGGCGATTTGAGCTGTAATTCGGCGAAAATGCCGGCCGACTACGGCAAACAGGAACAGGCATGCGTTTTCAGGGACGGATCACTCAGTGGAAGGATGATCAGGGTTTCGGCTTCATTACCCCGAACAGCGGCGGCGAGCGCCTGTTCCTGCATATCCGCGCCTTCACCCGCGGCCAGCCGCGACCGGCCGGCGACGAGATCGTCACTTACGAAATGGCCCGTGACGACAAGGGCAGGCCGCGCGCGGCCGCCGTCCAGTTCGTTCGTCCCGCCGGCCAGAAGAGAGCGCCGGCCGTTCCCGGCAGCCAACGCTGGCCGCTGGTGCTGGCCGCCCTGTTCCTCGCCTTTCTCACCGCTGCAGCCCTGGCCGGCAAGCTGCCGGTGATGCTGCCGGTGCTTTATGGCGGGCTCAGCGTCGTCGCCTTCCTCGCCTACGCCCTCGACAAGTCGGCGGCGCGCAACGGCCGCTGGCGCACCAAGGAAAACACGCTGCACCTGTTGTCCCTGGCCGGTGGCTGGCCGGGAGCACTGGTGGCACAGCAGCGCTTGCGTCACAAGTCGTCCAAGCCCTCGTTCCTCGCCGTTTTCTGGGTCACCGTCGTGCTCAACTGCGGCATCCTCGCCTGGCTGCTGACGCCGGCCGGCAACCAGACCTTGCGCCAGTTGCTGGCCAGCCTCTGAAGCCTGGCCGGCGCTGATCAGGCGCCCAGTTTTTCCTGCAGCAACGGCACGACCTGGGCCAGCCAGGTGTCGATGCGCTCGTCGGTGAACATGCCCTGCGTGCGCTGATCGATGATCAGCCCGAGGAAGCGCCCGTCGACCAGCGCCGCCGACTGCTCGAAGGTGTAGCCGTCGGCCGGCCAGTCGCCGATCACCTCGGCGCCCCAGGACTTGAATTGCTCGACCAGCGGCAGCAGCGAACTGCAGAAACGGTCGGCATAGCGCTCCTGCGCCCCGAGGCCGAAGAAGGCGATGCGCTTGCCGGAGAAATCCGGCTTTTCCGGCATCTGCGCCAGAAACTCGGCCCAGTTCGGTTCGAAACAGCCGGAAATGCCGTTACCGGGAATTTCGCCCACGCCGTAGCTCGGCGTACCGAGGATCAGCGCGTCATAGGCCAGCATCTCGTCGGGCGTGATGCGGTTGACGTTGACCGGCTTGGCGCACGCGTCATCACCCAGCTTCTTTTGCATCTTCTTGGCGACCAGGCGGGTGGTGCCGGTTTCCGTGCCGAAGAACATTCCGATCTTGCTCATGTTTACTCCTTGATAAATCCGGGGTGGCACGCCCATTGCACGCCACCATGAAAAGTCCCTGCCGGCGTCGACTTTGCGACACGCCGCCCACCCCACCGGAGCCCGCCATGCCTGCCACCACCCTCGACTGCCAGGGCCGGACCGTCGCCCCCGGCGACCAGGTCCGCATTCTCGCCATCACCCCCGACCCGGAACTCGACGAGGACGACCTCGACCTGTTCATGGACATGATCGGCTCGACCTGCGTCGTCGAGCGTATCGACGACGACGGCGCGGCCTGGGTCGCGGTCTGGTGGAATTGCAGCGAAGGCAACCTGATGACCCAGGTCGGCCTCTATCCGCGACAGATGGAAAAAGCGGCCGGCTGAACGGCCGCCCGAGCCGGCGGTTTCAGCCATTCATTCCTCGTCGCCGGCCGCGCTGTAGTTTTTCAGCCGCTTCTCGGCCGCAACGCCGAGTATTTTCGACAGCCAGGGCGGCGGCGATTCGCGCATGGCGACCTGGAAGGGCTTGATGATGTCGAGCGCCGGGCCGCCATCGGGCACCTTGATCGGGTAGATGTCGGCCCGGATCACTTTGGCCGCCGCCGGCCCACCGATCGAGACGACGTAGCACACCTGACAATCGCCGATCAGCTGGGCGCGCCAGAGGTTCTTGTCCTCGGCGAACTCGGCATCCATGGTGTCGCGGATATCGACCAGGCGAACCTCCTCCGGAGACACCTGGTAGACCAGGAAGCGCAGACAGGAACCGAAGTGGCCGGAAAGCAGGTCACCCTTGTCGGAAGCGATGGCGACGCGCACCGAACCGGGCATCTCGCCGATCGCGTACGACTGGATTTTCGGCAGCGAATCGTCACCCTGGGTTTCGCCCCAGAGGATGCGCACGGCCAGTTTCATCGCTTCCAGGCCGATGCCGATATCTTCGCCGTCCTCCTCGCCATCGACGCTGGCGAAGCCGGTTTTCAGCATGGTCACGGTGACCTGGCGCAGCTTTTCCTCGTCGATGTCGTCGCCGAGCCGGCGCTGCAGCAGCTCGAGCAGGCTCGGCAGCGTCACCGCCGGCATGGCGCGGGCGGCCAGTGCTACGCGCAGCGCTGCCTCGCGGGTAATGGGAGGCGTGGTTGTTGCCATCATGATCTCCTCTGTTGATCGGGTTGGGGTTTGAACCTTCTCGCAGGGATGGTGCCAACCTAGGCAAGCCCCTGATTCCAAACGGGCACAAGCCTTGCTCAAGCCCATACAACCAAGGAAAAACCAGCCGCCGTGTCGGATACCCCACAAAACCCCCTGCGCGCCTACCACGCGCGCACCAAGCACCACTTCGCCGCCTATGCCGAAGGCCCCGGGCAGCTCGACTGGGATGCCCAGCCGGCGCCCTTCCGCCATTACCCCGGCGCCCCGGTGCTCGAACTGCCGCTGGCGGCCAAAGGTTTCGACCGTCCCTACGGCGAACTCGGCACGCCCCCGGCCAGCCCGGTAAAGCCCGACCTCGACAGCCTCGGCGCCTTGCTCGAACTGTCGCTGGCCATTGCCGCCTGGAAAAGCTGGGGACCGAGTCGCTGGGCGCTGCGCTGCAACCCGTCCTCGGGCAACCTGCACCCGGTCGAAGCCTGGGTGCTGGCCGGCGGCGTGCCTGGCGTGCCGGATGGCCTGCATCACTACGAGGCGGAACAGCACGCACTGGAGGGCCGCGCCCTGACGCTGCCGGCCGGCGACGCGCCGTGGCTGGCCGTCGCATTGAGCAGCGTCATGTGGCGCGAAGCCTGGAAATACGGCGAGCGCGCCTTCCGCTACTGCCAGCTGGACGTCGGTCATGCTGCCGGCGCCCTCGCTTATGCCGCCGCCGTGCTCGGCTGGACGGTCCGGCCGCTGGCCGTGTCAGGAGAAACCCTCGGCGCCCTGCTTGGCCTCGACCGCGCCGACGATTTCCCGCCGTCGCGCTACGCCTTCACTGAAAACGAGGAGCCGGAAATCCTGCTGGCCATCGCGGGCCCGGGCCTGCAGCCGATGCCGGCGCCCGCAGCCTTGCTTGAACGCCTGCAACAGGTCACCTGGCAGGGCAGGCCGACGCGCATCGACCCGGCGCCCGGCTATCGCTGGCCGATCATCGACCAGGCCGCGGCCGCCAGCCGCCAGACAAACGATGTGGACACGCAGGCCAGCGCCCGGAGCTTTCCAGTCTATCCACCACTAGCCAGCCATCCGGGAACGGCCAGTGCTGCGCAACTGATCCGCCAGCGGCGCAGCGCCCAGCGTTTCAACCCGAAATGCAGCCTGCCGCAGGCCGCTTTCTACCGCCTGCTGGATGCCGTCCTGCCGCGACCGGGCCTGCCATTTTCGGCCCAGGAAGCCGCCCCGCGCCTGCATCTGCTGCTCTTCGTGCTGCGCGTGGACGGTCTGTCGCCGGGCCTTTATCTGCTGCCGCGGATGCCAGCCGCCGGCGAACTGCTGGCGGCACTGGCGCCCACCTTTCCCGATCGCCAGACCGTTGCCGAGGCGCCGCCTCACCTCGGCCTGCTCTGCCTCGCCGAACTGGGGCTGCAGGAAGTGCAGCGTCTGGCCCGCGCCCTCTCGTGCCATCAGGACATTGCCGCCACCAGCGCCTTCTCGCTCGGCATGCTGGCTGATTTCAACGGCAGCGACGGCTACGGCTACCGCAGCCTGCTGCGCGAAGCCGGCCTGCTCGGCCAGGTGCTCTACCTCGAAGCGGAGGCGGTCGGCGTCCGCGGCACCGGCATCGGCTGCTTCTTCGACGACCCGGTGCACGAAGCCTTCGGTCTCGCCGGCGAGCGCTGGCAGAGCGTTTATCACTTCACCGTCGGCACGCCGATCGACGATGCCCGTATCGAGACCGGGCCACCCTATCCGCAACGCCAGAAAGAAACATCATGACCCCGACTCTCGCCGCCTTCCTCGACCAGCACGGCTTTGCCCGCGACCAGCTATCCGCCACCGGCGCCGACGGCCGCTTCACGCCGCTGATGCGCGCCTGCAAGGAAGGAAATCTGGAAATCGTCGAAGAACTGCTGACCCTCGGCACCGATCTCGCCATACTCAACGCCGACGGCTGCAATGCGCTGTGGCTGGCCTGCTACAACGGTAGTCACGCCATCATCCAGCGCCTGATCGACGCCGGCATCGCCATCGACAACCAGAACGGCAACGGAGCGACGGCGCTGATGTACGTCGCGTCGAACAGCAAGCCGGATCTGGTGAAATTGTTGCTGGAAAACGGCGCCAATCCGGCCTTGCGCAATTTCGACGATTTCAGCGCCCTGGATCTGGCCGCCTCGCTGGACTGCCTGAAGCTGCTGAAGAAGGCCGCTTAAGCCCAGATCTTCGTCGCGCCGACGGTCAGCAGGCCGAGGTAGGTCGCGGTCAGCGACCCGGCCAGATGTATTGAGGCCAGGCCGATGGCCAGGGCCGGCTGGCCGGCGAGCAGGCGTTCGACGACTTCGGCCGAGAAGGTCGAGAAGGTGGTCAGGCCGCCGAGAAAGCCGGTGATGGCGAACAGTTTCCAGGCCAGCGGAAAATGGGTGTTGATATGAAACAGGCCGACCGCCACGCCGACCAAGTAGCCGCCGATGACATTAGCCGCCAACGTTCCGAGCGGCAGCGCGATGAACAGCGGGTTGAGCGCCAGCCCGAGCAACCAGCGCGCCCAGGCGCCGAGCGCGGCGCCGGCACCGACGGCAAGGAAATTGACGGCAGTCAGGTTATGCAGGGTGGACATAAGCGGGGATTGTAGCGGTTTGACCGATGTCGCCGGTTAAAATAGCGTGATTCCGCCAAGAGGTTCCCCCGTGAGCAGCCCGAATAAACCCGAAGTCGCCCCCGCCGCCAATTTCATCAAGAACATCGTCGAAGCCGACCTCGCCGCCGGCAAACACGCCCAGCGCCGCTGGGCCGGCCAGCCCGGCACGGCAGCCGACCACGCCGCGGCACCGCTCGACCCGGCGAAAATCCGCACCCGCTTCCCGCCCGAACCGAACGGCTACCTGCACTTCGGCCACGCCAAGTCGATCCTGTTGAATTTCGGCCTGGCCGAAGCCTACGGCGGCCGTTGCCACCTGCGCTTCGATGACACCAATCCGGAGAAGGAAGAGCAGGAATACGTCGACTCGATCATCGACGCGGTGAAGTGGCTCGGCTGCTCGTGGGAGCAGGCGGGTGAGAACAATCTCTACCAGGCCTCCAACTACTTCGACTGGATGGCCCAGTTCGCCGAATACCTGATCTCGGCCGGCCACGCCTACGTCGACAGCCAGTCGGCCGAGGAAATGCGCGCCAACCGCGGCACGCTGACCCAGCCTGGCAAGGATTCGCCGTTCCGCGGCCGCAGCGCCGCCGAGAACATGGACCTGTTCAAGCGCATGCAGGCCGGCGAGTTNNTCCGACTACTTCGAGCAGCTCTACGAGTGGGCGGTCCATCTGATCAAGGCGGGCAAGGCGTACGTGGACGACCTCTCCGCCGAGGAGATCCGCGCCCACCGCGGTACGCTCACCGAGCCCGGCACGCCGAGTCCGTGGCGCGACCGGTCCGTTGAGGAGAACCTCGACCTGTTCGCCCGTATGCGCGCCGGAGAGTTCCCGGACGGGTGCCGGGTCCTGAGGGCGAAGATCGACATGGCCTCGCCCAACATCAACCTGCGCGATCCGGCCATCTACCGCATCCGCCACGCCACCCACCACAACACCGGCGACAAGTGGTGCGTCTATCCGATGTACACCTTCGCCCATCCGATCGAGGATGCGCTGGAGAACATCACCCACTCCATCTGCACGCTGGAATTCGAGGATCAGCGTCCGTTCTACGACTGGCTGCTCGAACGCCTGGCCGAAGGCGGCCTGCTGCAACGGCCGCTGCCACAGCAGATCGAGTTCTCGCGCCTCAACCTGACTTACGTCGTGCTGTCCAAGCGGAAACTCATTCAGCTCGTTGAAGAGAAACATGTCGATGGCTGGGACGATCCGCGCATGCCGACCCTGGTTGGCGCCCGCCGCCGCGGCTATTCGGCCGCCGGCTTCCGCCTGTTCGCCGAGCGCATCGGTGTCTCGAAAAACGACTCGCTGATCGACTACGTGCTGTTCGAGGATGCCATGCGCGAAGTGATGAACGAGTCCGACCAGCGCCGCGTCGCCGTGCTCGATCCGCTCAAGCTGATCATCGACAACTACCCGGAAGGCCAGGTCGAGGAATGCTTCGCGCCTAATCATCCGCTGCACCCGGAACTCGGCCAGCGCTCGATGCCGTTCAGCCGCGAACTGTGGATCGAAGCCGAGGACTTCCAGGAGGTGCCGGAAAAGGGCTTCCGCCGCCTGTTCCCGGGCAACAAGGCGCGCCTGAAGTACGGCTACATCGTCGAATGCACCGGCTGCGACAAGGATGCAAACGGCAAGGTCGTCGCCGTGCATTGCACCTATCTGCCCGACACCAAGTCCGGCACGCCGGGCGCCGACAGCGTCAAGGTCAAGGGCAATCTGCACTGGGTTTCGGCGGCGCAAGCCTACCCGGCGGAAATCCGCCTGTTCGACCGCCTGTTCAGCGTCCCCGCCCCCGGCGCCCGGCGCGAAGGCGATGCGCCGGACCTCGAACGCGACTTCCTCAGCGACCTCAACCCGGCCGCCAAGCAGACCATCACCGCCCAACTCGAACCCTGCTTGAAAGAGGCGAAAGCGGAAGAGCGCTTCCAGTTCGAACGCCATGGCTACTTCGTCGCCGACCGGATCGATTCGCAGGACGGCCGGCCGGTGTTCAACCGCGCCGTGACGCTCAAGGATTCGTGGGGCAAGGGCGTCTGACATGGCCGGTAGCTGGGGCTGTCCGCACGAGGTCAATGACCGGTGCACGAAGATCAACAACCTGCCGTGCAACCCGGGCATGAAGGGCTGCGAGCTCGCCGGCCGCTACCGCTTCGTCGACGAGAGCAAGAACGAGCGCTACTGGGAGAAAAAGGCACGGGAACAGGCGGCGGCCGAAAAAATGGCTGCCAAGCCCAGCCAGCCGGACTGACATGGCGCTCAACGTCGAACGCCTCGGCCAGGTTTTCACGCCGCCCAATGTCGTCGACTTCATGCTCGGCCTGCGCCGCAACGCTGGCCGCACGCTCGAACCCTCGGCCGGCGACGGTGCTTTCTTCAACCGCCTGCAGGAAACCGGCGCCGACTGCACCGGGATCGAGATCGATCCGCGCGTCGCCCCGGCCGGCGCCCAGATCCGCGATTTCTTCGGCTATCCGCTGAGCGAGCAGTTCGCCACCATCATCGGCAACCCGCCCTACGTCCGCTACCAGGACGTGGCCGAGGAAACCAAGCAGCAACTCAGCTCCGAGTTGTTCGATGCGCGCAGCAACCTGTTCCTGTTCTTCATCGAGAAGTCCATCCGCCACTTGCAGCCGGGCGGCGAGCTGATCTTCATCGTGCCGCGCGAATTCATCAAGCTGACCGCCGCCAAGAAGCTCAATGCCTGGCTGTACCAGCAGGGCAGCATCACCCACTTTTACGAGACCGGCGATGTCCGTGTCTTCGGCGCACACACGCCGAACTGCGCCATCTTCCGCTTCGAGAAGGGCCGCTTCGACCGGCGCATGGCCGACGGCCGGACTTTCACCGAGGTCGACGGCCAGTTGATGTTCCTCCGTGACGACCATGGCGTGCGCTTCGCCGACGTGTTCACGGTCAAGGTCGGCGCCGTCTCCGGCGCCGATCACATCTTCACGCACGCCAAGGGCAACATGGAATTCGTCTGCTCGAAGACCGTCGACACCGGCGAAACCCGGCGCATGCTGTACGGCATCCAGCATCCGCACCTGAAAAAGTACAAGACCGAACTGCTCGCCCGCCGCGTCAAGAAGTTCGACACGAGCAACTGGTGGCAGTGGGGCCGCGCCTGCCCGCTCAACGAACTGCCGCGTATCTATGTCAACGGCCGGACGCGCCAGCCGGAGCCTTTCTTCCTGCACGACTGCAACAGTTTCGACGGCTCGGTGCTGGCGCTGTTCACGAAGAACCCGCAGCTCACCCGGCGCGACCTGATCGAGTGCACGATGATGCTGAACAAGGAAGTTGACTGGCAGCAGCTCGGCTTCATCTGCGACGGCCGCTTCCTGTTCACCCAGCGCAGCCTGCAGACCTGCCTGCTGCCCGACAAGTTTTCCCGCTATTTACCGTCTGATCTGAAAAAGGACGCTGCATGACCTTTACCCAAATGCTCGCCGCCGCCGCGCAGAAGAACAACTCGCTGCTCTGCGTCGGCCTCGACCCCGATCCGGCCAAGTTTCCCGCCCACCTCAAGGGCCGCGACGACGCCATCTTCGAATTCTGCGCCGCCATCGTCGATGCGACGGCCGATCTGGTCTGCTCCTTCAAGCCGCAGATCGCCTACTTCGCTGCCCGCCGCGCCGAGGATCAGCTGGAAGCGCTGATCGCCCACATTCATCAAAAGCACCCGGGCATCCCGGTCATTCTCGACGCCAAGCGCGGCGACATCGGCTCGACCGCCGAGCAGTACGCGGTCGAGGCCTTCGGCCGCTTCCAGGCCGACGCGGTGACGGTCAATCCCTACATGGGCCGCGACTCGGTCGAGCCTTACCTGGCCTATGCGGACAAGGGGGTGATCCTGCTCTGCCGCACCTCGAACGCCGGCGGCTCCGACCTGCAGTTCCTCGACGTCGGCGGTGAAAAGCTCTACGAGCGCGTGGCCCGAATGGCCGCCGGCGAATGGAACAGCAGCGGCCAGATCGGCCTCGTCGTCGGCGCCACCTTCCCGGCCGAGATCGCCCGCGTGCGTGAAATCGTCGGCGACATGCCGTTGCTGGTGCCGGGTATCGGCGCCCAGGGCGGCGACATCGAGGCCACCGTCACGGCCGGCCGCAGCGCCGCCGCCAGCGCCTTGATGATCAACTCCTCGCGTGCCATTCTGTACGCCGGCCAGGACGAGAATTTCGCCGCCGCCGCTCGCCGCGTCGCCGAGGAAACCCGCGCGGCCATCAACCGCTACCGCTAGGAGCACGATCATGCGCATGGACGACCACCGCGAGAGCGACAATCTCGAAGACCGCCGCGGCAGCGGTGGCGGACGGGGCGGCCTGCGCCTCGGCGGCGGGCGTCTTGGCCTCGGCACCATCGCCATCGCGCTGGTTGCCAGCTATTTTCTCGGCATCAACCCGTTGACCGTGCTCAACATGCTCAGTGGCGGCGGCCTGCCGGCAATCGAGCAGAGCGCGCCGGCCAGCCGACCGCCGGCCGACGACGCCACCGCCCGCTTCGTCTCGCAGGTACTGGCGTCGACCGAGGACACCTGGCAGCAAGCCTTCCGCGCCAACGGCAAGCAATACCAGGAACCCAAGCTGGTGCTCTTTTCCGGCGTCACGCCGACCGCCTGCGGCACCGGCCAGTCGGCGATGGGGCCGTTCTACTGCCCGG
>DDWF01000187.1:9240-9936 GCA_002345845.1 Betaproteobacteria bacterium UBA2293 | reverse complement strand
CCAGGGTGTCGGCGGTTTCGCCGGATTGCGAGATGGCAACGATCAGCTGGCGCGGGTTGGCGACCGAGGTGCGATAGCGGTATTCGCTGGCGATCTCGACAGTGCACGGGACTCCGGCAATGGCTTCGAGCCAGTAACGGGCGGTGAAGCCGGAATGGCTGCTGGTGCCGCAGGCAAGGATGAGGATTGAGTCGACATCGGCCAGCAAATTGCCGGCTTCAGCGCCGAAAATGCCAGGCTGGATGGACTTGCTGCCACCGACGATTTCCAGCGTGTTGGCCAGGGCTTCCGGTTGTTCGAAGATTTCCTTCTGCATGTAGTGGCGGTAGCTGCCGAGTTCGACAGCCGCCGCCGACAACTGCGAGACATGCACCGGGCGGTCGACCGGCGTGCCGTCGAGGCGGGTGATGCGAACGCTGCTTGGGGTCAGTTCGGCGATGTCGCCGTTTTCCAGATAGACCATGTTGCGGGTGACCTGGAGCAGGGCGGAGGCATCGGAGGCGGCGTAGTTGCCGGTGTCGGAGACGCCAAGCAGCAGCGGGGAACCTTCGCGGGCAACGACGACCTTGCCCGGCTGGCGGTGATCGATGACGGCGATCGCGTAGGCGCCGACCAGGCGCCGGCAGGCGATCTGCACGGCGGCGAAGAGGTCGGGCGTCTGGCGCAGCGTCGCTTCGATCAGGTGGGCGATGCTCT
>DDWF01000187.1:8541-9206 GCA_002345845.1 Betaproteobacteria bacterium UBA2293 | reverse complement strand
CGTAATTCTCGATGATGCCGTTGTGAACGACGGCGATCGAGCCGGAGACATGCGGGTGGGCGTTACGTTCGCAGGGCACGCCGTGCGTCGCCCAACGGGTGTGGGCGATGCCGGTGACGGCGCTGGTGCTGGCCGAAGCGGCTGCCAGTTCGGCAACGCGGCCGACCGAGCGGACGCGTTCGATGGCGCCGCCGCTGATGACGGCCAGACCGGCCGAGTCATAGCCGCGGTATTCGAGTTTCTTCAGGCCCTCGACGAGGACGGGAACGATGTTGTTGCCGGCGGCTGCCGCGACGATGCCACACATAGCTGATCCTTAAACCTTGTAGTAGTCGCGATACCAGGCGACGAAACGATCGACGCCATCCTGGACGGAGGTGCCGGGGACGAAGCCAACCCAGTCATTGAGCAGGTCGGTGTTGGCGTAAGTGGCCGGGACGTCGCCGTCCTGCAGTGGCAGCAGGCGCTTTTCCGCCTGGCGGCCGAGAGCTTTCTCGATGGCGCCAATGAAGTCGAGCAGCTGCACCGGGTTGTTGTTGCCGATGTTGAAGACCCGATAGGGCGCATTGCTCGTGGCCGGATCGGCCTCGTCAGCAATATAGGCCGGGTTCGGCTCGGCGGTACGGTCGGTGACGCGGATGACGCCTTCGACGATGTCGTCGATG
>DDWF01000187.1:0-8511 GCA_002345845.1 Betaproteobacteria bacterium UBA2293 | reverse complement strand
TGGTGAACAGGAACAGGGCCATGTCCGGCCGGCCCCACGGACCATAAACGGTGAAAAAGCGCAGGCCGGTGGTCGGCAGGCCGTAGAGGTGGCTGTAGGTGTGTGCCATCAGCTCGTTGGCCTTCTTGGTTGCTGCGTACAGGCTGACCGGGTGGTCGACGCTGTCGTGCTCGGAGAAGGGCATTTTCGTGTTGCCGCCATAGACGCTGGAGCTGGAGGCATAGACCAGATGCGCCACCTTGTTGTGGCGGCAGCCTTCGAGGATGTTGGTGAAGCCGACGATGTTGCTCTCGATGTAGGCATGCGGATTCTGCAGCGAGTAGCGGACGCCGGCCTGGGCGGCCAGGTGGATCACCTTGTCGAATTTCTCGGCGGCGAACAAGGCCTCCATGCCTGGGCGGTCGGCGACATCGAGCTTGACGAAGCGGAAGTTGGCATGGCCGGTCAGGCGGGCCAGGCGGCTCTCCTTGAGCGTCACTTCGTAGTAGTCGTTAAGGTTGTCGAGGCCGACAACCTGATCGCCGCGGGCCAGCAGGCGCAGGGTGGTGGTCATGCCGATAAAACCGGCGGCGCCGGTGACGAGAATTTTCACGAACTTATTCCTGGCGAATGATCATTGGATTTTATCGCACTGCAGCATCCGCATCGCATCGGCAATTGCGATGCAGGCGGCGAGAGAAAGGGAGCGATGCAGGTCAGGCATTTATAATTGCCGCTTCGAAGAGCCGCCATTTTATCCGCCGATGCGCATCCTGATCGTGAAAACTTCCTCGCTCGGCGATGTTATCCACAACTTGCCGGTGATTGGCGACATTCGCCAGCATTTTCCCGACGTCATCATTGACTGGTGTGTCGAGGAGAGTTTTGCTGCCATTCCCCGCCTGCATCCGGGTGTGGCGGAGATCGTCACGGTGGCCATTCGCCGCTGGCGCAAGAATCTGTTTGCCGGCCGAACCTGGCGCGAAATGGCGGCCAGTCGGGCGGCGCTGCAGCGACAGTCATATGATCTGGTGATCGATACCCAGGGGCTGCTGAAGAGCGCGCTGCTGGCGGCTCAGGCTACTGGAACGCGCTGCGGTTACGATGCCGCGTCGGCGCGTGAGCCGCTGGCCGCCCGTTTCTACCAACGCCATTTCGCCGTGTCGACAGCCGATCATGCGGTGGCCCGCAACCGCCAGCTGGTGGGGGCGGCGCTCGGCTATGTGCCGCACCCGTCGCCGGACTATGGCATCGCCGTTGCTCCGGCCGACTTCGACTGGTTGCCGCCGGCGCCCTATGCCGTTTTCCTGACGGCCACCAGCCGCGACGACAAACTTTGGCCCGAAGAGCACTGGCTGGAACTTGGCCGCCAATTGCACAAGCAGGGCTGCGCCGCCGTGCTGCCGGCCGGCAGTGCGCCGGAACGTGAGCGGGCGGCGCGCCTGACAGCCGACATTCCCGGGGCGGTCGCGGCGCCGCCGCTGAGCATTCCACAACTGGCCGCCCTGCTCGCCGGCGCCCGCTCGGCGGTCGGCGTCGATACCGGGCTGACCCATCTGGCCGTGGCCCTGAAAGTGCCGACCATCGCCCTGTATACGGCGACCGATCCGGGGTTGACCGGCGTTTACGGCACGGCCTTCCACTGCAATCTGGGCGGCAAAGGCCAGGTGCCGTCGGCCGACCAGGTGCTCGAGCAACTGTCGGCGGCGTGATGGCCCGCTGGATCTATTCACTGCTGTTCTACCTGGCCAGCCCGCTGATCTGGCTGCGTCTGCTCTGGCGGGCGCGCAAGCAGCCCGAGTATCTGCAACATCTGGCCGAACGCTACGGCGTCTACGGTCAGTCGGCGCCGCCGAAGCTGATCTGGGTGCATGCCGTCTCGGTTGGCGAGACGCGGGCGGCGCAACCGCTGATTGAAGGGCTGCTGGCGCGCTGGCCGGAGCATCGCATCATGCTCACCGGCATGACGCCGACCGGCCGTGAGGCCGGACACGCAGTCTATGGCGAGCGCGTGCTGCAGGCCTATTTGCCCTACGATTATCCGGGCGCCACGCGGCGTTTTCTGCGCCACTTCGCGCCGGCCTTCGGCGTCCTGATGGAAACGGAAATCTGGCCCAATCTCATGGCCGCCTGCCGCCGCTACGACGTTCCAGTCGTTCTCGCCAATGCCCGTCTGTCGGAGCGCTCGGCCCGTGGCTATGGCCGCCTGGCGGCGCTGGTCCGGCCGGCCTTTGCCGCCCTGACCGGTATTTGCGCTCAGACTGCTGGTGATGCGAGGCGCCTCGCCAGCCAGGGGGCGGGCCCTGTTGAAATCTGCGGCAACATCAAGTTCGATGTCGCTCCGGCCGAGGACAAACTGGCGCTGGGCGATACCTGGCGCAATGCTGTCGCCAAGCGGCCAGTCTGGCTGGCCGCCAGTACGCGCGAAGGCGAGGAGGAACTGATTCTCGCTGCCTGGCAGCGCCTGGCCCTAGGTGACGCCTTGCTGGTTCTGGTGCCGCGCCATCCGCAACGTTTCGACGAGGTGGCGAACCTGCTGACCCAGCGCGGCCTTGCCTGGCAGCGGCGGAGTGAGGTCATGCCGGACACCGGGACGGAAGTCTGGTTGGGCGACAGCATGGGGGAAATGGCGGCTTACTACCGTCTGGCCGACGTCGCTTTCATCGGCGGCAGCCTGCTGCCACTCGGCGGTCAGAACCTGATCGAGGCCGCTGCCTGTGGCTGTCCGGTGGTGGTCGGGCCGCATACCTTCAATTTCCTGCAGGCGACGACGGATGCAATTGCCGCCGGGGCGGCGCTGAGGGTGGCTGATGAAGCGGGCCTGGCCGATACCTTGCGTCAACTGTTCGCGGATGCGGAAAAACTGTCGGCCATGCGCCAGGCCGCTGGTGACTTCGCCCGCGCTCATCGCGGGGCGACGCAGCGCACGCTGGCGTTTATCGAACGGTGGTCGGTTCGAGCAGGGCGTTGATGGCGGCCACGTCGTCCTCGCCGAGGGCGCCGGTGGCAGCCTTCAGGCGCAATTGGGCGAGCAGGGTGTCGAAGGTGGCACGGGCCAGGTCGCGGCGGGTGACATAGACCTGATTCTCCGCATTCAGCACATCGATATTGATGCGCACGCCGACCTCGTAGCCCAGCTTGTTCGACTCAAGGGCCGACTGCGAGGAAACCAGTGCCGCCTTGAGCGCCCTTATCTGGGCCAGGCCGTTGGCGACGCCCAGATATTGCTGACGCGCTGACTGGGCGGCGCCGCGGCGGGCCGCTTCCAGTGTCGACATGGCTGCTGCCCGGTTGGCCGAGGCCTCGCGTTGCCGGGACATCACCTGACCGCCCAAATAGAGCGGGATGTTCAATTGAACGCCGACGTTCTGGTAATCGTTTTCGATCAGACCAGCGCCCTGTGTGCTCGACTTCGCGTAGCCATAGTTGGCTACCAGATCGATGGTCGGGTAGTGGCCGGCGCGTTGCCGGTCGACTTCGCGGGCGGCGATCTCGGCCAGCGCTTGCTGGATCTGGACATTGATGCTGTCCTTTTCGGCGGCGCTTACCCATTGGCTCATGTCGGCGGGCGTCGGTTGTCCGGGTTCGGCATCCTTGCGCAGGCCGGCAAGGGTAGTCGGATTGCGGCCGATGATCGATAGTAGTGCACTCTTCTTCACTTCGAGGTCGCTCTCGGCGGCAATTTCCTGAGCGATGACCAGGTCGTAGCGCGCCTGTGCTTCATGCGTATCGGTAATCGTCGCGTTGCCGACTTCGAAATTCTTTTTCGCCGACTCCAGTTGCTGGCTGATGGCCGCCTTGTTGGCTTGCACGGCGGCCAGGTTCTCGCTGGCGAAAAGGACGTCGAAGTAAGCCGTGGCGACGCGCAGGATGAGGTCCTGGCGAGCGTTGACGAAGGTCGCTTCGGCCTGCATCACCTGCAGCTTCGATTGGTCGTAGGCAATCCAGTTTTGCCAGCGGAACAGCGGCTGCGACAGGGTCAGCTGGTAACCGTTGGAGTTGTAGCGCTGCTTGGCAATGACGCTGCCATTGCGGTTCGACAGGTCGTTTTCGTTCCACACCGTATTACCCGACAGGGTCAGGCTGGGAAGCAGGCCGGCGCGCCCCTGCGGCAGCTTTTCACGGCCGGCATCCAGCGCCGCCTGGGCGGCGGCGAAGGTCGGATCGTTCTCCTGGGCTGCCCGGTAGACCTGCATCAGGTCATCGGCCTGGGCGTTCAAGGTGAATAGCGCAGTGGCGAGCAGGCTGGCAAGGGCTTTCATGATGTCCTCAGTAACGACGCATGGCAGGGTCAACGTTTGTGGCCCAGCCATTAACGCCACCGGCAAGATTGTGCACCGAGGCGAAGCCGCGATTCTCGAGGAACATCGCGACTTGCATGCTGCGCGCGCCATGGTGACAGATGACGACAATATCCCGCTCGGGATCAAGTTCCTGACAGCGTACCGGCACCAGATGCATGGGCATGGGCTGTGATCCGGCGATCTGGCACAGTTCGAACTCCCAGGGCTCGCGTACGTCAAGCAATAGCGGTGGCGGCCGGCCGGCATCGGCCAGCCACTCGGCAAGTTGCGCTGGCAGCAGCTGTTGCATCAGAGGCTGAATGACGGCTTGGCGGCAAAGCCGTCAAGCGGGGCGATGACTGTCTCGAACAGGTTGACGCTGTTGTAGACGCCTTCGCCGGTACAGGTCACCAATACGGCTTCCATGACCGGCGCGGCGCCGACGATGGCAGCCAGGCGGCCACCGACACGCAATTGCTTGAGCAGGGCATCGGGCAGTGACGGCAGCGAGCCAGAGACGATGATCGCATCGTAAGGGCCGCGCGAGGGCCAGCCAGCGGCGCCGTTGCCGGTTTCGACGGTGACGTTGGCAACACCGGCCTGGGCAAGGTTCTGCCGTGCCTGCTCAGCCAGTGCCGGGCGGCATTCGACGGTGACCACGTGCTCGGCACGGGCAGCCAGCAGGGCAGCCATGTAGCCGCTACCGGTGCCGATTTCCAACACCTTGTCGGTTTTGCGCAGGTCGAGTTCCTGCAGCAGCTTGGCTTCGACCTTTGGGGTCAGCATGCTCTGCCCATCGCCCAGCGGCAGTTCCATGTCGGCGAAAGCCAGGCTGCGATAAGCCGGGGGAGTGAAGTTTTCGCGTTTGACGACGAAAAGCAGGTCGAGAACCTGCGGGTCCAGCACGTCCCACGGCCGGATCTGCTGTTCAATCATGTTGAAGCGCGCTTGCTCGATGTTCATTGGGGTCTCCGCAGGCTATATATTAGCATGAGCTAATATATTGGTTCCGACAAAACTCGATTATAGCTGAGTCGCCGGCCGGCTCCTGCGCTTGCCGAGCGGCAGTGCCACCCGGGTCGGTGTGCTCAGCGCCCTTCCTTGATCAGGCGGCCGTTGGTCGGCTGGACTGGCCGGGCGTTGTTGCGATATAGCCGGGAGAAGATGTCGACCTGCTGCTGGGAAACCTGGATCGGTTGTTTCATGACCAGCCACAGCACGCCCTCGGTGCATGGCGGCGTGGTCAGCGATCCCATGTAGGCGTAATAGTTGCGCGAGGTTGGCAGCAGGGCATCGAGGTCGATGGTGGCGGCCGGCGGCGCGACTTCCAGCCCCTTTTCCAGCGGCAGGTTGTTCCACAGGGTCTGGATGAAGGGGTTCTCGTTGCCCCGCTCGATCAGCACGGCGATGATCGCCAGCTGTCCATCATCGGCCTTGTGGATGAGGTGCGCCGACATGTCGAAGCGGCGACCGTCGATCCTCTCCTCCGATGGGCGGTGGAAGGCGATCTTTTGCAGCGTGTAGGTCTTGCCGGTCAGGGAAAATGACATGTCGCCGAGGAAAACCTCAACGGTTCGCCCGGTGTCGGCAATACGGAAGCGGCTGGGGCGATAGTCGAAGCGGACCGGTTCGACATCAACCTTGATGCCGTCGCTGATGTCGATCGGCGACTGACGCTGGCCGCTGGCGCAAAGCGAGTTGCGCGGATCGAGGCGGGCCCAGTTTTCCGGAGCGCCGGCACCATCGTAGCCCCATTGCACGGGAAGCGTCGGGCGAGCGGGTTCGCTGCGCACCAGTTCCAGCATGTAGCCACCTTGCGGGGCGGGCGGTTTGGGCTTGGTGGCCGGTGGCCGACGGATGGCGGGCGGTTTGGCAACGGGGGCTGGCGCGTTCTGGGCAACAGGTCTGGTTTCAACTGGTGCGGGATTGGCTGTCGGCTTCGGCTGGTTCGCTTCCGCCGCTGCTTTCAGGCTGGGCCGGATCGAGGGAATGGCCGACTTGGGTGCTTCTTCGGCCGCTGCCGGGGCGCCTTCCGAAGTCTTCAGCGGTGCTGCCTTCGGCGCCTTGGCCAGTTCCTTCTTCAGCAGCGCCTCGTTGGCCTGGCGCAACTGGTTGGCCGCCTCGTTGGCCTTGGCGGCGAGATCGGCCTGGCTTTCCTTCGGTGGCCGACAGACTTCGCGCAGCACTTTGTCGTCGAGCGTGCCACTGCGCACCGGCAGGTCGGTGCCCTTGAGGTCTTCGGCGCGAACGATGGTGTTCTCGTCCTTCTTGAAGGTCCGCTTGATGGTGTTGGCGTTGCGCGCGGTACAGTCGTAACGGGTGACCACCTCGATGATCAGATAGGGGGCGCCCGAGCGAATGTCGATCAGTTCCTTCTCGAGGATCATCCGGCTCTGCGCTTCGACAGTCTGGCCCTCACGCTTGATGCTGGTACGGTCGAGTTCGATGCGTTTGCCCGGCTCGGACGAAACGTTCTGCCAGGTGGGCGCGGCAGTCGCCGTCAGGGGCAGGGCGATGGCCAGGGCGACCACGATCGATGGATGCATTCAGAACCTCTTTATTTTTGAAATCCGCGGCTTGTCTTTATGATTTCGACCAATTTCGAGAAATCTTGAGCGCGGCCTTTGCTTCCTTGCATTTTGCCTGTGTTTCCAGTAACTTGCAGACCTCTCGTTAGGGGTGTTGGCCTGAGTTTTCCACAGTTGGCCGACTGAGAAATACCCTTCGAACCTGACCGGGTCATGCCGTCGTAGGGAAACGAACCTTATCGCTCCTTGCCCGTCTTACCCCCTGAATTCACGCATGGAGCTTCAATGAACGCCACCGAACAATTCCTCGCCGCCAATGCCCACGTCGACGAGGCTGCAGTCCAGCCGCTGCCCAATTCCCGCAAGGTTTACGTCGCGGGCTCGCGTCCGGATATCCGGGTGCCGATGCGTGAAATCTCGCAGGCCGACACGCCGACCGGCATGGGCGGCGAGCAGAATCCGCCGATCTATGTTTACGACTGTTCCGGCGTTTATTCCGACCCGGCGGTGAAGGTCGACATCCGCTCCGGCCTGCCGGCACTGCGGGCAAAATGGATAGCAGAGCGCAACGATACCGAAGAACTGCCGGACCTGTCTTCCGAATTCGGTCGCCAGCGAGCGGCCGACCAGGCGCTCGACGAACTGCGCTTCCCTGGCCTGCAGCGCAAGCCGCGCCGCGCCAAGGCCGGCGCCAACGTGTCGCAGATGCATTACGCCCGTACAGGCATCATCACGCCGGAAATGGAATACGTGGCCATCCGCGAGAATTTGAATCGCGCCGCCTATGTCGAATCGCTGCGGGCCACCGGTCCGATGGGCGAAAAAATGGCCAAGCTGCTGACCCGCCAGCATCCCGGTCAGAACTTCGGTGCCAGCATCCCGGAAGAAATCACCCCGGAGTTCGTGCGCAGCGAAGTGGCCCGTGGCCGCGCCATCATCCCCAACAACATCAACCACCCGGAAAGCGAGCCGATGATCATCGGCCGCAACTTCCTGACCAAGATCAACGCCAACATCGGCAACTCGGCCGTCACCTCCAGCATCGAGGAAGAAGTGGACAAGCTGGTGTGGGCGATCCGCTGGGGCGCCGACAACGTGATGGACCTGTCCACCGGCAAGAACATTCACGAAACGCGCGAGTGGATCATCCGCAACTCGCCGGTGCCGATCGGCACGGTGCCGATCTACCAAGCGCTGGAGAAGGTCAACGGCAAGGCCGAGGACCTGACCTGGGAAATCTTCCGCGACACGCTGATCGAACAGGCCGAGCAGGGCGTCGACTACTTCACCATCCACGCCGGCGTGCTGCTGCGCTACATCCCGATGACCGCCAACCGCATGACCGGCATCGTCAGCCGCGGCGGCTCGATCATGGCCAAGTGGTGTCTGGCGCACCACAAGGAAAGCTTCCTCTACACGCACTTCGAGGACATCTGCGAAATCATGAAGGCCTACGACGTGGCCTTCTCACTCGGCGACGGCCTGCGTCCTGGCTCGATCTACGACGCCAACGACGAAGCGCAGCTGGGCGAATTGAAGACGCTCGGCGAGTTGACCGCAATTGCCTGGAAGCACGACGTGCAGACCATCATCGAAGGCCCGGGCCACGTGCCGATGCACCTCATTAAAGAGAACATGGACCTGCAGCTCGAATACTGCAAGGAAGCCCCGTTCTACACGCTAGGTCCGTTGACCACCGACATCGCGCCGGGCTACGACCA
>DDWF01000030.1 GCA_002345845.1 Betaproteobacteria bacterium UBA2293 | reverse complement strand
CCGACCACGCCGGCATCGCGACGCAAATCGTCGTCGAACGCCAACTCGACGCGCAAGGCATTTCGCGCCACGACCTCGGCCGCGAGAAGTTCCTGGAAAAGGTCTGGGAATGGAAGGAATACTCCGGCAACACCATCACCAAACAGATGCGCCGCATGGGTACCAGCCCGGACTGGAAGCGCGAGCGCTTCACCATGGATGCCGGCCTCAACAAGGTCGTCACCGAAACCTTCGTCCGCCTGTTCAAGGAAGGCCTGATCTATCGCGGCNNCGACTGGACGCGCGAACGCTTCACCATGGATGCCGGCCTGTCGAAGATTGTCACCGAGACCTTCGTGCGCCTCCACAAGGAAGGCCTGATCTATCGCGGCAAGCGCCTGGTGAACTGGGATCCGAAGCTGCACACCGCCGTTTCCGACCTCGAAGTCGTGCAGGAAGAAGAAGACGGCTTCATGTGGCAGATTCGCTATCCGCTGGCCGATGGCAGCGATAGCCTGGTCGTCGCCACGACGCGCCCGGAAACCATGCTCGGCGACACCGCCGTGATGGTCCATCCGGAAGACGAGCGCTACAAGCACATGATCGGCAAGATGGTGAAACTGCCGCTGACCGATCGCGAAATCCCGGTCATTGCCGACTCCTACGTCGATCTCGAATTCGGTACCGGCTGCGTCAAGGTCACGCCGGCGCACGACTTCAACGACTATGCGGTCGGCCAGCGCCACGGCCTGCCGATGATCTCGATCCTGACGCTGGATGCGAAGATCAACGACAACGCCCCGGAAAAATACCGTGGCCTCGACCGCTTCGACGCCCGCAAGGCCGTCGTCGCCGATCTTGAAGAACAAGGCATCCTGGTCAAGGTCGACAAGCACAAACTGAAGGTGCCGCGCGGCGACCGGACCAATGTTGTCATCGAGCCGATGCTGACCGACCAGTGGTTCGTCGCGATGAGCAAGCCCGGCGATGACGGCAAGTCGATCACCGAGAAGGCGCTGGAAGTTGTCCATTCCGGCGAGATCAAGTTCTATCCGGAAAACTGGGTCAATACCTACAACCAGTGGCTGAACAACATCCAGGACTGGTGCATTTCCCGCCAACTGTGGTGGGGCCACCAGATTCCGGCGTGGTATGGCGACAATGGCCAGATTTTCGTCGCCCATAGCGAAGACGAAGCCAAAGCCGAAGCCGCCAAGCAGGGCTATACCGGCGCCCTCAAGCGTGACGACGACGTCCTCGACACCTGGTTCTCCTCCGCCCTGTGGCCGTTCTCGACCCTCGACTGGACCGGCGACGAAGCCATCGACGCCGCCAACCCGCTGCTCAAGCAATATCTGCCGTCCTCTGTGCTGGTCACCGGTTTCGACATCATCTTCTTCTGGGTCGCCCGCATGGTCATGATGACCAAGCAGATCACCGGCCAGATCCCGTTCAAGCACGTCTATGTGCACGGCCTGATCCGCGACGGCGAAGGCCAGAAGATGTCGAAGTCGAAGGGCAACGTGCTTGACCCGATCGACCTGATCGACGGCATCGGCCTTGAGGCGCTGATCGAGAAGCGGACGACCGGCCTGATGAACCCGAAGCAGGCGGAGAGCATCGCCAAGAAGACGAAGAAGGAATTCCCGGACGGCATCCAGTCCTTCGGCACCGACGCGCTGCGCTTCACCTTCGCCTCGCTCGCCTCGCCCGGCCGTGACATCAAGTTCGACCTCAACCGCTGCGACGGCTACCGCAATTTCTGCAACAAGCTGTGGAACGCCACCCGCTTCGTGCTGATGAACGTCGAAGGCCACGACCTGGCCCTTGAGCACCAACAGAACGGCCCGACCTGCGGCGGTTCGGCCCCGCTCGAATTCAGCTTCGCCGATCGCTGGATCGTCAGCCAGTTGCAGCGCGTCGAGCAGGAAGTCGAGCAGCACTTCACCGACTACCGTTTCGACCTGATCGCCCAGGCCATCTACAAGTTTATCTGGGACGAGTTCTGCGACTGGTACCTGGAAATCGCCAAGGTCGCCATCCAGACCGGCAACGACGCCCAGCAGCGCGGCGCCCGGCGAACCCTGATCCGCACGCTGGAAGCCATCCTGCGCCTGGCCCACCCGCTGATCCCCTTTGTCACCGAGGAACTGTGGCAAACGGTCGCGCCGATTGCCGGCCGCAAGACGCACGATTCGATCATGCTCGCCGCCTACCCGCGTGCCGAGGACCACAAGCTCGACGCCGCCAGCGAGGCCAAGATTGAGCGCCTGAAGGTGCTAACCCACGCCTGCCGCAACCTGCGCGGCGAGATGAACGTCTCGCCAGCTCAACGCATGCCGCTGCTGGTCGCCGGTGGCGGCGCCGACATCGCCGAGTTCGCCCCCATCCTGCAAGCGCTGGGCAAGCTCTCCGAAGTGCAGATCGTCGACGACATGCCGGCCGACACCATGGCGCCCGTCGCCGTGGTCGGCGAGACGCGTCTGATGCTCAAGGTCGAGATCGATATCGCGGCCGAGAAGGAGCGCCTGAAGAAGGAAATCGAGAAGCTGGAAAAGCAGATCGCCATCGCTCAGGGCAAGCTATCGAACGAAGGCTTCGTCGCCCGCGCCCCGGCCGCTGTGGTCGAGCAGGAAAAGCAACGCGTCGCCGAGTTCTGCGCCACGCTCGACAAGATGAAGCCGCAATTGGCCAAGCTGGGGTAAAGAGAGCCGCAGCCCTGGAGCTTTTCAGGGCTGCGTTTTCAGGCGCACCGGAATCAGGCCGCGCAGGGCATTGCCCAGCCAGAATTCACCATTCAGGTCGGCGCGGCAAAGAACTGCCTCGCGCGCCTTTCCCTGAGCCAGCAGGCTGGCGCGCAGCACGCCGGGCAAGGCGCCGCTGCCCAGCGGCGGCGTCAGCAGGACACCGTCACGCTCGACAAAGACATTGCTGCGCGCCCCTTCGGCAACCTCACCCCGTTCGTTGAGAAAAACCACATCGAAGATGCCGGCGTCTGCTGGCAGGTTCCGCAGCGCCTCGTCGTAGATCGCGCGCGCCGTAGTCTTGTGGCGGCGCAACGGATCAGCGGAATCGATTACCTGAGCAGCCAGCAAGGCCCACTGAACAGTCGGTGGCGTATGCGCAAGGGGGAACGACTGGATGGCGATGGCACCGGCCTTGTTCAAGGTCAGGCGTACCCGCCAGACACCGGCGGTCGGCTGCTCAGCCAGTTGCCGGCACAAGCGCTGCTCGTCCAGGGCGAAGCCGAACCACTCGGCGGAGCGCTGCAAGCGGGCGAAATGCCCGGCCCACATCGGATAGACACCGTTGTCGCGGCGCAAGGTCTCGATCAGTTGCAAGCCCGGGTCACAGTCGCGCAAAAAGCGCGACTTCAGGCGGCACTCTTGCCATTCGGCAGCCGCCTCTGAGTCGGCAACGATGCCGCTACCAATTCCCAGACGACCACTGCCATCAGCCGCCAGCTCCAGCGTACGGATGGCAACATTGAGGCGAAAATCGCCATCCGGCGCCAGCCAGCCAAAGGCACCGGTGTACAGGCCTCGCGGCGTCTGTTCCAGTTCGCCGATGATTTGCATGGCCCGGATTTTCGGCGCCCCGGTGATCGAACCGCAGGGAAACATCGCCTTGAGAATCTCGCCAAAACTACGGCCAGCCACCGACGCAGAGATTTCCGAGACCATCTGGCGCACCGTCGGATAGTCCTCGATTTCGAACAGTCGGTCGACCTGGACACTGCCCTTGTCGGCAATGCGACCAAGATCATTGCGCAGTAGGTCAACGATCATCACGTTCTCGGCACGATCCTTGACCGAATTGCGCAGCATGTCCGGTGGCATGTCGAGCGCTGCCGTGCCCTTCATCGGCCTAGTGCGCAACCGGTCTCCGCGACGCTCGACAAACAACTCGGGCGACAACGAAACGATACCTGCCCGCTCATCGCCAATGAAGCCGCCGTAGCGCACCGGCTGGCAGGCACGCAACCGGGCGTACAGGCTGACTGGCGTGCCGAACCAGGAAAAATCCAGGGGAAAGGTGAAATTGACCTGATAGCAGTCGCCAGCGGCAATCAGCGACTGAATACGCTCAACGGCAACCTGGTACGCATCTTCGGCGATGGTCTCCTGCAGACCGCCAACGCCGGCCGCTGCATCGTTCGCCGCCTGCTCGCACCAAGCCTCGGCCTCCGCGGCATTCATCCGACGGCAACTGGCGAATCGCCAGAAACGCGCCAACGGCGCCTGTGGCGCCAAGGAATGCTTGGCCGGGGCGCTTTTCGCTTCCAGCAAATAGCCCAGTTCATAGGCGAAGGCGACAACCGTCCACCCCGGCGCCGCGTGCAGATCCTGCAAAGCCTTATCCAGGCCGGCCTGGTCGTGTACTTCCCGGCATTCGACCAATTCCTCGAAAAGCCAGGCCGCGGGCTCGCCCGCTGCTGCCTGCCTGTCCTCGAAGAAAGCGTGCAACGCGGGAATTACTTACGCTTGAGGTAGTACTCGAAGACGCGGTTTTCTTCTTTTTGGGCGATCAGCTCATTGCCGGTCTGCTTGGCAAAAGCGGGAAAATCCTTCAGCGAACCCGGATCAGTCGCCTGTACGCGCAGCACCTGGCCGGAATCCATCTCGGCCAGCGCCTTCTTGGTACGCAGGATGGGAAGCGGGCAGTTGAGTCCCTTGACGTCGAGATCGCGATCGAATTCCATGGTGTTCCAGATTCCGGGGATTAGAGCCACGATTTTAACCTCAATTGCGCCTTTCCTTGAGTTCCTCAAGGCGCAGCCGCTTCAGTTCGCGCAAGCGGGCATCGATGGCCGACATCACGTAAAAATTGGCATCGCCGGCCTTTTGCGCCAGCTCAAGTTGCTCGATCGCTGCCCCGGTCTGTCCGTGCAGGGCAAAGACTTCGGCCAAGGCCTGGTGTTGCTGGGCCATCTGGCCCATACCGGCATGACTGGCCGCCCGCAGACGGAGAAAACGCACCTCCTCCGGCCGCACCTGCAACTGCTCATCGGCAAAGCGCAGCGCCTCGGTGAAGCGGCGCGCGCCGAGCAAGGCCTGGCCGTAACCGTCAAGCAGCCCCTGGTGAAGCGGAAAACGCCGGAGCGCCTCGCGGTAGATCGCCAACCCCGTGGCAGCATCGCCTTGGGCAATGCGCAACTCAGCCTGCAGGCGCTCAATCATCGGCGCTTCCGCCTTGCCGGAACGCAAGGGCTGCAACTGCAGTTCGGCCGCCGCCCAATCACGCGCGCGCAACAGGGCATAAGCCAGACCGTAGCGAACCGCCACTTCCGAGGCGAACTTGCCTTCGGCAAGAAGCGTTTCGAAATGGCGTACCGCTTCCGCCGGGGTTCCCTGCATGGCACGCAACTTGGCCCGAATTAGCTGGAATTCGACGCTGTCCGGTATCTGGCGATAGGCTAACTCACCCTCGCGATTCTGCATGTCGGTCAGGCGCTCGCCAGTCAGCGGATGAGTGCGCAAGTAGGCCGTCGCATTGTTCTCGTAATGACGCGAAGAACGCTGCAGGCGATCAAAAAATGCGGCCATGCCGCGTACGTCGAAGCCCGCCTTGCGCAGGATATCGAAACCCAGGCGATCGGATTCGCGTTCGAAGTCGCGCGAAAAAGCCAGCTGGGCGGAGATCGCCCCGGCCTGGGTGGTGGCGATGGCCGCACTCGCCGCCTGCGAACTGGAGCGCGCCGCCAGCAGGGCCAGGCCCATGGCCAGCATGGAGGCCATGCCCAGCTGCTTGGACTGGAAAACCTGGCGGGCAATGTGACGCTGAGTGACGTGTGCTATTTCGTGCGCCATCACGCCGGCCAGTTCCGACTCGGTCTGGGCATTGATGATCAAACCGGTATGGACACCGATGAAACCGCCAGGCATGGCGAAGGCGTTGATGCTTTGATCGGCGATGGCGAAAAAGAAGAAACCGATACCCGGATCGTCACTGGCAGCCACCAATTTGCCCCCGAGCACATTCAGGTAGCCTTCGACATCCGCATCCTCGAGATAGGCTGGCTCCTTGAGGCGAATCTCGTTCATGATCTGGCGCCCGATGCGTTTTTCGGTATTCAGCGACAGCTCGTTGCTGGCGACATCGCCAAGTTCCGGCAGGCTGTCGGCATGCAGCGGCTGGGCAACGAGCGAGCAGACTAGAAGGCCCGCGATCAGGCGTTGGGCAAAAGGCATGGTGTTATGATAACGCAGCCCCGAGAACCCGCTCTGCGGGCAACGCGTAACCTCCTGCAAAACTCCGTGACCCAACAGAATCTCACCCATTTCGACAGTGCCGGCCAGGCCCACATGGTCGATGT
>DDWF01000001.1 GCA_002345845.1 Betaproteobacteria bacterium UBA2293 | reverse complement strand
ATGTACTCGCTCATGTCGAAGCGCAGCAGCTCGATGCCCATGCAGTAAGCCAGCTGTTTGGCCACTTCCGTTTTGCCGACGCCGGTCGGGCCGCTGAACAGGAAGGAGCCGATCGGCTTGCCCGGATTGCCGAGGCCGGAGCGGGCCATCTTGATCGCCTTGGTCAGGGCGTCGATGGCCTTGTCCTGGCCGAAGACGACGGCCTTCAGGTCGCGGTCGAGATTTTTCAGGGCGCCGCGATCGTCCAGCGTGACGTGTTGGGAAGGTATGCGAGCGATCTTGGCGACAATCTCCTCGATGTCCGTCTTGTTGATCATCTTCTTCTGCTTCGACTTGGGCAGGATGCGCTGGGCGGCGCCGGCCTCGTCGATGACGTCGATGGCTTTGTCGGGAAGATGACGATCGGTGATATAGCGGGCCGCCAGTTCGGCGGCCGAAGTAATGGCCGTCGCCGAGTACTTGATGCCGTGGTGCGCCTCGAAACGCGCCTTCAGGCCCTTGAGGATCTCCACGGTCTCGGCCACCGACGGTTCATTGACGTCGATCTTCTGGAAACGCCGCGACAGCGCGCTGTCCTTCTCGAAAATGCCGCGGAACTCAGTGTAGGTCGTCGCCCCGATGCACTTCAGCTGGCCCGAAGAGAGAGCCGGCTTGAGCAGGTTGGAGGCGTCGAGCGTGCCGCCCGAGGCAGAGCCGGCACCGATCAGCGTGTGGATCTCGTCAATGAACAGAATGGCGTTGGGGTTGTCGCCCAACTGCTTGAGCACGCCCTTCAGCCGCTGCTCGAAATCGCCGCGGTACTTGGTGCCGGCCAGCAGAGCGCCCATGTCCAGCGAATAGACGTTGGCCTTGGCCAGGATTTCCGGCACGTCACTCTCGACGATACGCCGGGCCAGGCCTTCGGCGATCGCCGTCTTGCCGACACCGGCCTCGCCAACGAGCAGCGGGTTGTTCTTGCGCCGCCGGCACAGCGTCTGAATCACGCGTTCCAGTTCCTTGTCGCGGCCGATCAGTGGATCGATCTTGCCCTGCAGGGCAAGGGCATTGAGATTGATCGTGTATTGCTCGAGTGGTCCGGCCTCCTTCTCGCCTTCGGTCTCGATCGTTTCGCCCTCGGCAGCCGCCTTCTGTTGCGGCACCTTGCTGATGCCGTGGGAAATGTAATTGACCACGTCGAGCCGTGTCACCCCCTGCTTTTGCAGGAAATAGACGGCGTGCGAATCCTTCTCGCCGTAAATGGCGACCAGCACGTTGGCGCCATTGACTTCCTTCTTGCCGGACGATTGCACATGCAGGATGGCGCGCTGGATGACGCGCTGAAAACCGAGCGTCGGCTGGGTGTCGATATCGTCTTCGCCGGAAACGGTCGGCGTGTGTTCGTTGATGAAGTTGGTCAGATCCTTGCGCAGCGCGTCGGGCTTGGCGCCGCAGGCACGCAATGTATCGGCCGCCGACGGGTTGTCGATCAGCGCCAGCAGGAGGTGTTCGACGGTAATGAACTCGTGGCGCTTTTGACGCGCCTCGACAAAGGCCATGTGCAGGCTGACTTCGAGTTCCTGGGCAATCATCAGTTTTCCTCCATGATGCAAGCAAGCGGGTGTTGGTGCTGGCGGGCGAATGCACTCACCTGTTCAACCTTGGTGGCCGCGATGTCGCGCGGAAAGACCCCGCAGACGCCACGACCTTCGTTGTGAACTTTGAGCATGATTCGCGTCGCTTGTTCAGTATCCAGAGAAAAAAAGCGCTGCAGAACGGTGATGACGAAATCCATCGGCGTGTAATCGTCGTTCAGCAACACCACCTTGAACATCCTGGGCGGCTCCGGCTTTGTGCGTTGCGCCTGGAGTTGTCCGCCTTCCTGAAACTTCGTAGCCATGCGTCCGATTCTATACAGTCCGATTCAATTGGCAACTGGAAACATGGGGTCGTATCCAGGCAATTCCCAGATGGTCTTAAGCAATTACGATGCCCGGTGCATGCTGCGTTGCCGCATCGATACTTGTTGACGCCCCAATTCAACTGGCGTAGAAAGCAATCGTGTTTGGCTTCAAGATGGTTGAACGGTGCCGCAATGCACCGGGTCACCGAGCTCAAACAGGGAGTCGGGGAGACCCGGAAATTTGTTCGTTTTTTGTATGAAAGTTGCAAACATGGCAATCGGTACTGTCAAGTGGTTCAATGATTCCAAGGGCTTTGGTTTCATCACTCCTGATGATGGCAGCGAAGATCTCTTCGCACACTTCTCGGCCATCAACATGAATGGTTTCAAGACCCTGAAGGAAGGCGNNGAAGTCGTGCAGGGCCCCAAGGGCAAGCAGGCTTCCAACATCCAGCGCGCCTGAGCGTCGGAAGTTGCAGAATTGAAAGCCCGTCCATCTGGACGGGCTTTTTTCATTGTGCTGCCGGTGTTTTTCAGCTGATAGTGAACTCGTCCAGGCGGCGCTCGCCCAGATTGTCCAGCCAGCTGACGGTCAGCTTGTCTCCGGCTTTGATGCCGCGCACCCGGAAGGCAAACAGCGGATTGCGCGAGACCGAGGTGTTGAGCTGGCCTTCGATCAGCATCTTGCCGCCGTGACTGACGGCAAAAGTCTGGATGAAGTGCATGGCGACAGACATTCCCTTGTCGTCCTTGCGCTGGCCGGTTTCCATCGGATGCTGCAAAAGGATGCGCAGCTCGGTTAGTTCGCCCTGAATTTGTGCGCGCAGTTTGATCTGTTCGGCCATCGTTAACCTCCGCAACCGCCGAGAGTGACCTTGATTTCCCGGAAAGCAACATGGCTTTTGCCGTCACTTGTTCTGGCGACGGCGCGGATGCGCATGGTTTCGGCCAGCTTCAGCTGGATCCTGGCGTAGGGTAGGGCCGCCCCGGAAAACTCCAGGGTCGAACACAGCGGCATCGGGTTCTTGTCGGCGAACAGTGCCAAGCTGCGGGTGTTGGTCAGATTGCTGCTGATCTCGACTTCGACCTTGGCGCCGTTTTCGGCGATCTCCGGTGCGTTGATGACGATATCCCGTGACTCCATTGCATTACCGGCGCCATAGGCTTTCAGGGCATCGCCGATGCTGCGGGCGGTGAAGGCCGGGCGGTTCCAGTCGGCAGCCAGGACGGCACCGGGAATCAGCAGGCCGCTGCCAAGGAAGGGGGTCAGCAGGCTGGCCGAGACACCGCCCTTGAGCAGGCGGCGGCGCCATTCATCGGCTTGGGGCAGGTTTGTCATTCAGCAGTCCAGTGACCGGATTTGCCGCCCTTCTTTTCGATCAGGCGGACGTTATCGATACGCATGCCGCGATCGACGGCCTTGCACATGTCGTAAATGGTGAGCAGGCCAACCGAGGCCGAGGCCAGTGCTTCCATTTCGACACCGGTGCGGCCGAAGCATTCGGCAGTCACCTCACAATGCACGGCACTGTGGGCGTCATCGATGGAAAAGTTGGCGGTGACGCGAGTCAGGGCGATCGGATGGCAGAGCGGAATCAGCTCGCCGGTGCGTTTGGCGGCCTGGATGGCGGCGATGCGGGCGA
>DDWF01000160.1 GCA_002345845.1 Betaproteobacteria bacterium UBA2293 | reverse complement strand
GCATCCTCCAGGCGCTCGGCCAGCAAGTCGAAGAAGATCTTGCGCGCTTCCGGGTCGAGGTTGGCCGCCGGCTCGTCCATGATCAGCAGCTTGGCCTCGCGGCCCAGGGCGATGGCGATCAGCAGTTTCTGCTTCATGCCGCCGGAGAGGCGCACGAACTGGCGGGTCAGGATGGCATCGACATCGAGCCCGAGGCGCCGGGCGATGCCGTGGATGCGCTGCGGATCAGTGCCGCACAGCGAGGCCGAGAAATCGATCAGCTGGCCGACCGGCATCTTCAGCGGCGGCGGCAGCTGCGGCACGAAGCCGATGTTGCCGAGTACGGCGGTGCGGTTGCTGCGCGGATTGAGGCCGCCGATCGAAACCGTGCCGTCGTGGGTGTATTCGCCGAGCAGGCAGCGGATCAGCGTGGTCTTGCCGGCGCCGTTGGAGCCGATCAGGGCGACGCGTTCGCCGAGGCCGATACTGAGATCGATGCCGTCGAGCACACGGATGCGGCGGAAAGTCTTGGCTAGTTGGGAGAACTGAATCATGGGCCGATTATAGGAAGCGGCCCCTGAGCTACCTTGAACCTGGATCAAAATTTCCCGGCCTGGCGGTCTATGCCGGCGTTTCGGCGGCAATCGCGGCAAGCAGGCCGGCGCGGATGTCATCGGGCAGCGGCAGCGGTTCGGCCAGTTCGGCCAGGGTCGCCGCCGGCACCGCTTTATGCGCATCGTGCAGGATGTTCAGCATGCCCGGCACCGAGAGATCGGTGGTGATCAGTTTGGCGGCGTCGGCGGCCAGGCGGGCGATGTTGGCGCGCGGTGTGTCGGTGCCCTTGATCAGCAGGACGACCAGCGACGGCAGTTCCCAGGCCAGGGCCAGTGCCGTGGTCAGTTGGCGGAAGGTGAACTCGATTGCCGACTCGCGTTTCATCAGTGCCCAGAAACGCTCGTTCCAGTCGCGGGTACGGGTTTCCGTGTCGGTCAATTCCGGGGCGAAATGCCAGAGCAGCAATTCACCGGTCTCGACCAGCAGGGCCGCCATCGACACCTCGTCCGGCGAGACGTCGGCCCGCCGGTTGGCCCAGGCGCGGGCGATCGAGCAGGCGAGCACGGAGCGGAATTCGCAGGTATGGCAGCCGTCCGGCACCTCGGCCAGCTCCGGGCTGGCGTTGACGATGGCTTTCAGCTCGTCGTAGCCGGTCTGCAGCACGGCAGCCAGCGGCGTCGTCGTATCGTGGCCGAGCTGGCGCGAGCGGCGCTGTTCGGCCCGGCGCAGCAGTTTCAGCGCCAGGTAGGGATCGGCATAGACGATGTTGACCAGATCGCGCGCCGACAGACATTCCTGTTGCTCATCGCCGCCGGCTTCGAGGGCAGCGATGATGGCGCGCGTTCTGGGCAGCACCGGGGTGTCCTTGTCGCGCAGGAACTCGACCCACTGATTGATACCCCATTGCCATTGATGTGGCTGCATATTCGACTCGCGTGGAAGAGGCCTTCGAATGGCTCACAGGATACGCGATTGTGTTGCGCTTTTCTCTCCCGGCCAGTGCCGCCGGCCTTCTTCGGATAATCCTGGGGCAGGCGCTGGCGTCGTCAGCGGACCATGCCCAGGCGGCCGTTGTGGCTGCCCATGTACCACAGCCGTCCCCGCGCATCGACCACCATCTTGCGGATGCCGGCGTCGTCGGTCGGCAGCTTGACCACGCGTAGCTCGCCGCTGGCTGGATCGAGGCGGATAACGCTGTCGTCCTTGATCTCGTTGGCCCAGACGATCCCGGCACCGTCGATGCTGACCGCGTAGGCGCCACCGCTCTTGCCGGCCGGCAGGGCGATTTGGCGCAGGATGCGGCGGCCGGCCGGATCGACCTGGGCCAGCTTGTTGCTGCCGTAGAGCGTGACCCACAGCGAACCGTCGGGGGCGGTGGCCATGCGCCGCGGCCGCGAACCGGCGGGCATGGCCAGTTCGCTCAGCGTGCCGCTGTCTGGATCGAGGATGCCCAGCTTGTCGTCGCCCATGCGGCAGAACCAGACCAGGCCCTGGCGGTCGAGGGTGATGCCGTAGGGGCCGCCAGCCGTCTGGTATTCGCGGATCTGGCCGGTGGCCGTATCGAGCCGGCCGATGCGGTTGCCGCTCTGCAGCGTGAACCACAAGTTCGAGCCGTCATCGCTGATGACGATCGTGTGCGGACCGCCACCGTCGGATTGCGTCTTGTACTCGCGGATGTCGCCGCTGACCGGGTCAAGGCGGCCGATGGTGCCGTTACCGTTGCCGGTCGTCCACACGATGCCGCGGCGGTCGACCAGCAGGCCGTGCGGATGGTGGTCGGGTGGCAGATCCCATTCGCGGAAAGTGTTGCTGGCCGGGTCGAAACGGGCGACCTTGTTGCCGCGCATGACGGCGATGAAGATGCTGCCGTCCGGCGCCACCGCCGGGTCGCGGGCGAATTTCGGCGTCGGCACCGGCCATTCGCTGACCTCGCCGTTAAAGCCGCTCAGGGAGCCGGGTGGCGTGCCGTAGTGCGAACCGCCGGCGGCGGCCGGTGGAGCGAACAGACACAGGAGCAGCGCCAGGGGGGCTGCTGCCGAGGTGGGCTTGGGACAGGTCATGGGCGTTTCCTCCGGGAGCAAGCGGCAGCGACGGAAGGGCCGTGTTTGTTCACCGCAGCCACTCTGTCGAATGGACCGCCAAAGGCCGGCTAGGTTCGCGCCGGCGGCTGGTTGAGCAGGTAGGCGCGGGTCGTCAGGTAGAGGACAGCGCCATTCAGCAGGTGCCAGAGAAAATGCGTGCCGAGCGGCCAGGTCGGGCAGATCCAGTCATCCAGCGAGCGGCAGGCGAGGGCGACGACGAAGATGGCGAAGGCCAGCCAGAGGATGCCGGGTTCGCGTCGCCTGCTGCGTTGGTGCAGGGCGGCGAGGGCGCCGATGAAGAGCAGGGCACCGCCGTAGAGCAGCGAACCGTTCAGCCAATGTGGCGGCAGCTGGGCGAAGGCGGCATTGACCAGCAGGAAGGCGAGCAGCAAGGCAGCTACCGCCGGCAACCGCCAGCCGGCGACGAAGCGCCCGTAAAAGGCAAGGAAGGCCAGCTGATAGATGAAGATCGGCAACAGGTCGGCCAGCATCGTCGCCCGATCGGCGAAGGTGTGAAAGAGGAAGCTGCCGAGGCCGATGACGGCCAGATTGACGATCAGGAAAACGGCCGGCCAGCCAGCCGGCGTTTGCCTGCGCCGCAGCAGCATGAGCAGCAGCAGGGCGGCGACGACGAACGACAGGTTGCTCAGGGCATTGACCGGCTCCGCCCAGAAGGCGGCGGAGGTGCGTTCGCAGTAGATGTCGATGGCAGTATCGGCGCTTGTGCTCATGGTGCCTTGGCGGTTCCCGGCGAATGCCTGGTTGGCCTGCATGATACCCGGCCGCGGCTTGCTAGAATCCGCCCGGCGATCCTGCCGGCACAACCTTGAGCGCCATGAACCAGAAAACGATGACTTACGAGCAGCACCTTGACGAGGTGGCGACGCTACTGACCGAGATCTATACGCTGAGCGATGAGGCGGCCGTTGCCATCGTCGTGCGCGCCCAGGCCGAAGATTATTTCAGCGGCCACGACGACGATCCATCGATCTGCACCCAGGAGCGCGCCGAACTGGATGCGCGCGCCGTCTTCAAACAGAACAAGCCAGCGCGCAAGGGCCGCTGAACGGCCCTGGCGATCGCTCAGCGCGGAGCTTCGGCGACGTAAATCTCGATGCGCCGGTTCATCGCCCGCCCGGCGGCGGTGCCATTGTCGGCCACCGGTTCGCGTGAGCCGCGGCCGTCAATTGCGATCCGGTTGGCGGCCACGCCGCGCGCCACCAGATAGTCGCGAGTGGCACTGGCACGATTGACCGACAGCGGCTGATTGATCGCATCGGAGCCGGAACTGTCGGTGTGGCCGATGATAGTCACCGTCGTTACTGGATTCTGGTTCAGCGTCGTCGCGAAACGCTCGAGGATCGGGCTCAGATTGGATTTGATGTCGTAGCGTCCGGAGTCGAAGCCGACGTCGCTCGGAATGTCGAGCTTGAGCCGGTTGTCCGCCGTCTGGCTGACACCGACGCCGGTGCCTGCTGTCGCCTGCTCCATCGTCGCCTTCTGCTCCTGCATGCGCTGCGACCACAGATAGCCGCCGCCAGCACCGAGCGCGCCGCCGACTGCTGCGCCAGCGGCTGCCCCCTTGCCACCGCCGGTTGCCGCGCCGATGGCGGCGCCTGCCACCGCGCCGATGGCGCCGCCGGTGGCCGTGGTGCGTTGGGTTTCGGACATGTTGGCGCAGCCGGACAAGGTGGCGACGCTAATGGCGATGGTGGAAAGGGAAATGATGAGTTTGTTCATGGTGTTGACCTTGTGTGGGGGGCTTGCGTGAATGTCGGGCAGTGATGCCGATCCGCAGCTGGCAGCCGAGCGACTGAACTATGGACAGCAGATATGCCAAAAGGTTCGGCAATACGCGCGATACCCGCGTCGGATTCGCCGTCAGGTGTTCTTGCTGGCCGATCCGGCAAGCCAGTGACGGACGGTGGCGAGTAGCCGGTCAGGGTCGAAGGGCTTGGCGACGAAGTCGTCCATGCCGGCGGCCAGGCATTCGCTGCGGTCGGCAGCGAAGTTGTTGGCCGTCAGGGCGATGATCGGCACGTCGCCGCCGTGGGGCCGGCCGCGGATCAGTCGGGTCGCTGTGAGGCCGTCCATGCCGGGCATGCGGATGTCGGTGATGACGAT
>DDWF01000123.1:1844-2729 GCA_002345845.1 Betaproteobacteria bacterium UBA2293 | reverse complement strand
ATCGCCGCACCCTGCAGCGCAAGCTGTCCAAGCGCCCCGTCCGCAGTTGAAGCACAAGACCGGCCGAGATGCTTGGAAAATCAGCAAACAGCGATTTATACTGCCCCTGAGCCCCGGCCTGACCGGGGCTTCGATTTAGCACAAGCCACCAAGGCACTCCTTGACCATCGCTTTTTCCGGATAGCTGGCCGCCCATGAGCCTTGATCTGATCGTCCTGTTGCCTTTTCTCGGTGCCATTCTCCCGGCATTGATGATTCGTGTCGGGCGCAATGCCTGCGCGACCAGCGCCTTTACCGTCAGCCTGCTCGCCTTTGCGCTGCTGATGACGCACGCGCCGCTGGTCTTCCGCGGCGAAACGCTGCGCGTCGGTGTCGAATGGTTGCCGCGCCTCGGTCTCAACCTCAATTTCTTCATCGACGGCCTGGGTTTCTTCTTCGCCGCCCTGATCCTCGGCATCGGCCTGCTGATCATCATCTATGCCCGCTTCTACCTGGCCAAGGAAGATCCGATGGGCACCTTCTATGCCTATCTGCTGCTCTTCCAGGGCGCCATGGTCGGCATCGTGCTCTCCGACAACATCCTGCTGCTGCTGATCTTCTGGGAGCTGACCAGCCTCTCCTCCTTCCTGCTGATCGGCTACTGGAAGCACCTGCCGGAAGGTCGCCAGGGTGCCCGCATGGCACTTACCGTGACCGGTGCCGGCGGCCTGTCGATGATCGCCGGCATGCTGCTGCTCGGCGACATCGCCGGCTCCTACGACATTTCGGGAATCCTCAAGCACAAGGAAGCGATCCAGGCCTCGCCGCTGTACCTGCCGGCGCTGATCCTGATCCTCGGCGGCTGCTTCACCAAGAGCGCCCAGTTCCCCTTCCATTTCTGGTTGC
>DDWF01000123.1:0-1839 GCA_002345845.1 Betaproteobacteria bacterium UBA2293 | reverse complement strand
CCTGCACTCGGCGACCATGGTCAAGGCCGGGCTGTTCTTGATGGCCCGCCTGTGGCCGGTCCTCGCCGGCACCGAGGAGTGGTTCTACATCGTCGCCAGCACTGGCCTGCTCACCATGCTGATCGCCGCCTGGATCGCCCTGTTCAAGGATGACCTGAAGGGCCTGCTCGCCTACTCGACAGTCAGCCACCTCGGCCTGGTCACCTTCCTGCTCGGCCTCGGCTCGCCGATGGCCGCCGTCGCCGCCGTCTTCCACATCCTCAACCACGCCACCTTCAAGGCGGCGCTGTTCATGAACGCCGGCATCATCGACCACGAGACCGGCACCCGCGACATCAAGCGGCTCGGTGGCCTGTTCTTGCTGATGCCGATCGCCGGCACGCTGGCCGTGCTGGCTGCTGCCTCAATGGCCGGCCTGCCGCTGCTCAACGGCTTCCTGTCGAAGGAGATGATGCTCGAGGAAGCCTCACATACCGTCTGGGCCGGCCAGGCCTGGCTGGTGCCGGCCCTGGCCACCCTCGGCGCCATTTGCTCGGTCGCCTATTCCTTCCGTTACATCGTCGATGTCTATTTTGGCGAAAAGCGCCACGACTACCCGCGCCACCCGCACGATCCGCCCTTCGGCATGTGGGGGCCGTCGGCGCTGCTCGTCATCGGCGTCGTCGCCATCGGTCTCTTTCCGGCCGTCGTCGCCGGGCCGCTGGTTGCCGTCGTCGCTGGCGCCGTCGTCGGCGGGCCGCTGCCCGACTATCACCTGGCCATCTGGCACGGCCTGACACCGGCCCTGGGCATGAGCGCACTCGCCGTCGCTGGCGGCCTCTTCCTGCTCTGGCGCTATGCCGCCGTGCGCGCCATCTGGCAGGCGGCGCCGCATCCCGACGCGAAGACCGCCTTCCAGTGGCTGCTGGCCAGTGCCGTCCGCCTGGCCAAGGGTTTCACCCACGGCCTGCACAATGGCTCGCTGCAGCGTCACATCCTGTTCCTGATGATCGCCGCCATCGCCATCACCGCCACCGGCTTCTTCGGCGCCAGCCATGCCCCCGGTACGCGGCCGCAACTTGAAGCCACGCCGGTCGCCATTGCTGCCTGGCTACTGCTCGTCGTCGCTTCGCTCGGCGTCGCCGTACTGCATCGGCGACGGCTGTACGCGCTGATCACCGTCGGCGTCGTCGGCATCATCGTTTCCCTCGGCTTCCTCTATTTCTCGGCGCCCGACCTGGCGCTGACGCAGATTTCGGTCGAGGTCGTCACCGTCATCCTGATGCTGCTCGCCCTCAACCTGCTGCCCAAGAAAATGCCGCGCGAAAGCAGCGCCATTCGCCGCTGGCGCGACGTCGCCATCGCCTGCCTGGGCGGCCTCGGCATCGGCGCCCTGACCTGGGTGATGATCACCCGCGACGGCTCGACGCTGGCCGGCTATTACCTGGAGAACTCGGTACCGGGCGGCGGTGGTACCAACGTCGTCAACGTCATCCTGGTCGACTTCCGCGGCTTTGATACCTTCGGCGAGATCATCGTCCTCGGCATTGCCGCCACCATCATCTTCGCCCTGCTCGACGGCGCCCTCCAGGGCGAGGTCGGGCGCAAGCTGGCGGCCTGGGTGCCGGACCAGAAGCGGGCCAAGGACCGCCACCCGATGATGCTGGTCATCGCCACCCGGGTCATGTTGCCGCTGGCGCTGATGGTTGGCGCCTACATCTTCCTGCGCGGCCACAACCTGCCCGGCGGCGGCTTCATTGCCGGCCTGGTCGTCGCCATCGCCCTGATCATGCAATACATGGCCAGCGGTTTCGGCTGGGCCGCCCAGCGCATGCGCGTCGATTACCACGCGCTGATCGG
>DDWF01000167.1 GCA_002345845.1 Betaproteobacteria bacterium UBA2293 | reverse complement strand
GGTCGTCGCCTTCCGCGACAAGCGCGCCGCCGAACTGGGCGAGCGCCTGATCGTCCGCTCGGTCGAAGACTCGATGAAGCGCGGCACGGTCGTTCTCAAGCATGAAGGCGAATCGCGCAACAAACACCAGTCGGTGACGCTGCTCGAAGCCATCGAGGAATTCGGTTTCGACTGCTGTATCGGCGGGGCCCGCCGCGACGAGGAAAAGGCCCGGGCCAAGGAACGCATCTTCAGTTTCCGCGACGAATTCGGCCAGTGGGACCCGAAGAACCAGCGCCCGGAACTGTGGAGCCTGTACAACGCCCGCAGCCACAAGGGCGAGAACATCCGCGCCTTCCCGATCTCGAACTGGACGGAAATGGACGTCTGGCAATACATCGAGCGCGAAGGCCTGGAACTGCCAAGCATCTACTTTGCCCATAAACGACCGGTAGTCATCCGCCAGGGTGCCATCGTCCCGGTCAACGTACCGCTGGTTTCCGGCGAACTGACCAACGTGGCCAAGCCGGGTGAAGAGATCATCGACCTGCAAGTGCGCTTCCGCACCGTCGGCGACATCTCTTGCACCGCGCCGGTCGAGTCGGATGCCGACACTGTCGACAAGATCGTCCTGGAAACCGCCACCACCACCATCACCGAGCGCGGCGCCACACGTCTGGACGACCAGACCAGCGAAGCCTCCATGGAACAACGCAAGAAAGAGGGTTACTTCTGATGTCCGCCCACGTTGAAGACCACGGCCTGCTGCGCTTTCTGACCTGCGGCAGCGTCGATGACGGCAAGAGCACGCTGATCGGCCGCCTGCTGTTCGACACCAAGACCATTCTCGCCGACACGCTGTCGGCCATCACCAAGACCTCGGAAAAGCGCGGCATGGGCGCGGTCGACCTGTCGCTGCTTACCGATGGCCTGCAGGCCGAACGCGAACAGGGCATCACCATCGACGTCGCCTACCGCTATTTCAGCACCGGCACGCGCAAGTACATCATCGCCGACGCGCCGGGCCATGAGCAGTACACGCGCAACATGGTCACTGCCGCCTCGACTGCCAATCTCGCCATCATCCTGATCGATGCGCGCAAGGGCGTGCTGACGCAGACCCGCCGCCACTCCAAGCTGGCGGCGCTGGTCGGCATCCCGCATCTGCTGGTCGCCATCAACAAGATGGACCTGGTCGACTACTCGCAGGCGACTTACGAGAAGATCAAGGCCGATTACCGCGAATTCGCCGCCAAAGTCGGCATCACCGACGTCCGCTTCATTCCGCTGTCGGCCCTGAACGGCGACATGATCGTCGACCGCGGCGACAACCTGAACTGGTACGACGGGCCGACGCTGATCGACATACTCGAAGCGACACCCGGCGCCCATACCGAGCATGCCGAAGCCTTCCGCTTCCCGGTTCAGTACGTCTGCCGCCCGCAGGATTCGGCCAATCCGGAGCTGCACGACTACCGCGGCTTCATGGGCCGCGTCGAATCCGGCTCGATCAAGGTTGGCGACGCCGTCACGGTGTTGCCGAACGGCCTGCAATCCACCGTCAAGGCGGTGCAGATCGGCGGCGTCGATATCGGCTCCGCCTTCACCGAGCAATCGGTCACCCTGCTACTCGCCGACGAGATCGACTGTTCGCGCGGCGACATGATCGTGAAAACGGCAGAAGCCCCGGCGGCGGTCAAGGAAATCCGTGCCACCGTCTGCTGGCTCGCCGAAGCCCCGCTCGACCGCGCCCGCACCTACCTGATCCGCCATACGACGCGCGACTCGAAGGCCAAGCTGACCGGCATCGATCACCGCCTCGACGTCAATACGCTGGAAAACCTGCCCGCCGACCGCCTGGCGATGAACGACATCGCCGAAGTGACCTTCAAGCTGGCGCAGCCGCTGTTCGTCGATCCCTACCTGGAAAACCGCGGCACCGGCGCCTTCATCGTTATCGACGAGAGCAACAACAACACGGTCGGCGCCGGCATGATTCTCTGAGTATTTTATCCGCCGCTCCCACAGACGCCCCCTCGGGGCGTCTTGCGTTTCTGCCGGCGCATTTCGCCCCGTTCGCGGCTAACATAGCGCCATCACCACGCCGAGAAGCCGAAGAGTACCCAGAATGCGCATTCTGATTGTTGACGACAACGCCTCGATGCGGATCCTGCTGTCCACCCTGCTTGCAGATCGGGGTCATCAGATTGTCGGCTCTCTCGCCGAGGGCAACGGCGTGATGGAAGCAATCGACCGGCTGACGCCGGACATCGTCTGTCTGGACTATCAGTTACCGGGGCGCGATGGCCTCGACATCCTCGACGAAATCAACAGCGCCCGTCCGGAAATCGACGTGCTCTTCATGACCGCTTCGGAAGAGCCAGAAATCGAGCGCAAGGCCGCCGATGCCGGCGCCGCCGGCTTCCTGCGCAAGCCCTTCGGCCAGAAGCAGGTTATTGACGAGATTCAGGACGTCGTCGCCACCCGCGAGCAGGCCAGCGCCGCCAACCAGCAGAACGAGTCCGCCGCCCAGCCGGCAACCGAGACCTCAGCGCCGCCCTCCGCTCAGCGCCCGCGGGTGGTAATCGCTGACGACAACAGCTCGATCCGCCTGCTGCTCAAGGGATTGCTCAGCGAACTGGGCCTCAACATCGTCGGCCAGGCAACCAATGGCGAAGAGGCGGTGAAAGCCGCCCAGATGCATCAGCCGGCCGTGCTCTTCCTCGACGTCAACATGCCGTTGCTATCGGGCCTCGAAGCGCTGCCGCGTATCCGTCAAGTTAGTCCGAAAACTGCCGTAGTCATGGTCACCGGCAGTGCCTCGCGTGAGCTGGTCGAGCAGGCGGCGGCCGGTGGCGCGCGCGGCTATGTGGTGAAACCGGTGCGGCCGGCGTATCTCGAAGCCTTCGTCAAAAAACTGTTCAATCGCTAAGGACTGTCCGCATGACCCTGATGATCGACTTTCCCTTCCCCGGCCTCGAGCCCTGGGTGGAGCATTACAAGGAAGTCGAATTGCCGGTGCTCCGCCACACCATGAACCAACTGGCCGAACTGCGCGAGGAGGCGGAACGCATCAACACGCGCAAGCTGGCGGCGGTGATCGAGAACGACCCGCTGATGACGCTGCGTGTCTTCCAGTACATGGCCGCCCATCGTTCGAAACGGCAGTCGGCTGAACTGACCACGGTCGAGCGCGCGCTGATGATGATCGGCACGCAAAAATTCTTCGCCGACTTCCAGGATCTGCCGATCATCGAGCAGCAATTGAAGGGTTACCCGAAAGCCATGCTCGGCCTGCTCAAGGTCATGGCTCGTTCCCGTCAGGCAGCGGTCTGGGCGCGTGACTGGGCCCTGCTGCGGCAGAATCCAGCCTTCGAAGAAATCATGCTGGCGGCCCTGCTGCACGACTTCACCGAGATCCTGATGTGGTGCTTCGCCCCATCGCTGGCCACCCGCCTCAAGGAACGCCAGGCTGCCGCCCCGCACCTGCGCTCGGCGGCGCTGCAGAATGAGGAATACGGCGTGATCCTCGACGAGCTGACGGTCGAACTGGCCACGCTCTGGGGATTGCCGCAATTGCTGGTGACCTTGATCGATCCGGACAACGCCAATTCGTCCAATGTGCAGAACGTCAAACTGGCTGTCGATTTCGCCCGGCACACGGAAAAGGGCTGGAACAATCCCGCCCTGCCCGACGACTACCGGGCCATCGAAACGTTCCTGCACCAGGGCCACAGCCATTTCCTCGAACGCGTCGGCGCCCCGGACGAACTGATTGCCGCCGCCCGCCGCGCCGAGGAGGCAGACGACCTGCTGGCGCCCGACCGGTAGCCTGGCATGCGGTACTTGCTCGGCTTTCTGCTGGCTCTGTTCATCCTCCCGGCCCAGGCCGAGATCTACAAATGCCGGCTGGCCAATGGCCGTACCGAAATCGCCAACACGCCCTGCCCCGGCGGCAGCACCACTCTCAGCGCCCGCCCCGACGAGACCGTTCCCGCGGCGACCAGAGAGCAAGCGGAGCGCGATGTCGCGCGCATGCGCAGCTTTGTCGAACAACGCGAAGCCGAGCAGCGGCGCGAGGAAGCTGCCGATCGTCAGCAACAGGAGGCCGAACGGCAGGCGGCGGCAGCGCGCAGCGTCTATGAAACTGACAACATGGAGAGCTGCCTGCGCGAACTGGGCCGGCAGACCGTCGAGGCTGGCCGCCGCGCCGAGCTGGAGGCCATCTGCCGGGCCAAGGAAAAAGCGGCGCCAACCGTGATTGCGGTTCCCGTCCCCAGCTATCCACTACATGGCGGCGATGCCTGCATCCAGAACGTCTTGCGCCTGCGCCTGGCGCCAGCTGAGCAGCAGAGGCAGATCGCCCGCTGCCGGGGCATCACGGCAGCACCACCTGTCCACACGGCACCGCGCCCAGCGCCCCGGCCACCGTCGCGGGCGCTCAAACCCTGCCCGGGCGAAGACCGCTACTGCGTGCGCTGAGCGCCGCTCAGGCCTCGTCGGCCGGCGGTGCCACCTTGATGATTTCTTCCAGCGAGGTGATGCCCTGGGCAACCTTCATCGCCCCGGAAATACGCAGGGGCCGCATACCCTCCCGATAAGCCTGGTCGCGCACGCGGGCAACATCCATCTGCGGGGTGATCATCCGGCGCACATCGACTGAATTGATCAGGATTTCGTAAATGCCGACACGCCCCGTATAACCAGTCATCCGACATTCCAGACAACCGACGGGCTGCCAGACCTGCGCCGGCTCGGTGGCCTTCCACGGTGCCACCAGCGAACGCCAGACGGCACGCTGCTCGTCGCTGATCGGGATGGCCTTCTTGCAATGCGGACAAAGCGTGCGCACCAGGCGCTGGGCCATGACACCGAGCAAGGTCGAATTGATCAGATAGGCCGGCACCCCGAGGTCGAGCAAGCGGGTCAGCGCTGCCGGTGCATCGTTGGTATGCAGGGTGGACAGCACCAGATGCCCGGTC
>DDWF01000298.1 GCA_002345845.1 Betaproteobacteria bacterium UBA2293 | reverse complement strand
GACGATGCGCAACTTGTGCTCGGGGCTGGTGCGGGCAAAAATGTCGCAATCGCCGACGATGGCGCGCAATTGCTCGTCGTCGGCGGCTTCCAGTTCGGGTCCGCTGACGACCTTGAGGGTGTCCGCCGTACCGATGCCCATCTCGATGCCGATGGCGCGGGCAGTTCCGGCGTGGTCGCCGGTGATCATCTTGACCCGGATGCCGGCGGCGTGACAGGAGGCGATGGCCTGGACGGCCTCCGGCCGTGGCGGATCGATGATGCCGATGATGCCGAGAAAGACCATGTCGTCGTCGAGATCGTCGATAGCCAGATCCTCGTGGCCATCGTCGACGCGGCGGGCGGCAGCGGCCAGCACGCGCAGGCCTTCCTGGCTGAGGCGGTCGATCTCGCCTTCCCACCAGGCCCGGTCGAGCGGCGCCGGTGTGCCGTCGGCGCCCAGTTCCTCGGCGCAGCGGTCAAGCAGGCGGTCGGGGGCGCCCTTGAGCAGGATGCGGCGCAGGCCGGCCGGGGTGCTGGCCAGTGTCGCCATGAACTTGTTGGCCGATTCGAAGGGGATGGTCGCATGCCGGGTATGGCGGTCGGCCGAGAAACCGGCTTTGTCGGCCAGCGTGCGCAGGGCGCCTTCGGTCGGCTCGCCGGTGACCCGCCACTGGCCGTCGGCCTCGGCGACGTGGGTATCGTTGGCGACGGCGACGACCTCGATCAGGGCGTGCAGATGGGCATGTTCGGCCAGATCGACGAGCTGTCCGTCGAGCGAAATATCGCCCTCGGGCGCATAACCGGTGCCGCTGATCAGGTAGTTACCGGCGCGGGTGATGACGTGGCGGGCGGTCATTTCGTTTTTGGTCAGCGTGCCGGTCTTGTCCGAGCAGACGACGGTGACCGAACCGAGTGTTTCGACGGCGGTCAGCTTGCGGGTGATGGCATTGCGCTGGGCCATGCGCTGCACGCCGAGGGCCAGGGTGATGGTCAGGATGGCCGGCAGGCCTTCCGGGATGGCGGCGACGGCAAAGCCGATGGCGGCCAGGAAGACATCGCCGAGCGGGAAATCGTGTACGCCGATGCCGATCGCCACCATGACCACGGCAAGACCGACGATGACCACCGACAGCTGCTTGCTGAACACGGCCATCTGCCGGGTCAGCGGCGTCTGCAGGGTTTCCACCTCGGCGATCAGGCGGTTGATGCGGCCGATTTCGGTATTCGGCCCGGTGGCACTGACGACGCCAAGGCCGCGGCCGGCGGCAACCAGGGTGCCGGAATAGGCCATGCAGTGGCGGTCACCGATGCCGACGTCGGCAGCGACGGGCTCGCTGTCCTTGTCGCTGGGTACCGATTCGCCGGTCAGTGCCGATTCCTCGATGCGCAGATTGGTGGCTTCCAGCAGTCGCAGGTCGGCCGGAACGCGGTCGCCCGATTTCAGGCGGACGATGTCGCCAGGGACCAGCAGTTCAGCGTCGATTTGTTGCCACTGCGCGTCGCGCAGCACCTGGGCGTGTGCCGAAAGCATCTTGCGGATGCCGGCCAGCGCCGCTTCGGCCTTGCCTTCCTGGACGAAACCGATGATTGCATTGATGACGACGACGCCGAGGATGACGCCGGTGTCCAGCCAGTGGCCGAGCAGGGCGGTGATCGCGGCGGCGCCGATCAGGATGAGGATCAGGATGTCCTGGAAATGCCTGGCGAAGCGTTTCAGGACGCCATCGCGGGGCGGGGTCGGCAGGCGGTTGGGGCCGCTTTCGGCCAGCCGGCGTTCGGCTTCCGCCAGATTCAGGCCGCCGGCATCGGCAGTCAGTTGCTGCAGCGCCTGATCGGTGGCGAGCGTATGCGTTGCGAGGTCTTGCGGATTCACGGGTGTTCCTCCGGCGACGGGGTTTATTGACAGGGGCCGTCGGCTGCCAGGGTGCGGATGATGCGGACGCAGTCGAGATCCGACTGGTGATAGGCCGCTTTGACGTATTCGACGTAGGCGGCATCCTCGCTGCCGGCCTGGGTGGCTAAACCCGTGGTGTAGGTGAAGCGCAGGAACAGGTGGTCGGGTTCCGGTTCTTCGATGCGGATGGTCAGGCTGCCACCGGCGTGCGTGTCGCCGGGCTCGATGTCGAAGCGTACGGCAGCGTCCTCGGTCAGGGTGACGCGGTCGCGAATGCGGGTGGCGCCAAAATCGAGCTCGCGCACGGCGCTGTCGAACTGGCGTTGATGAATGGTGAATCCCTGCAGACCGGGCAGGAAGAGCAGCGGATTGTCTACCCGCTGCAGCAAGCCGACCCACAGTTGGCGTCGCGTCAGCGGCACGACCAGCGGATTGCCGGGGTCGTTGATGGCGATCAGGTGTTCGAAGTTCATAGGCCGATGGTAGCATCCTCCCATGCAACTAGAACGTATCCTCCAAAGCCACGGATTCGGCACCCGCAAGGCTTGCCGGGCAATGATCCGGCACCAGCGGGTCGCCATTGCCGGCACTATCCACGACGACCCTTTCGCCGAAATCGATACGGACGGTCTGGTGTTTACCGTCGATGGCACCGACTGGCCTTATCGCGAATTTGCCAGCGTCGTTCTCAACAAGCCGGCCGGCTATGAGTGTTCGCGCAAGCCGCAGCATCATCCTTCGGTCCTCGAACTGCTGCCGCTGCCGCTGCGCGAGCGCGGGGTCCAGCCGATTGGCCGGCTTGATGAAGACACTACCGGCCTGTTGCTGATCACCGACGATGGGCAGCTCAATCATCAGCTGTCCTCGGGCAAGCGCAAGGTACCTAAGGTTTACCTGGCGACGACCAAGCATCCGCTCGATCAGGAGCAGCTGGATCGCCTCTTGGCCGGCGTCCTGCTCGCCGACGAAGTGGAACCGGTGGTCGCTGTTGCTGCTGAAAAAATCGACGATCACCAGCTGCGGCTGACCCTGACCGAGGGTAAGTACCATCAGGTCAAGCGCATGGTCGCCGCCGTCGGTAACCGGGTCGAGGCACTGCACCGCGAGGCGCTGGGCGAACTGAGTCTGCCGGCCGACCTGCAGCCCGGCCAGTGGCGCTGGCTGACCCCTGCCGATTTCGTCCTCCTGGGCGTGACGCGATGACCCTGACCGAGATGCGCTACATCGTCGCCCTGGCCCGTGAGCGCCACTTCGGCAAGGCAGCCGAGGCCTGCCATGTCAGTCAGCCAACGCTGTCGGTGGCGATCAAGAAGGTGGAAGGGCAGATCGGCTCGGTGCTCTTTGAACGTACGGCCAACGATGTGCGCATTACGGCACTCGGCGAGCGCATCGTCGACCAGGCGCGACGGGTGCTGGAGGAGGCGGTCAAGCTCGAGGAAATCGCCGAAGCGACCGGTGACCCGCTGAGCGGCCAGTTGCGCGTCGGCATCATCTACACCATCGCCCCCTATCTGCTGCCGCAGTTGATCCCGGGCCTGAGCCGCGAGGCGCCGGCGATGCCGCTGTTCCTCAAGGAGGATTTCACGGCCAACCTGGTGCCGGCGCTGAAGGCCGGTGAACTGGATGTGATCGTCATCGCCCTGCCGTTTGCCGAGCCCGGTCTGGTTGCCCAGCCGGTTTACGACGAGCCGTTCCGCGTGGTGGTCCCGGCCGGTCATCCCTGGGTCGGTCGCCCGAATATTCCGGCCGCCGAACTGGAGGGGCAGAACCTGTTGCTGCTCGGCCAGGGCAACTGCTTCCGCGACCAGGTGCTGGAGTCCTGTCCGCGCCTGTCAGGGCACGAGGGGCAGGCGCATGCGCTGGAGGGCAGTTCCCTGGAGACCATCCGCTACATGGTGGCCAGCGGTGCCGGCGTGGCAGTCATGCCCAGTACCGCCGCCGACCCGCTGGTCGAGCGCGAGCCGATGGTGCGCGTGTTGCCCTTCGCCGGCACGCCGCCGTCGCGTACGGTCGGCCTGGTCTGGCGGGTGACCTATCCACGACCGCAGGCCATCGATGCCCTGCGCGCGGCGCTACTGTCCTGCCAGTTGCCTGGGGCCACGCCACGGCGCTAAGGTTTCACGTGAAACGACGGGCTGCCGGCCCAAAAAGAGAAGGGGGCCATCGGCCCCCTCGTTCATTCTGCTTCGGCTAGTTTCTTTTTCGCCGGCGCCTTGGGTTTAGCGACCTTCTTCTCGAACTCGAAGCCAACCTTGCCGGCAGCGACCACCAGATAGGCCGAGAACTTGCGCCGCGTCCGGTTGGAGACGAACTCCTTCAACAGGTCGGTCTTGCCATCAGCCAGCAGCTTCTTCATCTGGCTGGCATCCACCGGTTGCTGCAGGATCACCTTGCCGGAACGGAAGTCGCAGGACTTGGCCGGGCCAACCGATTTTTCGCAGACATAGGCGTTGCCATGGTCGAAGACATCGGCGGCGCATTTCGGACACTTGCCGAGGCTCTCCTGGGCTGAGAAGTCCACTGGTTCAGCCGAGTCGTCATTGGCCTTGTCCTGGCCGAAGTCGAACTCCGGTTCCATCTTGTCGTTCAGCTTGATGGCGGCGGCGAAGGTGCGCCCCATCTTGTTGCGGAAGCCGGTCAGCGGGCCGATCTGCTTCTCGTTGATCAGGGTGTCGATCTCGGCCGGTTCGAACTGACGGCCGGCAACGATCTTCCATAGCGAGTAGTCGCAGCCGCCGCACTGGAATTTCTTGTAGGTTTCGCGAATCTCGCCGCCGCAGCGCGGACATTTGGCGGTCAACACGCCGAAATCGCCGGGAATGGTGTCGGCTTCGAAAGTCTTGGCGCGTTCGACCATGTGCCGGGTCATTTCGGCGATTTCGCGCATGAACTCTTCGCGCGTGAATTCGCCCTTTTCGATACGGCCGAGTTTCCATTCCCAGTCGCCGGTCAGTTCCGGCTGGGTCAGTTCGTTGATGCCGAGGCCGTTCAGCAGCGTCATCAGCGAGAAAGCCTTGGCGGTCGGCGTCAGTTCGCGCCCCTCGCGCAGCATGTACTGCTCGCCGATCAGGTTCTCGATGATCTGGGCCCGGGTGGCCGGGGTGCCGAGGCCGCGGCCGGCCATCGCCGCCTTCAGTTCCTCGTCGTCGACCATCTTGCCGGCGCCTTCCATGGCGGAGAGCAGGGTGGCTTCCGAATAGCGCGGTGGCGGCTTGGTCTCGTTGGCCTTGACGGTCACTTCCTCGGCCTTGACCTTCTCGTCCTTGGCGACGGCGACCAGATTGCCTTCGGTGCCTTCCTGGCCTTCCTTGCCATGCACGGCCAGCCAGCCCGGATTGACCAGCACCTTGCCTTCGGTCTTGAACGGATAACCGTCAACACGGGTGATGCGCGTGGTGACCAGGTATTCGGCAGCCGGGAAGAAGACGGACAGGAAGCGGCGGACGACGAAGTCGTACAGCTTCTGTTCCATCTCGTTCAGGTGCTTGGGCGCCTGCGGCGTCGGGATGATGGCGAAGTGGTCGCTGATCTTGGCATTGTTGAAGATGCGTTTATTCGGCAGCACCCAGTTGCGCGCCAGGATCTGGTGGGCGAACGGCGAGTAGCGGGCGAGCAGCACTTCGTCGTGGCCCTTGCCGGCGCCTTCGCCGGTGAGCACGGCCAGGGTTTCCTTGACCGTCGGCAGGTAGTCTTCCGGCAGGCAGCGCGAATCGGTACGCGGATAGGTCAGCACCTTGTGCTTTTCGTAGAGCGCCTGGGCCAGCGACAGCGTCGTCTTGGCCGAAAAGCCGAAACGGCCGTTGGCTTCGCGCTGCAGGCTGGTCAAGTCGAAGAGCAGCGGCGACAGGCGGGTTTCTGGCTTGGCTTCCTCAGTGACGATACCGGGCTTGCCGAGCGTCGCGGCGCGGATGGCATCGGCGCGCTTTTCATCCCACAGGCGGTCGGCGCGGGCGTGTTCGTCGTCTTCCTTGCCCTTGTAGCCCTCGTCGAACCACTTGCCGGTGTAGCTGCCGGCGCGGGCGGCGAAGTCGGCCTCGACTTCCCAGTAGGAGCGCGCCTTGAATTCGCGGATCTTGCGTTCGCGTTCGACGACGATGGCCAGCGTTGGCGTCTGTACGCGGCCGACCGTGGTCAGGTGGAAGCCGCCGGTCTTGGAATTGAAGGCGGTCATCGCCCGCGTGCCGTTGATGCCGACCAGCCAGTCGGATTCGGAGCGGCAGACGGCGGCATCGCCGAGGCCCTGCAGTTCGTGGCCGGCGCGCAGATGGGCAAAGCCGTCGCGGATGGCACCCTGGGTCATCGACTGCAGCCACAGGCGCTGCACCGGCTTGCCCGACTTGGTGTGCTGGGCGATGTAATTGAAGATCAGTTCGCCTTCGCGCCCCGCGTCACAGGCGTTGATCAGGCCGCTGACGTCCTTGCGCTTGATCAGCTTGGTCAGCACCTTGAGGCGCGATTCGGTCTTTTCGATCGGCGACAGGGCGAAATGCGGCGGAATCACCGGCAGGTGGGCGAACGACCACTTGCCGCGCTTGACCTCGAATTCTTCCGGACAGGACAGTTCCAGCAGATGGCCGACCGCCGACGACAGAACGAGCTCGTCGCTCTCGTAGTAGTCATCGTGCTTGGTGAAGCCCCCCAGCGCCTTGGCAATATCAGCGGCGACGGACGGTTTTTCGGCGATTATCAGCTTTTTGGTCATGGACTTTGCCTGTTGGGTGCCGGCGCATGATAAGTGCCCGGTGATCGGCTTGGCAAGATATGGTTTGGTCAGGCCAGACGCTGGTAACGGTTGCCCGGGAGACTGGCGACGCGGCCGGAAAGTTCCAGGGTCAGCAGCTCGCCGAGCAGTTGCTCGGCTTTCATGGCAGTACGCTCGGTCAGCTCATCAAGCGTGCACGGATCGTGGCCGAGGGCGGCGATGATGGGCGGCTCATCGGCTGGCACCAGATTTTTCCTTGGCGCGGGCGTTGGCGCTGCCAGGCCGGAAAATTCTTCCACAATATCGTCGGCTGTTTCAACGAGCTTGGCACCCTGCTTGATCAGCAGGTGACAGCCGCGGGCAAGCGGCGAGTGGATGGAGCCGGGAATGGCGAATACCTCGCGCCCCTGCTCGGCAGCCAGCCGGGCGGTGATCAGGGAGCCGCTCTGCGGGGCTGCTTCGACAACAAGAACGCCGCGCGCCAGACCGGAGATGATGCGGTTGCGGCGGGGGAAGTTGGCGGCGAGCGGCGGCGTGCCGAGCGGAAACTCGGAAACGATGGCGCCGTGGTCGACGATGGCCTGGGCCAGTTCAAGGTTGCCGGCAGGGTACAGGCGGTCGGCGCCGGTACCGATGACAGCCACTGTTGCCCCCTTGGCTGCCAGGGCGCCGCGGTGAGCGGCGGCATCGATGCCGAGTGCCAGGCCGCTGATGATGCAATAACCCTTGCCGGCCAGGGTCCGGGCAAAGTTCTCGGCGGTCTGCCGTCCCTGCGGCGTGGCATTGCGGCTGCCAACGATGGCCAGGCCGCGTTCGCCGAGCAGGGCCACGTTGCCGCGCACATATAACAAGGCTGGTGGATCGGCAGTTTCGAGCAGGGCTGGCGGATAGTCGGCATCGCCCAGGGTGACGATCGCCTGACCGGACTCACCGGCCCAAGCCAGGCTGCGTTCAAGCAATTCGCTGCAATCGTGATCGAAGAGCAGATCGGCACGATCGCCGATGACGCTGCGGGCAGCCAGTCGGCCGGCAGCGAAAATGGCCTCCGGTAAACCGAAAGCGGCGAGCAGCTTTCGCTGAGACTCGCCGCCGATGCCGGGGATCAGGGTCAGCCGCAGCCAGGCGGCCAACCCTTCGGGGTCACTCACGGATTGCGTGCCGAATCACCGACGATGACTGATTTCGAGGATTCGACCACCAGCGCGTAGGCGATGCCGTCGAAGACGCGGAAGACGAAGGCCAGGGCGTAGCGCTCTTCCGGTATCGGCGTGAAGCTGCGCCGGCCGTCGGTGTCGACATCGATTGAGACCCGGTTACGGTGCAGGGCCAGGACATGACCGATTTCCAGACCATCGTTACGACCGCGGTTGAGGGCGACAACCGAATTGGTGCTGCCTTCGTTGACGCCGCCGTAAATGGAAACCACCCTGGCGGCAACTTCCTGCTCCGGACGATGCGGCACGTAGGAGATGATTTCCGGTGGCGGAGCCGGCAACAGGCGGTCGCCGCGGGCGATTTCCTGCTTGGCTTGAACGATGCGGATGGTTGCCGGCTCACCCGGCTTGACCAGGCGGGCATAGCCGAGGAAGAAGGCTTCGTGGGCGATGATGGCGCCGGTTTCCGGATCCTTGAGCGGCTTGCCGGGACGGAATACATGCCACTTTTCGATGCTCGCGTCGGGAATGCCGGAGGCGAAGGCCTCGTCCCCGTTGCCGACCAGCATGCGGTCTTCCGCCGTGGCGACGATCATCGCTTCACCATCGTGACCGCCCGCTTCGATGATCAGCGGCTTGGAAATGAAGGGTTCGATGACGTTCGGCGGGATACTCGGAATGACCTGATGGATTGGTTCGCTGTAAACCTGCGGCTGCAACTTGCCGGGGCCGACAGACTTGCCCCTGCGCAGACGCGGCGTACCGTCAGACATGTCGAGCAGAATGACGTCACCGGGGTAGATCAGGTGCGGGTTCTTGATCTGGTCACGGTTCATGCGCCAGATTTCCGGCCAGCGCCACGGCTGTTTGAGGAATTTGCCGGAAATGTCCCAGAGCGTGTCGCCCTTGACGACGATATGACGGTCAGGCGGGTTATCGACGAGCTCGAGTGGCTCGGCGGCGGATGCGCAGACGGCCGTCACGGCCAGGATGAGCGCGGATATAATGCGAACCATAGTCGTAACCTCACGTGCCGGTGGAACGCGCTACCCCGAATGCTGTCGATTGCATCTGGCGGCAAGGCTTCCACATCTCGGGAATTGCTTTAGATTCTGCACGTAATAACCTAAGCGAGCAAGCTTTTATTCCATTTCACATATGGCCCTTTTACCCATTTTGCGCTTCCCCGACCCGCGTTTGAAAAAAGTGGCGGCTCCCGTTGTCCGCGTCGACGATTCCATTCGCAAGCTGGTCGCCGACATGGGCGAAACCATGTATGAGGCTTCCGGTATCGGCCTGGCGGCGACCCAGGTGGATGTGCATAAACGGGTCGTGGTCATCGATACCTCGGAGGAGCGCAATCAATTGCGCGCCTTCATCAATCCGCAACTCCGCCGTTGTGAAGGTTTGCAGACCGGCGAGGAGGGCTGCCTGTCGGTGCCCGGCATCTACGACAAGGTCGAGCGCGCCGAGTCGGTGACCGTCGATTATCTCGACCTTGACGGCCGGGCGCAGTCGCTGACCGCCGAGGGTCTGCTGGCCGTCTGTATCCAGCATGAAATCGATCATCTCGATGGCACGGTGTTCGTCGATCACCTTTCTCAACTCAAGCAGACCCGGATCAAGTCCAAGCTGGCCAAGCAGGCGCGCGTCACCGCATGAAGCTGATTTTCGCGGGTACGCCGGAGTTCGCGGCACAGGCGCTGGCGGCCATCATTGCCGCCGGCCATCAGGTGGCGCTGGTGCTCACCCAGCCTGATCGGCCTGCCGGTCGCGGCATGAGTCTGCAGCCGTCGGCCGTCAAGCAGGTGGCGCTGGCTCATGGCATCGAGGTTTTTCAGCCGCTCAGTTTGAAGGATGTCGAGGCTCAGGCGCGGATTGCCGATGTTGGTGCCGAGGTCATGGTGGTGGCCGCCTACGGATTGATCCTGCCGCAAGCGGTGCTCGACCTGCCGGGTTTCGGTTGTCTCAACATCCATGCCTCGCTGCTGCCGCGCTGGCGCGGGGCGGCGCCGATCCAGCGGGCGCTGCTCGCCGGTGACGCGGAAAGCGGCGTCTGCATCATGCAGATGGAGGCCGGCCTGGATACCGGGCCGGTCCTGTTGCAGGAAGCCTTGGCCATCGCCCGGGATGACACGGCGGCGACGTTGCACGACAAGCTGGCGGTGCTCGGCGCCCGCCTCGTCGTCGATGCCCTGGGGCGCCTGCCTCTGCCAGCGGCAGGGCAGCCGACCGATGGCGTTACCTATGCGCACAAGATCGAGAAAGCGGAAGCGGCGATCGACTGGCGGCGACCGGCTGCCGAACTGGATCGCCATGTGCGCGCCTTCAATCCTTTTCCTGGTGCCCAGGCGCGTTTTGCCGGGCAGGTCGTCAAGGTCTGGCAGGCCGTGCCGGTGGCTGGCAGCGGCGAGCCGGGCAGCGTTCTGGCCGTTGATCGCCGGCAGATTGTCGTCGCCTGCGGCGAAGGGGCGCTGGCCCTGGGCGAATTGCAGAAAGCCGGTGGCAAGCGCTTGCCGGTCCAGCAGTTCCTTGCCGGTCATCCCCTGCAGGTCGGCGATCGCTTCGAGCTTCCTGGCTAAGGCGCAGCCGCCGTCAGGCTGCCGCGGCTGACCGCCTGACGCTGCAGACGGGCCGGGGCGAAGGCATCGACCACCTCGGTGAACAGCGCTTCGGCGCGGGCGCTGTTGTCATCGCTGAAATTGCAGACGTAGATATCCAGGGTGACGCTGCCGAGTTCCGGCCAGGTGTGCACGGCCAGATGGGATTCGGCGAGGACCACGGTGCCGGTGATGCCAGCCGCTGCCCCAGCGGCATCGCGAAAGGCATGAAACAGCTGGCCGACGACGGTCAGTCCATGGCGGCGGCAGGCGCTGACGCAGAAGTTCTCGAGCCCCGCCGCGTCGAGCAGGAAGTCGGCCGGGCAACGGCAGTCATGCAGGTCGGCGATCAGATGCAGGCCTTTCATCTAGCGTGCCGTTTCACGTGAAACTACGGAATGCAGGCGGCTTTCCAGCAGGCGGCCGAGGCGGTAGCCGGCTTCAGCAAGGCGGCGTTCGGCAGTGGTCGTGGCGCGCCGGTGGAAGGCTTGATCGACGATGGGTAGCAGGCTGCCGGCCTGCTGCGGATAGGCCATTGCGTGCAGCTGCCAGCTCTCTTCGCGCCACAGGTCCACATTGCCTTGGGCCGGCGGCCGGTAGGCGGCGAGCAGGCGTCCGGCCTCGCGTTGCAGGCGGCGGCCGCGCAGGGACGAGGGGCCGGGCAGGTCATCCCAGTAGGCATGCAGGGTGATGAAGGGTTGCCGGCGATTGAAAGGATTCTCGATGGTGACCCGGGTGCCGCCCTCGTCGTCGCTGCGGCCGACGTGCAGCGGTTGGTGCAGGTCGGCGACCAGATGAATCAGCCAGGGCAGGGCGTAGGTCTGTTCATCATCGTTGGCGCTGCCGAGCAGACGGCTCAGGCGGACGATCTGGCGGTCGAGCTCGCCCTTGGTCGGGCGGCCGTCGGCGGCGCGGTCCGCATAGTGCCAGTGGCGCTGGCGGCGCGAGTCGAAGCGGCCGGCCAGCGGTGGCGTGGGCTCTCCGCGTCCGGCATCGTGATAGCGGTCGTCGTAACGGATGCTGTCGGCCCAGGTGGATGCTTCGGCGAAAATGGCTGCCGGGCCGTGGGTGCCGGCCTTTTCGCGCCAGCGGGCGTGGTCGGGATGGGCGGCGAGCAGGGTACTGACCCGCTGCTGCGTGGCCGGCGCCATTTGCTGCCAGGCAATGAGCGCGACGAGGCGATGGCCGGCGCCGTTCCAGGCCAGGGCCGGCAGCATCGGCAGCCAGCAGCCGAGGAAGATCAGGAAACGCTTCATTGCGTCATTATGCCGCGTGCGATAATCGCGGCCTATGTCCCGTTTGCCTTCCGATTCCCTTGCTTACGCGTTGCTCCAGGCGGCGCACATCCACGCCGCCGTAATCGCTGGGCAGAGCCTGGCCGAAGGCCAACTGGCCCGGGTTGATGCCGTCGCCCGGCCGTCCGTTCAGGATCTTGTCTATGGCAGCCTGCGCCGTTACGGCCGTGGCGATTTCCTGCTCGGCCGCCTGCTCAGTCATCCGCTGGCCGCCGAAGAGATCCGCTGTCTGCTGCTGGTGGCGCTGTATCGTCTGGAAACCCGGCCGGAGGCGGCGCATACCGTCGTCGACCAGGCCGTCCGGGCAGCCGGCGAACTGGCTGAAGGACGTTTCAGCGGGCTGGTCAATGCTGTGTTGCGCAATTATCTGCGCCGCGAAGCGGAACTGCTCGCCGATCTGGCTGCCGACCCGCTGGCCAGCAGCCAGCATCCGGCCTGGTGGCTGGCACAATTGCAGCAAGCCCATCCCGAGTCGTTGCCGGCCATCATTGCTGCCGGCAACGCGCCGCCGCCGATGGCGCTGCGCGTCAATCTGCGGCGTGGCTCCCGGGAGGAATACCAGGAGCGCCTGGCAGCCGATGACATCGTCGCGACGCCGGTGGGCGAAGCCGGGCTGATGCTGGCTCGGCCGCTGCCGGTGGAACGCTTGCCCGGCTTCGCCGCTGGTCTGGTGTCGGTCCAGGATCCGGGGGCCCAGCATGCTGCCGAATTGCTTGATGCCCGGCCAGGGAGCCGCGTGCTCGATGCCTGTGCGGCGCCCGGCGGCAAGACGGCGCATCTGCTCGAACGCGCCGACCTTGAGCTGCTGGCCCTCGACCTGAAGCCGGCGCGTTGCCGGCGGGTCAGCGAAAATTTGAGCCGCCTCGGTCTGGCAGCTGAGGTCCGGACCGCCGACTGCCTGCGCCTCGACAGCTGGTGGGACGGCCGTCCCTTCGATGCCGTGTTGGCCGATGTGCCGTGCACGGCCAGTGGTGTGGTGCGCCGTAATCCGGATGCCAAGTGGCTGCGCCGGGCCGAGGACATCACCAGCTTCGCCACCAGTCAGGCACGCATTCTCGCCGCGCTGTGGCAGGTCGTCCGCCCGGGAGGTAAACTGCTTTACGCGACCTGCTCGGTCTTTCCGGCGGAAAACGGCGAACAGGTGGCGCGCTTTCTCGAGCGCCAGCCGCAAGCCAGCCGCCGCCACGAGGAACAGCTTCTGCCGACCGCCGAACACGATGGCTTCTATTACTGCCTGCTCGAAAAATCTGCCTGAGCGCCTCTATCGCTGGCTGCTCTTGCTGCTGCTGGCGCCGGCGATCGCCTGGGCGGCGGAAATCCAGATCGGCAATGCGCAGTTGGAGGCCGAAGAGGAGGGCTATGTTCTCTCCGCCGATTTCCGTTTCGAGCTCAAGCCGCGCCTGGAAGAGGCGGTGGCCCGCGGCGTCGTGCTTTATTTCGTCGTCGATTACGAAATGACCCGCGAACGCTGGTACTGGCTCGACCAGACGGTGCTTGCCCGGTCGCTGACCTACAGCCTCTCCTACCACGCGCTGACCCGCCAGTACCGGCTGTCCACGGGCGGTCTGCATCAGTCATTCGCGACTCTGGGTGAGGCGCTGGCCGTGCTCTCCCGCCTGCGCAACTGGCTGGTCATCGACAAGGGTGACCCGGCTGTCCGCCCGGGCGAAACCTATCAGGCGGCGCTGCGCCTGCGCCTCGATCCCACCTTGTTGCCGCGCCCCTTCCAGATCACCGCGCTCGGCAACAAGGACTGGGCCCTGGCGGCCGACTGGAAGATCTGGACGCTGACCTTGCCGGCGGAGGTCAAGTGAGGCGTTTCGTCGCGGCGGGCGGCGCCCTGGCAGCAGCAATCGGGGGCATCCTGTGGTTCCTGCTGCTGATGTCGACGGCGGCCGATACCGTCATCTTCTCGCGCAACTATCCGCTGCTGATCGCCCTCAACATCCTGCTCGCCGTCGGCATGGTCGGCCTGGTCGGCTGGCAGTTGCGTTCCCTGTGGCGCGACTACCAGGCCCAGGTCTTTGGTTCCCGCCTCAAGCTGCGCCTGATGCTTATGTTCGGCGTCATCGCCGTGCTCCCCGGGGCGCTGGTGTACGGCGTCTCGGTGCAGTTCGTCACCCGTTCGATCGAGAGCTGGTTCGATGTGCGGGTCGAGAAGGCGCTCGAATCCGGCCTGCAGCTCGGTCGTTCGGCCCTCGATTCGCTGCTCGCCGACCTCGGCGACAAGGGCCGCAGCATGGCTGGTGAGCTGTCCGACATCCAGGAAGTGTCACGGCGTTCGGCGCTGCTGCGCCTGCGCGAGGAGCGCGGCGTGCAGTCGGTGGCGCTGTTCTCGGTCGGTGGTCAGCTCTTGTCGAGTGCTACCGCCGATCTGAGCAGCCTGTTGCCGGATCTGCCGTCGCCGGCACAGCTCAAGCAGGCACGCAGTTCGCAGGCGCTGAGTACGGTTGAGGGCGCCGGCGGCCAGTTGTTCCTGCGCGTCCTGGTGCCGGTCGCCGCCCGCGACATGTTCGAGGAGCCGCGCATCCTGCAGCTGACCAATCCAGTGCCGGACAGCCTGGCGCACGATGCCGAGGCGGTGCAGGCGGTCTATCGCGATTATCAGGAACTGCAGCTTGCGCGCCAGGGGCTGACCCGCATCTATGCCCTGACGCTGACACTGACCATGCTTGTCGCCCTGTTCGGCGCCTTTGCCCTGGCCTATCTGATGGCTCGCCGGCTGGCGGCGCCGCTGTACATCCTGGCCGAAGGCACGCAGGCCGTCGCCCAGGGCGATTTCTCGCCACGCCAGGCGGTGTATAGCGGCGACGAACTCGGCGTGCTGACCCAGTCCTTCAACCAGATGACCCGCCAGCTCGGCGAGGCAAGGCATGAAACCGAACGCCATCGGGCCGAACTGGAATCGGCGCGCGCCTATCTCGAATCCATCCTGGCCAACCTGTCGGCCGGTGTGCTGGTCTTTGATCGCAGTTTCGTGCTGCGCACCGTCAACGAAGGGGCGCGTACCATCCTCGGCGACGATTTCAGCGGCCTGCTCGGGTTGCCACCCGAATCGTGGTCGCGCCAGCAGTCTTTCGGCGAGTTCATCCGTGAGCATTTCGCCGCTACCGACGATGCCGAATGGCAGGCCCAGCTCGAACTGGAGCGCGCCAACGGCATGCCACAGGTGCTGCTGCTGCGTGGTTCGCGCCTGCCGGCCGGCAGTGGTGGCGGCGATGTCGTCGTCTTCGACGACGTCACCCGGCTGATCGCCGCCCAGCGCAGCGCCGCCTGGGGCGAGGTGGCGCGCCGCCTGGCACACGAAATCAAGAATCCGCTGACGCCGATCCAATTGTCGGCGGAGCGCCTGCAGTTCAAGCTGGCCGACAAGTTGATGAACAGCGATGCCGAGATGCTGGCGCGCGGTACGCAGACCATCATCAACCAGGTGCAATCGATGAAGCGCATGGTCGACGATTTCCGCGACTACGCCCGCATGCCGGCGCCGGTGACGGCGCCACTCGATCTCAATGCGCTGATCAGCGAGGTGCTGGGGCTCTACGAAGCGTCGGCGGTGACGATCGACGTGCGGCTGGCCGCCGATCTGCCGCCGGTGCTCGGCGATGCGACCCAACTGCGGCAGATCATCCACAATCTGCTGCGCAATGCCGAAGATGCGCTCGAAGGCCGGGCCGACGGCCGCATCGAGATACTGACCGGGCTTCTCGGACGTCATGCCCGGCTGTCTATCGGCGACAATGGGCCCGGTTTTCCGCTCGACCTGCTGCCGCGCATCTTCGAGCCTTACGTCACCACCAAGACACGCGGTACCGGTCTCGGCCTGCCGATCGTCAAGAAGATCGTCGAGGAACACCTCGGTACCATCGAAATCAGCAACTCACCAACGGGCGGCGCGCGAATCGACATTCGCCTGCCCCTGGTGAAGGAGGAGGAAGGCAAGCATGGCCATCATATTGGTCGTTGATGACGAAGTCGGCATCCGGGAACTGCTCTCGGAAATCCTGATCGACGAGGGCTACGACGTGCGTCTGGCCGAGAATGCAGGCGCGGCCCGCCGCCTGCGCAACGAATTGCGCCCGGATCTGGTGTTGCTCGACATCTGGATGCCGGATACCGATGGCATCTCGCTGCTCAAGGAATGGCATGCCGCCGGTCACCTGAACATGCCGGTGGTGATGATGTCCGGTCACGGCACCATCGATACGGCGGTGGAAGCGACGCGCATCGGCGCCTTCGACTTCCTCGAGAAGCCGATCGCCCTGCAGAAGCTGCTGGCCTCGGTACAGAAGGCGCTCAAGCACGACACGCCGCCGCCGCGCCCGCCGCTGACCCTCGATGCCTTTGCCCGCTCGGCCTTCATCAAGGAATTCAAGCGCCGCCTTGAGCAGGCCGCCGCCAAGGCGCCGGTGCTGCTGCTCAAGGGGGCGACCGGCGGCATGGCGGAAATCTGCGCCCGCACCCTGCAGCCGCCGCGGGCCCCGTGGCTCGACCTTTCTGCCGTGAGCAGCGCGCTGACTCAGGAAATGCTCGAGAAGATCGCCGGCGGCGTGCTCTTCGTTCCCGACCTGGCGGTGCTTGGCAAGATGCAGCAGCTGAATCTGGCTTTTGCCGTCACTCATCTCGATCGTCTCAACCTGCAGGTGGTGGCGGCCACGGTAACCTCCTTGTCCGTGCTCGCTGAGGCCGGCTGGGACAGCAAGCTGCTGGCCCGCCTCGGCGAGGTCTGGGTGGCCATGCCCTCGCTCGTCGGTCACGCCGACGAATTGCCGGAAATCGCCAGCCTGTTGCTGACCAACCTCGTCGAGCGTGGCGAAGTTCAGCCGCGCCGTTTTGCCACCGGCGCCCTCAATGCCCTGCGCACACTGCCCTGGAAGCAGCGGCCGGAGGCCAGCTGGACGGATCTCTATGTGCTCGTGCGCAATCTGGCGCTGACGGCGCTGGAAGAGGAAATATCGGCAGAGGACGTTGGTCGGGTGATGCCGGCGGATGAGACGTCGGCCGACCGCGAACTGCTCTCGCTGCTGCCGCTCTTCGACCAACCGCTGCGCGAGGCGCGCGATGCGTTCGAGAAGCTCTATTTCGAACATCACCTGCGCTGTGAAGGCGGCAACATGACCAAGCTGGCAGAGCGCTCCGGTCTCGAACGTACCCATCTGTACCGCAAGCTGAAGCAGCTTGATGTTCGGCTCGGCAAACGCAACGAGGAGTAGGGCGGGGGGCCATTCATGAAAGTCATCATTCTCGGCGCCGGCCAGGTCGGCGCCAGCGTTGCCGAAGGGCTGGTGTCCGAGGAAAACGACATCACCATCGTCGATTTCGACGGCCCGCGCCTGAATCAGCTGCAGGATCGTCTTGACCTGCGCACTGTCGTCGGCAACGCGGCAACGCCGTCGGTGTTGCGCCGGGCCGGGGCCGAGGACGCCGACATGATCATCGCCGTGACCCAGAGCGATCAGGCCAATCTGGTCGCCTGCAAGCTGGCGCAGAGCATCTTCAATGTGCCGACACGCATCGCCCGCCTGCGCTCGCAGGACTTCCTGCAGGATGACACGCTGCTGGCTGCCGATAATTTCGCCGTCGACTTCGCCCTCTGTCCGGAACAGGTGATCACCGACTACATCCGTCGCCTGATCGAGTTTCCCGAGGCCCTGCAGGTGCTCAGTTTTGCCCGCGGTCGGGTCAGCCTGGTGGCGGTGCGCGCCTACGAGGGCGGGGCCATGGTCGACAAGCCGATCCGTGCCCTGCGCGATCTGCTGCCACTCGAGACCGACGCCCGCATCGCCGCCATCTTCCGTCGCGACCAACCGGTCTTTCCCGAGGGCGATACCATCGTCGAGGCTGGTGATGAGGTTTTCCTGCTGGCCGCCGCCGAAAACATCCGGCCGGTGCTGCACCAGCTGCGGCGCATGGCCAGCCGGGTCGAGCGCATCATGATCGCTGGTGGCGGCAACATCGGCATGCGCCTGGCCAAGGCGCTTGAGGCGCACTACGAGATCAAGCTGATCGAAGGGCGCAAGGAGCGCGCCGAGCTGCTGGCCAACGAACTGAACGACACTCTCGTCCTCTACGGCGACGCCACCGACGAGGAGTTGCTGGAACAGGAGAATATCGGCGAGATGGATCTCTTCCTCGCCGTCACCAACGACGACGAAGACAACATCATGGCCGGCAGCCTGGCCAAGCGCCTCGGCTGCAAGCGCGTCGTCGCCCTGATCAATCGCCGTGCCTACGCCGAGATGATCGAGGGCGGGCCGATCGACATCGGCATTTCACCGGCCCAGGTCTCCATCGGCACGCTGCTCGCCTACGTTCGTCACGGCGACGTGGCCGAAGTACACTCGCTGCGGCGCGGCGCCGCCGAGGCGCTGGAGGTGGTTGCCCACGGCGACCGCAATACCTCGAAGATCGTCGGCCGGCGCATCGACGAAATCGACTGGCCGCAAGGCGTCACCGTTGCCGCCCTGGTGCGCAACTTCGACGAGGCCATCGTCGTCGGCCAGACCGACGACTGGACTTCGATCACCCGCTACGGCGAGGTGGTGATCGCGCACCACGACACGGTCATCGAAGCGGACGACCACGTGATCATCTTCTGCACGCGCAAGAAGCTGGTGAAGAAGGTGGAACAGTTGTTCCAGGTCGGCTTCCACTTCCTCTAGGAGCTGCCTGGTGACTCGTTTCGCTCCCGTCCATCGTGCGCTCGGCCTGATCCTGATGCTCTTCGGGCTGACCCTGCTCGCCCCGCTGGCGCTCGCCCATCTGGTCAACGATGGCGCGCAGCGGGTGTTCGACGAGGTCTTCCTGCTCACCGTGCTCTGCGGCACCTTCCTCTGGTACCGCTACCGCAACTGCAAGCGCGATCTCAACGTCCGCGACGGCTTTCTGCTGGTGGTGCTGGTGTGGACGGTGCTGCCGGCCTTTGCCGCGCTGCCCTTCATGCTGCATCTGGAGATGACGCATACGGACGCCTATTTCGAGGCCGTCTCCGGCCTGACGGCGACCGGCGCGACGATCATTCCCGGCCTCGACCAGCTGCCGATGTCGATCAACCTGTGGCGCCACCTGATGCAGTGGCTGGGCGGCATGGGCCTGATCGTGCTCGCTGTCGCCATCCTGCCGCTGCTCGGCATCGGTGGCCGGCAGATGCTGCAGGCGGAAATACCGGGGCCGATGAAAGATTCGAAGATGACGCCGCGCGTCGCCGAGACCGCCAAGGGGCTGTGGTTCATCTATTTCGCCATCACCATCGCCTGCATCGTCGCTTACCGCTGGGCCGGCATGGGCTGGTTCGATGCCGTCTGCCATGCGTTCACGACCGTATCGCTGGGGGGCTTCTCGACGCATGATGCCAGCCTCGGTTTTTTCAATTCGGTGGCCATCGAATGGATCTGCATCGCCTTCATGGTCTTTTCCGGCATCAACTACGCCACCCACTTCGTCGCCATCAGCGGCCGCTCGCCCTGGGCCTACGCCCGCGATCCGGAGGCTGGCTGGTTCATCGCCGTGCTCGCCGTCAGCGTCATCCTGCTGGCCAACTACATCTGGAAGGACGGCGTTTACGAGGACGTGTCCACAGCGCTGCGCTACACCGTCTTCAACGTCATTTCGGTAGCGACGACGACGGGCTACTCAACCACCGATTACGGCCTGTGGCCAATGTTCGCCGGATTGTGGATGCTCTTTCTGTGCAGTTTCGTCACCAGCGCCGGGTCCACCGGTGGCGGCATCAAGATGATGCGGGCGTTGCTGCTTTATAAACAGGTCTATCGCGAACTGGTCCGCGCCATGCACCCGGCGGTCGTCTACAACGTCCGCCTCGGCGGCCAGACGGCGCCACAGTCAGTGCTTTTCGCGGTGCTCGCCTTCGGCTTCGTGTACATGGTCAGCATCGTCTCGCTGA
>DDWF01000310.1:17560-17738 GCA_002345845.1 Betaproteobacteria bacterium UBA2293 | reverse complement strand
TGGTGGCAGGCGGTCCAGCGCTTGTTTTCGTCGTCGTATTCGAACATTGGGAAGTCGATGACCCACAGCGGTGCCCACTTGGCGCCGGTGACGAAGCCCTTCTCGTGGCCGATCTTGATGCGCAGCGCGCCGAGGGCGTCGTTGACGATCTTGGCCTTGTCGGCGCCGAAGAAGATCA
>DDWF01000310.1:0-17535 GCA_002345845.1 Betaproteobacteria bacterium UBA2293 | reverse complement strand
GGTTCTTGACGATCGGCGACTGCAGTCCGGTTTCGTTGATTTGCGTGACGTCATTGATCTTGATGTAGGCCAGGCCCTTGGCGCCATAGATGCCGACGAACTGGGTGTAGGCGTCGATCTCGCCGCGGGTCAGCGTGGCGCCGCCGGGGATGCGCATGGCGGCGATGCGGCCGCCTTCGCTGTTGGCGACACCAGCAAAGACCTTGAAGGCGACATCCTTGAAGGCGTCGGTGACTTCGGTCAGCTCGAGGGTGACGCGCAGGTCCGGCTTGTCCGAGCCGAAGCGGTGCATGGCTTCGGCGTAGGTCATGCGCGGGAATTCCGGCAGGTCGACGTCGATCGCTTCCTTGAACACGGTGCGGATCAGCTTTTCCATCAGCGCGGTGATCTCGGCCTCGCTCATGAACGAGGTCTCGATATCGACCNNTCCGGCTGGCGGTCGGCACGCAGGTCTTCGTCGCGGAAGCACTTGGTGATCTGATAGTAGCGGTCGAAGCCGGCGACCATCAGCAGCTGCTTGAACAGCTGCGGGGATTGCGGCAGGGCAAAGAACTGGCCGGGATGGACGCGCGACGGCACGAGGTAGTCGCGGGCGCCTTCCGGCGTGGACTTGGTCAGCATCGGCGTCTCGATATCGACAAAACCATTGTCGTCGAGGAAGCGACGGAAGGCGCGCGCCGTCTTGTAGCGCAGCATCAGGTTGTTCTGCATCTGCGGCCGGCGCAGGTCGATGACACGATGGGTCAGGCGGACGTTTTCGGTGAGGTTCTCGTCGTCGAGCTGGAAGGGTGGGGTGACCGAGGGGTTCAGGACTTCGATCTCATGGCAGAGAATCTCGATCTCGCCGGAAGCCAGGTTGGCGTTGGTCGTCCCGGCCGGGCGCGGGCGGACCTTGCCGGTGATCTTCAGGCAGAACTCGTTGCGGACGGATTCGGCAATCTTGAAAGAATCAGCACGATCCGGGTCGCAAACTACCTGGGCCAGACCTTCGCGGTCACGCAGATCGATGAAGATGACGCCGCCGTGGTCGCGACGACGGTGGGCCCAGCCGCACAGGGTGACGATTTGCCCGTCGAGGGCGGCATTGAGTTGTCCGCAATAATGGGTACGCATGAAACTTTCCAGGGGGTTGCTTAGATGTGGGTAACGACGCGGGCACGCGGCTGAGGAGCCACGACACCCATCGAAATGATGTATTTGAGAGCTTCGTCGACCGTCATGTCGAGTTCGACGACATCCGCCTTCGGCATCATCAGGAAGAAGCCGGAGGTGGGGTTGGGCGTCGTCGGCACGTAAACGCTAACGAAATCGCCGTGGAGATGGTTGCGGATGTCGCCGCCGGGCGCCCCCGTCAGGAAGGCAATGGTCCAGGCGCCTTCGCGTGGATACTGGACCAGCAGCGCCTTGCGAAAGGCGTTACCGTTGGGGGCGAACAGGGTGTCGGATACCTGTTTGACCGCCTTGTAAACCGAATTGACAACCGGGATACGCGACAGCAGCTTATCCCACCAGCCGACCAACTTCTGGCCAATGAAATTGGCGGCCAGCAGGCCGGTCAGCAGGATCATGGCCAGCGTCAGCAAGGCGCCGACGCCGGGAATCGAGAAGCCGAACAGGTTCCGCGGATGCAGAACTTCCGGCAACAGGTGTAGCGACTGGTCGAGCGTGTTGACGATCGTCGACAGCACCCAGGCGGTGATGACCAACGGGACCCAGATCAGGAGTCCCGTAATGAAGTAGCGCTTGATCAGCTGGCCACGCACGATGAGCAGCTTCCTTCCCCGGTCTGGCACGGGGGCGGGGTTGCCGGCTTGCTGCCGCCCTTGAAGTCGGTGGCGTACCAGCCGCTACCCTTTAACTGGAAACCGGCGGCAGAAAGCAGTTTGGCATAGCTTTCCTGTCCGCATCCAGGGCAGGCGGTGAGCGGAGCGTCGCTCATTTTCTGCAGGTGTTCCTTCTGAAAACCGCAGGAGTCGCAGCGATATTCGTAAATCGGCATGGGAGTCCTCCAAAACCTTGAATTGTATCCGAATCCGGGAAGCGCTTATATCGGGGCGATATTCAGGGTTTCAAGCGAGCAGGCCAAGATAGCGCTGGGTCAGTGCGTCGCCCCAGAAGAGCGCGATGGCTCCGGCGGCGGCGAGGTAGGGGCCGAAGGGAATGGGTACATTGCGTCCATGACGGGCGGCAACGATCAGGGCAATACCGATGATGGCGCCGACAACAGACGAGAGCAGTATGATCGCCGGCAGCATCTGCCAGCCAAGCCATGCCCCTAGCGCCGCCAGCAGCTTGAAGTCGCCGTAGCCCATGCCCTCTTTGCCGGTGGCCAGCTTGAACAGCCAATAAACCGACCATAGGGCGAGGTACCCTGCCATGGCTCCGGTCACAGCCGACGGCAAATCAGTAAAGCTGCCGCCAAGATTGAGTGCCAGGCCCAGCCAGAGCAGGGGCAGAGTGATGGAGTCCGGTAGTAACTGCGTATCCAGGTCGATGACGGCGAGGGCAATCAGGGCCCAGATCAGGAGCAGGGCACCGGCGGCCTGAACGGTTGGGCCGAAATGCCAGACGGTATAGGCTGAGAGCAGGCCGGTGAGCAGTTCGACAAGCGGATAACGGATCGATATTCGCTGGCCGCAGCTTGAGCATTTGCCTCTGAGAATCAGCAGGTAACTGATCAGAGGAATGTTTTCCATGGCGGTGATGCCGTGCCCGCAATGGGGGCAGCGCGAGCGCGGCCGGGCCAGTGACAGTGGCGGCTGGTCGGGCGGCGTTTCGTCCCGCAACTCGGCGCACTGTGCCTGCCATTCCTGTTCCATCATTTTCGGTAGGCGATGGATTACCACATTGAGAAAGCTGCCGACGCACAGGCCCAACAGCCCGGCGACGGCCGCCAGGCCGGCCAGCGATTCGGTGAGCATCAGACGACTGAACCGAGCTTGAAGATGGGCAGGTACATGGCGACAATCATGCCGCCGATCAGTGTGCCGAGAACCACCATGATGACCGGTTCCATCAGGCTGGACATGGCGTCCACCGCATCATCAACTTCCTGTTCGAAGAAATCCGCCACTTTGGACAACATGGAGTCGAGAGCGCCGGATTCCTCGCCGATAGCAACCATCTGGGTGACCATGTTGGGGAAAAGGTTCACGTTCTGCATGGAGATGGTCAGGCTGGTACCAGTCGATACCTCGCTCTGAATCTGCTTGGTAGCCACCTTGTATACATGGTTACCAGCGGCACCGCCGACCGAGTCCAATGATTCGACGAGCGGTACGCCGGCGGCGAACATGGTTGCCAGCGTGCGCGTCCAGCGGGCGATCACCGACTTGCGCACGATGTCACCGAAGATGGGCAGGCGCAGCAACAGACGGTCCATGGTCATCTGCACCTTTTCCGAGCGCTTCCAGGCCTCGAAGAAGGCGTAGAGACCGCCGCCGATGATGCCAAAGATGGCCCACCAGTAGGCGACGAAGAAATCAGATATAGCGATGACGACGAGCGTCGGTGCCGGTAGGTCGGCGCCGAAGTTGGAGAACACGTCCTTGAAGGCCGGAATCACGAAGATCATGATCACTGCCGTGATGATGAAGGCAACGACGAGCACCGCAATCGGGTAGAAAAGGGCCGCCTTGATCTTGCTTTTGATGGCAATGATCTTTTCTTTGTAGGTAGCCAGTCGGTCAAGCAGGGTGTCGAGGATGCCGGCCTGTTCGCCGGCGGAGACCAGGTTGCAATAGAGGGCGTCGAAGTGCAGCGGGAACTTGCGGAAGGCCTGGGACAGTGAGCTGCCGGTTTCGACGTCGGCCTTGATGTCGAGCAGCAGTTTGCCGACGGCAGCGTTGGAGTGGCCGCGGCCGACGATGTCGAAGGCCTGCAGCAGAGGAACGCCGGATTTCATCATGGTCGCCAGTTGGCGGGTGAACAAGGCGATGTCCTTGTCGGTGATCCTGCCGCCGCCCTTGAAACGCAATTTCTTGGCCTTGGCATTGGTGATGCCCTGTCGGCGCAGAGTGGTCAGTACGACCGATTCACTGGCTGCGCGCATTTCACCGCGCACGGTCTTGCCGTCCTTGTTACGCCCTTCCCAGAGGAAGGAGGCTTCCTTGACGGTGGCGGCTCTCGGTTTTGCGGCGGTGGCCATAAATCTTCCCCTTAGATGTTGGTCGTGCTCAGCACTTCATCGAGCGATGTCACGCCTTGTTTTACTTTGAGCAACCCGGATTCGCGCAAATCCTTGACGCCTTCCAGCTTGGCCTGCTGGGCCAGGTCGAGCGAGGTGGCACCACTCATGATCAGGCGCTGCATGGCTTCGGAAATGGGCATGACCTGATAGATGCCGACGCGGCCCTTGAAGCCGCTGCCCTTGCAGCGATCGCAGCCGCCCGGACCGTACAGGGTCCACGAGCCGTCGAGATCTTCGTCCTTGTAGCCGGCATCAAGCAGGGCCTGGGTTGGTACGGTCATCGGCTTCTTGCAATTGCACAGACGGCGCGCCAGGCGCTGGGCGGTGATCAACTGGATGCTTGAGGCGATGTTGAAAGTTGGCACGCCCATGTTCATCAGGCGGGTGAGTGTTTGCGGGGCGTCGTTGGTATGCAGTGTCGACAGTACCATGTGGCCGGTCTGGGCCGCCTTGATGGCGATTTCGGCAGTCTCCAGGTCGCGGATTTCGCCAACCATGATGATGTCCGGATCCTGGCGCAGGAAAGCCTTGAGGGCGACCGGGAAGGTCAGTCCGGCGCGATCGTCCACATTGACCTGGTTGACGCCGGGCAGGTTGATTTCCGCTGGATCCTCTGCTGTCGAGATGTTGACGCCGTCCTTGTTCAATAAATTCAGGCAGGTGTACAGCGAAACTGTCTTGCCGGAGCCGGTTGGCCCGGTGACCAGCACCATGCCGTAGGGGCGATTGATGGCGTCGAGCAGGGAGGCTTTTTGCTCTGGCTCGTAGCCTAGGGCTTCGATGCCCAGTGTGGCCGAGGTCGGGTCCAGGATGCGCAGGACGATCTTCTCGCCCTGCAAGGTCGGCAGGGTGCTGACCCGGAAATCGATGGCGCGGCTCTTGGATAGCACCAGGCGCATCCGTCCATCCTGAGGCACCCGTTTTTCGGCGATGTTGAGGCGGGAAATGACCTTGATCCGCGAGGCCAGTTTTTCCTTGATGGCCAGCGGCGGTGTGGCGATCTCGCGCAGGATGCCGTCGACCCGGAAACGAATGCGGTAGAACTTTTCGTAAGGTTCGAAGTGAATATCGGAGGCGCCATCGTTGATGGCATCGAGCAGCATCTTCTGGATGAACTTGACGACCGGTGCGTCATCGACATCCTGCCCGTTGGCTTCGTCGGCTTTTGCTGCCGATTCCTCGTCGAGAAAATCAAGGTTGATGTCCTCGCCGGCCAGATTCTTCAGCGTATCGCTTGCCGATTCTGCGTACTTGGCAACCAGTGGAGCCAGCTTGGGTTGCTCGACGACAATGGGGTCTACCGCGAGGCCGGTCTGGAAGCGGATTTCATCGAGGGCACGAAGATTGGTTGGGTCGGCGATGGCAACCGAGAGGCGATTGCCGCGCTTGTTGAGCGGAATCACCTTGTGGGTTGCAATCAATTTGCGATCGATCGCGTTTTCCGGGATGTGGCTGTCATCAAATGACGCAAGGTCAAGCAGGGGATAGCCAAACGTTTCGGATACGAAGCGGGCAATTTCAATTGCCGTCGCCTTCTGGCTGATGATGATCTGCTCGATCAGCGTGGTTCTGGCATTGGTGGCTTGCGACAGCAGTTGCTCGGCTTCCGCCTCCTTGAGTTGCCCTGCCTGCACCAAGGCGCGCGCCAGACCGCTGAGCGGTGGGGATTGGGGGGTTGCCGCCATGGAATATAGTCAAATGCCTAATAGATCGCCCGATGATGCTACGCAGGCGCGGGTTTGTAAAGGTTGGCTGCCCTGTCTCGCCTGAATCCTGGCCGTCTTTGCAGCATGCGATCGCGAGTAAGCAAAACCTTGACGTTTAGCAGACATCACGTGATGTCGTTGAGATATTGAAGGGGCTGTCCTCGGAGTGCTGACGGCACCGTTGTAAGCGGGTGCCATTCAGGGATCAGAGATGCCGGAGAATCACTTCGCCGACAAAGCGGCTGCCGACATAGGCCAGGATGAGTAGCGTAAAGCCGGCCAGGGTCCAGCGCAGGGCGCGCTTCCCACGCCAGCCCCAGGCATGGCGGCCGACCAGCAGGGTGGCGAAAATACCCCAGGAAGCAAAAGCGAAGAGTGTCTTATGGTCGATGCTGAGCGGTTTGCCGAAAAGTTCTTCGGAGAAGAGGACGCCGCTGCCGACGGTGAGGGTGAGCAGGATGAAGCCGATGGTCAGCATACGGAAGAGCAGTGACTCCATGGCCATCAGTGGCGGCAGGCTGGTCAGGCTGCGCTTGAGTGAGCGTTTGTGCAGTGCATTTTCGGTAAAGCCCATGAATATGGCGTGCAGGGCGGAAAGCGTCAGCAGGCTGTAGGCCAGCATGGCCGCCAGGAAATGCAGCTTGAAGCCGGTGGCGCCGGCATGGGCGACCAAATGAACATAGGGGAAGAGCACCGGCAGCAGCGTGCACGCCGCAGCGAGCGGGAGGACCATTGGTTGCAGCCCTTCCATGCGCGCCATGAAGCTCTCCAGCCAATAGATCAGGACGGCCAGCCACATCATCAGGGACAAGGCAAAGCTGAAGGAGAAGCGCATGCCGATCTCGGCGAACAGGCCGTCATACAAACCCCAGGCGTGGATCAGCAAGGCAGCGGCAATGGCTGCGCGTTCCCAGGGTAGCATCGGGCAGGCAACACATTGATGCTCGCTTTCTCGCCAGCGGGTGTTCCAGAAATGCAGGCCCAGGAGGCCATATATCAGGGCGGCGAGAATGTGCGGCAGAAGCTGAATTACAATGTCGGACATCCGCGAATTCTACTAGAAGCCCATCTGCCATGCTCGACAACCTGACCACCCGCCTTGCCCGCGTCATGAAGACGCTGAAGGGCGAAGCCCGCCTGACTGAGGCCAATATCACCGATGCCCTGCGCGAGGTGCGCATGGCTTTGCTCGAGGCCGACGTCGCGTTGCCGGTGGTCAAGGATTTCATCGCGGCGGTCAAGGAAAAGGCGGTCGGCGAGGCGGTAATCGGTTCGCTTAGCCCGGGCCAGGCCTTAATCGGCGTCGTCCATGGCGAGTTGACCAGGATCATGGGCGCCGCCCACGAAGGCATCAGTTTCAACACCCAGCCGCCAGCGATCGTGCTGATGGCCGGCCTGCAGGGTGCCGGCAAGACGACGACGGTCGGCAAGCTGGGCAAGTTCCTCAAGGAAAACCACAAGAAGAAGGTGCTGGTCGTTTCCTGTGACGTCTACCGTCCGGCGGCCATTGAGCAGTTGAAATCAGTGGCCGGCCAGGCCGGCGTCGATTTCTTCCCGTCCACGGTCGGTGAAAAGCCGGAGAGCATTGCGCTGGCCGCGGTCGATTGGGCCAAGCGCCACTACCATGACGTGCTGCTCGTCGATACCGCCGGCCGTCTGGCCATCGACGAGGAGATGATGGCTGAAATCAAGCGTCTGCACGCTGCTGTCAATCCGATCGAGACCCTGTTCGTGGTTGATGCCATGCTCGGCCAGGATGCGGTGAACACGGCACGTGCCTTCAGCGAGGCTCTGCCGCTGACTGGTGTCGTGTTGACCAAGCTGGATGGTGATTCACGCGGTGGTGCCGCGCTCTCGGTGCGGCACGTGACCGGCAAGCCGATCAAATTTGCTGGCGTCGGCGAGAAGCTATCCGGTCTCGAGGCTTTCCACCCGGAGCGGATGGCTTCACGCATCCTCGGCATGGGCGACGTGCTGTCGCTGATCGAAGAGGCCAAAAAGGGACTGGACGAGGAAAAGGCTGTCGCCTTTGCCAAGAAACTGAAGGCGGGCAAGGGCTTCGATCTCAGTGACTTCAAGGAACAGATGGCACAAATGCGCAATATGGGCGGTCTGTCGGCGATGATGGACAAGATGCCGGCGCAGATTGCCCAGGCCGCCGGTCAGTTGCCGGCCGGCGCCGAGAACAAGATGATCGGCAGGGTCGAGGGCATCATCAACTCGATGACGCCGGCCGAGCGGGCCAAGCCGGAACTGATCAAGGCCAGCCGCAAACGGCGTATCGCTGCCGGAGCAGGGGTTCAGGTACAGGACGTGAATCGTCTGCTCAACCAGTTCGAGCAGACGCAGAAGATGATGAAGCAGTTCTCAAAGGGTGGCATCGGCAAGCTGATGCGTGGGATGAAGGGCATGCTGCCCGGCATGGGCGGGATGGGCCGCTGACCGTTGAGCATCACGCCCGCGAAGCGCTAGCGTTCGCTCTGGGCGAGGCGGGCGGGCTTGTCGTAGTCCCAGTGGTTTTGCCAGGCAGCGCGCACCAGGTTCGGGTACTCGGGTTTGCCCAGGCTGCCGTTGTAGCGGCCTAGGGCGCGGTACAGGTCGCCTTTTTCGATGTCCAGATAGTGGCGGAGGATGGTGCAGCCGTAGCGCAGGTTGGTGCGCAGGTCGAACAGTGAGTCCTCAGGCCGGCCGATGACCTTGATCCAGAAAGGCATCACCTGCATGTAGCCGCGGGCGCCAACTGACGACACGGCGTACTTGCGAAAAGCCGATTCAACCTGGATCAGGCCGAGCACCAGCTGTGGGTCGAGGCCGGCCCGCGTCGCTTCGTAATGCACGCTGCGCAGCAGGTCGATGCGGTAGTCGCGGTTCGGGATGCGCTTTTCCAGGCGTTTGGACATTTCGCCCAGCCAGTCGGCAGCCTCCATGGGCGTCCTGAATGAGCTGACCGCCGGTCGCGAGTCGGATACCGCCTTGTGCAAGGCGGCACGGACGCTGGCCGACATCGGCTCATACTTCTGAGCGCCGGCGTAGGCCGCCGACGCTCCACACATCAACAGCGCCGCAATCAGCCGGCGCACAGCTTCCCTTGCAGGAAGGACTGGATTTCGCCACTGGCGATCATCGTCGCCTCGGTCTCCTGGCGTCCCTTGTATTCGACCAGTCCATCCTTCAGGCCGCGTTCGCCGATGACCACGCGATGCGGGATGCCGATCAGTTCCATGTCGGCAAACATGACGCCGGGGCGTTCGTTGCGGTCATCGAGGACGACGTCGACGCCGGCTGCCTTGAGGTTGCCGTACAGACGGTCGGCTTCAGCCTTGACCGCCTCGCTCTTGTGGTAGCCCATGGGCACGATACAGACGGCGAAGGGGGCGATGGCGGCCGGCAGAACGATGCCGCGTTCGTCGTTGCCCTGCTCGATGGCGGCGCCGACGATGCGCGAGACGCCGATGCCGTAGCAGCCCATCTCCATGATCTGGCTCTTGCCGTTTTCGTCCAGGTAGGCGCAGTTGAGGGCGGCTGCGTACTTCTGGCGCAACTGGAAGATGTGGCCGACTTCGATGCCACGCAGGATTTCCAGTGAGCCCTTGCCATCCGGCGACGGATCGCCGGCGACGACATTGCGCAGGTCGGCGACTTCCGGTTCCGGCAGGTCGCGGCCGAAGTTGACGCCGCACAGGTGGAAGCCGGCGTCGTTGGCGCCGCAGATGAAGTCGCTCATGGTGGCGACGCTGCGATCGGCAAAAACCATGATGTCCTTGCCCTGGAGCGCCACCGGGCCGATGTAACCTGGTTTGCAGCCAAGGTTGTCTTCAACCTCGGCTTCAGTGGCGAAACGGAACGGGGAAAGCGCGGGAATCTTGCTGGCCTTGATTTCATTCAGTTCGTGGTCGCCGCGTAGGAGCAGGAGGGCGAAGGTCTTGCTGCCATCTTCCTTCTCGCCGACCACAGCGATCGCCTTGACGATTCGTTCCAGTCCGACGCCAAGAAATTCGGCAACATCAGCGCAAGCCATCTTGCCCGGAGTGGCAACCTTTTCCATCGCACTGCCTGCTGCCGCCCGCGGCGTAGCTGGGGCAACGGCTTCCGCCAGCTCGATATTGGCGGCGTAGTCGGAGGTCGGGCAATAGGCGATGTCGTCCTCGCCGGAGTCGGCCAGGACATGAAATTCGTGCGAACCGGTACCGCCGATCGAGCCGGTATCTGCAGCCACGGCACGGAACTTCAGGCCGAGGCGGGTGAAGATACGGCAGTAGGTCGCATACATGTTGCCGTATTCGCGCTGCAGGTCTTCAAAAGAAGTATGGAAGGAGTAGCCGTCCTTCATCAGGAATTCGCGGCCGCGCATGACGCCAAAACGGGGACGGATCTCATCGCGGAACTTGGTCTGGATCTGATAGAGATGGATCGGCAGCTGGCGGTAACTCTTGACGTCGCGGCGGACGGCATCGGTGATCACTTCCTCGTGCGTCGGGCCGATGACGAATTCGCGTTGATGGCGATCCTTGAAACGCAGCAACTCCGGACCGTACTGTTCCCAGCGGCCGGATTCCTGCCACAGTTCTGCGGGTTGCACCGCCGGCATCAGCAACTCCAGGGCGCCGGCGCGGTCCATTTCCTCGCGGACGATGTTCTCAACCTTGCGCAGCACGCGCAGTCCGAGCGGCATCCAGGTGTAGATGCCGGCAGCGGCACGCTTGATGTAGCCTGCCCGCAGCATCATTTTCTGGCTGATGACTTCAGCGTCCGCCGGGGCTTCCTTGAGAGTGGTGAAAAAGAACTGCGAAGTGCGCATGGAATGCTCTTGAATTCGTTGGCAAAAGGGCATTTTACACGCAGGGCGAGCTTTGCACCCAGGCAGCCTTTGTGAAAGAATCGAGGCAACTATTAATTTTGCAGGATTCTCATGCTCGATCGTGAAGGCTATCGCCCGAACGTCGGCATCATTCTTTGTAACGCCAAAAACGAGGTTTTCTGGGGTAAGCGCATACGGGAGCATTCCTGGCAGTTTCCACAAGGTGGCATCAAGCGCGGCGAGTCGCCGGAAGAGGCCATGTATCGTGAACTGTATGAAGAGGTCGGGCTCCTCCCGGAGCACGTGCGTATACTCGGGCGAACCAAAGGCTGGCTGCGTTATGAAGTGCCGACACACTGGATCAAGCGCGAATGGCGCGGTTCCTACAAGGGCCAGAAACAAATCTGGTTCCTCTTGCGCCTCGTTGGGCGCGATAACGATGTCAGCCTGCGGGCGACCAGCAAGCCGGAGTTTGATGCCTGGCGCTGGAATGATTACTGGGTGCCACTGGATTCAGTCATTGAGTTCAAGCGTGGCGTCTACGAACAGGCGTTGAGCGAATTGAACCGCTTTCTTGATAGCGACCGGCGGAGCCGGCCTCGGCGAGGGAGCGTAGTCACGGAACTGGTGGATAAGGGCGAGGGAGATTAGATTCGTGTTCGATTTTCGGCGAAGTCTGGTGGTGGCCTTGGCGCTCCTCTTGAGTAACGGAGTTATTGCCGATGTCGAGGAGGACTACACCCGTCAGGCGTGGCGCGAGGCTGAAGTGGCATTCCCGGCAGCGCCGGTGGAAGGCGCATTGCGCGAGTTTTATGTCAGCGCGGTTGCGGAAAACCGCTTCTTTGTCGATACGTCGACGCTGAGCATCGGTGCTGATGGGGTCGTGCGCTATGTTCTCGTCGTGCTGACGCACGGTGGGGCGCGCAATGTCAGTTTTGAAGGCATGCGCTGCGAAACCCGGGAATGGCGCATTTACGCATCCGGGCGCGCCGACGGAAGCTGGTCCAAGGCGCGCAGCGATAGCTGGTCAGCAGTGCGCGAAGCAGCGGTCAATCGCCATCGTGCGGTGCTGTTTCTCGATTATTTCTGCCCGGGCGGCGTCATTGTCGGCAATGTTGGTCAGTTGCAAAATGCCTTCAAAAGGCCCGCCACCCTGCAGGCAAATCCGTGAGGTCGGTTGGCATGTCGATGGATCAGGCTATTGTCGAACTGGATCGTGCATTACGTGCCATTTGCGCGCCAGCGCGCAGCGTGCGGCCGGTGCCAGGGGCGGACCTGCCGGATACGAACCTGGATGTCGAGCAACGGCGCCTGGTGATCGGCCTAATGCGTGTCAATCACTGCGGTGAGATCTGTGCCCAGGCCCTTTATCAGGGACAGGCACTAACTTCCCGCGATGACACCGTCCGGCGTGCGTTGCGTGTCGCAGCCGAAGAGGAAACCGAGCATCTGGCGTGGACGGAGCAAAGAATTGCCGAGTTGGGCGGGCGGAAGAGCCTGCTCAATCCCTTGTGGTATTCGGGAGCGTTGGCTCTCGGGCTATTGGCCGGCGCCTGCGGTGACAAGTGGAACCTGGGGTTTCTCGCTGAAACTGAACGCCAGGTGGAGGCACATCTGGATGGTCATCTGGATGCCTTACCGGCCGAAGATGCTCGCTCCAGAGCTATCGTCGACCAAATGCGCGTTGATGAAATGCGCCATGCCGAAATGGCGTTGGCGCATGGTGCGGCCGAGTTGCCGGCAATTGTGAGGCTGGCCATGAAAGCCTCGGCTAGGCTGATGACAGGCCTTGCCTCACGTATCTAACGGCGATCAGGTTTCTTCCACAATTTCGAAGTCGTAGGTGATCTCGGCGGTCTTGCCGATCATTATCGAAGCTGAGCAGTATTTTTCCTTCGACAGCTCGATGGCGCGGGCAACCGCCTCTGACTTGAGGCTCTTGCCTTTGACACGATAGTGCAGGTGAATCTTGGTGAATACCTTGGGGTCGCTATCGGCGCGCTCGGCCTGCAGGGAAACGTCGCATGCGGTGACTGCCTGGCGTCCCTTTTTCAGGATCATCACCACGTCAAAAGCGCTGCATCCGCCCGTCCCGGCGAGGACCATTTCCATCGGGCGCGGACCCAGATTGCGTCCGCCTGCTTCTGGGGCTCCATCCATGACCACGGCGTGGCCACTGCCGGTTTCGGCAATAAAGCTCATCCCTGAGTCGTTGCCGGTCCATCTGACGATACATTCCATTGCCAACTCCTTAATTGTTGCCAGATTCTAGCGGATTGCCGGCGGAAAGGATGTTGTTGGGCTGGTTCTTGCAAGTTTGTGCAGTGCACTATTAGCGTTCGGTGGCGAGGCGTTTCGGTTGTAGATTCCTCGTGTTGATCATTGCAAAATGTGTTAAATAACTTAACTTAAACAACATCAATATCATATGGTTAGTATCGATAGATTAAATGTATTTATCGATATTGTGAACTATTGTGCGGCGCACAAATATTTCTTGCGAAGGGGGGCGTCTTTCGGCATAATGTGAAGCGTACGAACCGCGGTGACTTAATAGCGATAAGTTTCCGGTTCAGATTTGTCTCCTCCACCCTCCTCCTTTGGTGTGGATTTAACGCGGCTCAGCGAGCCGCGTTTTTTTTGTCCACCTAAGGGTTGGGAGCGGAGAAAGTCATTGACAGTGCGCTGGTGGTTCATCTAGAATCCGCGCCTTTCTCCAATCCGCGCCCATATTTTTCAGGACGGCACACACATGAAAACGTTTTCCGCCAAGCCACATGAGGTGAAGCGCGAGTGGTTTGTGGTAGACGCCACAGACAAGGTGCTCGGCCGCCTCGCCACCGAAATTGCCCGCCGCCTGCGTGGCAAGCACAAGGCCATCTACACCCCGCACGTTGATACCGGCGATTTCATTGTCGTCACCAACGTCGATAAGGTCACTGTTACCGGTAACAAGGCTGACGACAAGAAGTACTATCGTCACACTGGTTACCCAGGTGGTATCAAAGAAACCAACTTCAAGAAGATGCAGCAACGTTTCCCGGGTCGTGCTTTGGAAACCGCCGTCAAGGGCATGCTGCCGAAGGGTCCGCTGGGCTACGCCATGCTCAAGAAGCTGAAATGCTACGCTGGCGACCAGCATCCTCACACTGCCCAGCAGCCGAAGGCTCTGGAAATCTAAGGGGTCATCATGGCTGAAAGTTATTTCTACGGTACCGGTCGTCGCAAGAGCGCTGTTGCCCGAGTTTTCATGAAGCGCGGTTCGGGTGCCATCGTTGTCAACGGCAAGCCGATTGATCAGTTCTTCTCCCGTGAAACGGGTCGCATGATCGTGCGCCAGCCGCTGGAGTTGGTTTCCCAGTTGTCCGGCTTCGATATCAAGGTTAACGTCACCGGCGGTGGTGAGTCGGGTCAGGCAGGTGCAGTTCGCCATGGCATCACCCGCGCCCTGATTGAGTACGATGCAGCGCTCAAGCCCGCTCTGTCCAAGGCAGGCTTCGTGACGCGTGATGCCCGCGAGGTTGAGCGCAAGAAGGTTGGTTTCCACAAGGCGCGTCGCCGCAAGCAGTTCTCCAAGCGTTGATTTTTCGCGCTTCGCAAAAAAGGTCGCCCAAAGGCGACCTTTTTGTTTTTTCAGCTATCATGCCCTACCTTGTCGGTGCTGGGTGGTACGCAATCTGTCGATGTGGCACTTTTCTCGGCGCCAGAAACGCATTTTCGTTTGGCGAAAGGAAGAAGAGATGACCGCATGGTCTAGTCAATATGCCCACGCCTGCTGTTAGTTTGCGGCTTCGCAGGTTCCGGAATCGTTTCGGTATTGCGGCCCCCAAGGTCGTCGTGCGTAGCCAGTTGCCCTGGCGCTGGCTTGCTTTACCGATTCTGTTGCTGGTATTGCTCATCGCGCTGCTGGGCTGGATGTTTTTGCAGCGAAATCAAGTGGGCGAAGTGGGGCGCGAATTGCAGGAGATTCGGGCTCGTTTTCTGCAGCAGCAGGAGGAGCTCAGTCTGCTCCGATCGACTGCCGGTACCGGTCAGAATGCGATGAGTATCGAGCGGGCGGCGCAACGCAATCTGCTTTCTCGGATCAAGGATCTTGAGCAGGAAAACGCCGCCCTTAAGGAGGATATGCTGCTCTTCGAGCGTCTGATTCCTGTTGTTGGTGACGAAGATGTCTTACGACTGGAGGGGCTGAGGGTGGTCAAGGATGATAGTGGGCGTTACCGCTATCGATTGCTGGTCGCCTATCAGCCCAGTCGTAATAAGCCCGAATTCTCCGGACGTCTCCAGTTGGTTGTCGACTATCTCCTTGCCGGGCGAGTTGAGCAATTGCTGTTGCCGGGCAAGGCCGAGGCCGCCTCCGATTACCAGGTTAGCCTGAAGCATTTCCTGCGTCGGGAAGGTGGCTTTCAGTTGCCGGAAGGGGCGCAGTTGAAGTCGGTTGAGGCGCGGATATTTCAGGGTGCTACACTGCTAGGCCGGCAATCAGCTCAACTTTAGGAGGAACCGATGTTCGGAAAGAAGACCGGAGGCGTGCCCCAGGGGCGGATCGATAGTCTGATAGGTGCGGGGACACGGGTTGAGGGCAGCATTCGCTTTTCCGGTGGTCTGCGGATCGACGGCGAGGTTCTGGGTAGCGTCGAAGCCGCAGAAGGTGCTTCGTCATCCACTCTAGTATTGAGCGAACATTCTCGGGTTGAAGGAGCTATTCGCGTCGCGCATCTGGTCACCAATGGCACTGTGGTTGGGCCGGTGAGCGTTGTTGAGTCTCTGGAAATCCAGTCCAAAGCGAGAATTATCGGTGACGTCGAATACACGATGATCGAAATGCATCAGGGGGCGGTTGTTGAAGGGCGAATGCTGCATGCGGATGGTCGCTCGGTGGAACTAAAGCTGGCTGCCTCGAACTAAGTTCATTGACCGCCTAGTTGCGGGCTCGCATAATTCGACACGATTTTTTTCAGGAGCTTTCAAATGAATGCAGCAACCGAACTCGCTTCTCCACTTCTCTTCACCGATAGTGCCGCGGCAAAAGTGAAGGAACTGATTGAGGAAGAGGGCAATCCGGGACTCAAGTTGCGCGTTTTTGTCACCGGCGGCGGTTGTTCCGGCTTCCAGTATGGGTTCACCTTTGATGAAGAGGTCAATGATGACGACACTACCCTGGAAAAGGCTGGTGTGACTCTGCTCATCGATCCGATGAGCTATCAGTATCTTGTGGGCGCGGAAATCGACTATTCGGAAGGTCTGGAGGGCTCGCAGTTCGTCATTCGTAATCCGAATGCGACCTCAACCTGCGGTTGCGGCTCCTCTTTTTCCGCCTGAGTTTACTCACAGGGAAGCGGGTTTTTCTCCGCCTCCCTGTTAGCCCAGTCATCCCTGCTCAGTCAACCAAAGCCGGGGCGACCTGGGCAAAGGCATCAATCCGCTGACTGGTTGGTGCAATTGCCGTTCTGAACAATTGCAGTTGCCGCGTATTGAGCGGTGTGGCTGATGCCATCTTGCTGCTAAGTGGATTGGTCGGCTTGCCGTTGACGCGGAATTCGTAATGCAGATGCGGTCCGGTTGCCCAGCCGGTGCTGCCGACGTAGCCAATCGTTTCTCCCTGTTCGACGCGGATGCCTTTGCGTATTCCCTTGGCAAATCCGCGCAAATGAGCATAGGCCGTAGTGTGTTGACTTGCATGCTTGAGAATGACGATGTTGCCATAACCCCTTTGAGAGCCGGCAAACTCGACCGTCGCATCGGCTGTGGCGCGTACCTTGGTGCCGCTCGGGGCTCCATAATCGACGCCGTTGTGGGCGCGCCATTCCTTCAGGATTGGGTGGAAGCGACGGCTGAAGCCCGATGTGACGCGAGAAAACTCTAGTGGCGAGCGCAGGAAGGGTTTTTTCAGCGGATTTCCATCATCCGTGTAGTAGCCGCTACTGCCGTCATGCGCAAACCACAGTGCTCGATAGACCTTGTCGCCATTAACGAATTCGGCGCCGAGGACTTTTCCTGGTTGAGCCTGGCGGCCGCGGCTGTAGTCCACCTCATAGCTGATCGTGAAGCGATCGCCCTTGCGTAGATCGCGGTGAAAGTCGATGTCGCCACTGAAAATTTCGACCATCTGCATGGTGATAGCGTCCGGAATATCCATGGCGTCGGTGGCGGCAAATAGCGACGAATTGATTCTTCCGGCCTTGGTGATGACGATTTTTTCGAAGGCTTCCACGGAAGTTCGTCCCCGAAGTTGGCCATCAAGCTTCTCGATGATCAAAGCCTGTTGGCGGTCGTTCAGTGGGAAATTTAGACTTACCAACTCGCCATTCGCTGTCGTCTCGCTTGAAACTATTTTTCCCGGTGCCAGTTGTTCACCAATAGCGCGTGCTTCCGGGGCCGTGTGCAGGTAAGTGAGAGCCGCCGGATCGCGGATGCCTAGTCGGTTTGCCAGTTCGCCCAGGGTCTCGCCGGCGCGAATCCGTTCTTCCAGCACATAGGTTGACTCATTGTTGTTCAGAGCCTTGGCGCTTTCGAGATCCAGCTGCTCAATGATCAGTTTGCTGCTGGGCTTGTTGCTGTTGGGAGTCACCGCGATTGCGGTGGCAATCAGCAGTGCTGCGAGGCTGGGGATTAGCCAAAGGGCGCGTTTGAGTCCGCGTTGATGGGGGCTGGTATGGGTCGTCACTGGGGCGGTTCTTGTCTGCTCAAGAGAGGGGGCGGCGGAAAAGTCTAGCAGATTACTTTGCGGCCTCGTGGCGAACTGCTGCATATAGAAAGCGACGGGTGGGTGGGAGAATACTATTTTTGGTTACCCCCTTGACGCCTTGTCTTGTCTCTATATAATGCGCACCTCTTCTGCA
>DDWF01000060.1 GCA_002345845.1 Betaproteobacteria bacterium UBA2293 | reverse complement strand
CACACCGGCGTAGGCCGGTGTCCAGAAGCAAACCACCGGACTTCGGGTCCCCCACCCCGGCATGCCGGCGTACCCCCCCCGGCAGCTCCGACCACGGCCTGTGAATAGCTAAAACGATAAATATACACATAAGCGATAGCTCAACTCTATCTATCGATTAGCGACATTCAATTGGATTCATTAATCGTCAGCCTTCATCATTCGCTGCGTCGCAACAAAATTTCAAGCCGATCCTTTCAAACCACTCAGGAGCAAAACCATGAACACCACCCTCATCAACACCGAAGTCCAGCCCTTCAAGGCCACCGCCTACCACAACGGCAAGTTCGTCGAAGTCACCGAAGCCTCGCTCAAGGGCAAGTGGTCGGTGATGTTCTTCTACCCCGCCGACTTCACCTTTGTCTGCCCGACCGAGCTCGGCGACATGGCCGATCTTTACCCCGAGTTCCAGAAGCTCGGCGTCGAGGTCTACGGTGTGTCCACCGATACCCACTTCACCCACAAGGCCTGGCATGACTCCTCCGAGACCATCGGCAAGATCAAGTACCCGATGATCGGCGACCCCACCGGCGCCATCACCCGCAACTTCGGCGTGATGATCGAGGCAGCCGGCCTGGCCGAGCGCGGTACCTTCGTCATGGACCCGGCAGGCAAGATCCAGATCATCGAGGTCAACGCCGGCGGTGTCGGCCGCGATGCCGCCGAACTGCTGCGCAAGATCAAGGCCGCGCAGTACGTCGCCGCCCACCCGGGCGAAGTCTGCCCGGCCAAGTGGAAGGAAGGCGACGCCACTCTGGCGCCCTCACTCGACCTCGTCGGAAAAATCTAAGAAAAGCCCCCAACCCCAACCCTTCCGTCCCGGTGACCCCGGGGCGGGATTGCAGCGTAAAGGCGCTTTGGGCCACGAACCCGCGGCTGCCTTTGCAGTGCAATCAAATCAAACGGAGACCAACATGCTCGACGCCGCCATCAAGACCCAGCTCGCCGCCTACCTCGAAAAACTGCAGCAGCCCATCGAACTCGTCGCCTCGCCGGACGCCAGCGACGCCTCGCGCCAGATGAGCGAACTGCTTGCCGATATCGCCGCGCTCTCGCCCAAGGTGACCGTGCGCGAGGACGGCAGCGACGCTCGCCGCCCGTCGTTCTCGGTCGGCCGTCCCAACGAGCCCCACCGCATCCGCTTCGCCGGCCTGCCCATGGGCCACGAATTCACCTCGCTGATCCTGGCCCTGCTGCAGAGCGGCGGCCATCCGCCCAAGGTCGATGCCGCGCTGATCGAGCAGATCAAGGGAGTCCAGGGAACGCCAGGGGAGAAAATGAGGTTCGAGACCTTCATCTCGCTCTCCTGCCACAACTGCCCGGACGTGGTGCAGGCGCTCAACCTGATGGCTGTCCTCAACCCCGGCGTCGAGAGCGTGATGATCGACGGCGCGCTGTTCCAGAAGGAAGTCGAAGCGCGCCAGATCATGGCCGTGCCCGTGGTTTTCCTCAACGGCGAGGTCTTCGGCCAGGGCCGCATGACCATCGAGGAGATCGTGGCGAAGCTCGACACCGGCGCCGCGGCGCGCGAGGCCGAGCAGCTTTCGGCCCGCGATCCCTTCGACGTGCTCGTTGTCGGCGGCGGCCCGGCCGGCGCCGCCGCGGCGATCTACGCGGCGAGGAAGGGCATCCGCACCGGCGTTGTCGCCGAGCGCTTCGGCGGCCAGGTGCTCGACACCCTGGCGATCGAGAACTTCATTTCGGTGCAGCACACCGAGGGGCCGAAGCTCGCCGCCGCGCTCGAGCAGCATGTCAGGGAATACGAGGTCGACATCATGAACCTGCAGCGCGCCGCGGCATTGGTCCCCGGCGAGCAGATGCACGAGCTGCGCTTGGCGAGCGGCGCCACGCTCAAGGCGAAGACGGTGATCCTCGCCACCGGTGCGCGCTGGCGCGAGATGAACGTGCCGGGCGAGGCCGAGTACAAGGCGAAAGGCGTCTGCTTCTGCCCGCACTGCGACGGCCCGCTGTTCAAGGGCAAGCGCGTCGCGGTGATCGGCGGCGGCAACTCGGGCGTCGAGGCGGCCATCGACCTCGCCGGCATCGTCGGCCACGTCACCCTGCTCGAATTCGACAGCAGGCTGCGCGCCGACGCGGTATTGCAGGCCAAGCTCAAGAGCCTGCCCAACGTCACGGTGATCGTCAGCGCCCAGACCACCGAGGTCGCCGGCGACGGCCACAAGGTCACCGGCCTGGTCTATAAAGACAGGGGGAGCGGCGAGAGCCGCCGCGTCGAACTCGAGGGTATTTTTGTGCAGATCGGCCTGCTGCCGAACACCGACTGGCTCAAGGGCACGCTGAACCTCAGCCGCTTCGGCGAGGTCGAGATCGATGCGCGCGGCCAGACTTCCGTGCCCGGCATCTACGCCGCCGGCGACTGTACCACCGTGCCCTACAAGCAGATCATCATCGCCATGGGCGAGGGCGCCAAGGCCAGTCTGTCGGCCTTCGACCACCTGATCCGCAGCCCGGCGCCGGTGGCGCTGCCCGCGTGATAGCGGGGCGCTATCCATTGATTCGCAATATGCAATTGGATTGATGGATCGCGCTCTCCTATCATGCAAAGCGTAGTCACCGCATTCGTCGAAAGACGCCAGCCATGAAAACCAGCACGCCCGCGATCACAGCCCGCCCGTTCCACGCCGCCGCGGCGCGGGCCCGCTTCGTCGCCTGATCCATCGAACGCTTCATCAATCCAGGAGGAAATGCCATGAGCAACGAAAGCAAGTGTCCCTTCGCCGCACAACACGGCG
>DDWF01000099.1 GCA_002345845.1 Betaproteobacteria bacterium UBA2293 | reverse complement strand
TGTCGATGAAGTCGATGACGATCAGGCCACCCAAGTCGCGCAGGCGCAACTGGCGGGCTAGTTCCTCTGCTGCTTCGAGGTTGGTCTTGAAGGCGGTTTCCTCGATGTCGGAACCCTTGGTGGCACGGCCGGAGTTCACGTCAACGGCGACCAGTGCTTCCGTGTGATCGATGACGATGGCGCCACCGGAGGGCAGGTTGACCTGGCGGCCAAAGGCCGTCTCGATCTGATGCTCGATCTGGAAGCGCGAGAACAGCGGCACGTCGTCGCGATAGCGTTTGACGCGATTGATGTTGCCCGGCATCACCGTGCCCATGAAGGCGCGGGCCTGCTCGTAGACTTCATCAGTGTCGATGAGGATTTCGCCGATATCCGGCTGGAAGTAGTCCCGGATGGCACGGATGACCAGACTGCCTTCCAGATAGATCAGGAAGGCGCCGTTCTGCTGCTTGGCCGCACCTTCGATGGCGCTCCACAGTTGCAGGAGGTAGTTCAGATCCCACTGCAGTTCCTCGGCCTGACGGCCGATGGCTGCGGTGCGGGCGATCAGGCTCATGCCGTTGGGTACTTCGAGCTGGTCCATGACATCGCGCAGTTCAGCCCGTTCGTCGCCATCAACGCGACGCGAGACGCCGCCGCCGCGCGGATTGTTCGGCATCAGCACCAGATAGCGGCCAGCCAGCGAAACGTAGGTGGTCAGCGCGGCACCCTTGTTGCCACGTTCATCCTTGTCGACCTGGACGATCAGTTCCTGGCCTTCCTTCAGCGCCTCGTTGATCTTGGCGCGGCTGGCTTCGACGCCGGGTTGGAAGTAGGCGCGGGAGACTTCCTTGAACGGCAGAAAGCCGTGGCGATCGGCGCCGTAGTCAACGAAGCAGGCTTCGAGCGACGGTTCGATACGGGTGATGACACCCTTGTAGATGTTGCTTTTGCGTTGTTCCTTCGCGGCCGACTCAATGTCGAGGTCGATCAGTTTCTGACCATCAACAATGGCGACACGGAGTTCCTCGGCCTGTGTCGCATTGAAAAGCATGCGTTTCATTGTTTTCGTGCTCCAGCGCACCTTAGTACGCCGCAACGAAACGCCCTTGCAGGCAGCGACAGTTTCAGTTCTCGGTTTGCGTCATGAAGGGAGGCATAGGCGATGGTGAATGTGCTGATCGAGTGCTGGTCGCGAGACATTTTTAAGTAAAATGCGCGACCCGAGAATTCCTGCAACGGGCAATCCGTGCGTGCTTAAGGCGGGCTTATCCATTAACATCACTACTTTTGGTGAGTGAACTTAACCAGGCGATTTACGTTGGTCTGGCTTGCGCAGGTCGCGCAAGTGAGACATCTAAGCCTGCCGCACGGCGGTCGCGCGAATGGCGCGAGGGCGGACGGTCTGACGGTTCGGAATCTCTTGCAAACCGAGACGTAAAACGAGGGCAGTATATTAGAAAATGATCAGTGCTGGTAACAATTCCGTCACCCATCTGGTGGTCGGTGACGAAGAGCAGGGCCAGCGTCTCGACAACTTCCTGATCCGCCACTGCAAGGGCGTTCCGAAAAGCCATCTGTATCGCATCCTGCGTAGTGGGGAGGTACGGGTGAATAGCGGCCGGGTTGACGCAACCTACCGCCTATGCATTGGCGATAAGTTGCGCATCCCGCCGATACGCATTGCCGAACGGCCGAAGAACGAAGTTGATGAAGCCGCCAAACAACGGGTTGATCTGCCCATCATCTTTGAAGATGAGGCGATGCTGGTCATCGACAAGCCCGAAGGGATTGCCGTGCACGGTGGCAGTGGGGTCAGCTTTGGTGTTATCGAAGCCCTGCGCCGGCAGCGTCCGCAGGCCAAGTTTCTCGAATTGGCGCATCGCCTGGACCGCGAAACCTCGGGCATTTTGCTGATCGGCAAGAAGCGCCTGGCGCTGACGGCGCTGCACGACATGTTCCGCGAGCATGGAGCGGGCGCCGATAAACGTTACCTGGTCCTCGTCAAGGGGCGCTGGATGAATGCCACCCAGCACGTCAAGGCGCCGCTGTTCAAGTACTTGACCGAGAGTGGCGAGCGTCGGGTGTCGGTCAATCCCGAAGGCAAGGCGGCGCATACCGTATTTCGCCTGCTCGCCCGCTGGCCGGAGATGAGCCTGCTCGAGGCGCAGCTGAAGACCGGGCGGACGCATCAGATTCGCGTCCATCTCGCCCACCTTGGCTTTCCCATTCTCGGTGACGAAAAATACGGCGATTTTTCGCTCAACCGCAAAATCAAGTCCGAGGGGCTTAAGCGCATGGCCCTGCATGCCTGGCGCATGGCTTTTCGCCATCCGCTGACAGCGGCACCGCTCGAGTGCGTTGCGCCGCTGCCGGACAACATCCGCTCCTGTATCGCCGTTGCCGATGCGCGGGGCGCGCGCGAATTCACCGCCGATAACCTTGAAGAGATTCTCGCCCGACAATGAAATATGAACTGATCGTCTTCGATTGGGATGGCACCCTGCTCGATTCCGCTGCCGCCATCGTCCACGCCATTCAGGCGGCTTGCCGTGATCTCGATCTGCCGGTGCCGGACGACGCCCGTGCCCGCCACGTGATCGGGCTCGGGTTGGTTGATGCCATGCGCCACGCAGTGCCCGATCTGGCGCCGGAGAACTATCAGGCGATGGCCGAGCGCTATCGTTTCCATTACCTGTCCGGCGACCATAACCTGAACTTGTTTCGCGGTGTGCCGGAAATGCTGGCCCGTCTTCAGGCGGCCGGTCATACGCTGGCCATTGCCACCGGCAAGAGCCGCCTGGGTCTCGAGCGCGCCCTCGATCATTCACAGTTGCGCCCGTATTTCATGGCCTCGCGCTGTGCTGACGAGTGCCATTCCAAGCCACATCCACAAATGCTGGATGAGTTGACGGCGGAGTTCGGCGTTGCTGCCGGGGCTACGGTCATGATCGGCGATACCTCGCACGATCTACTGATGGCCCGGAATGCCGGTGTGGACTCCCTGGCGGTTACCTACGGCGCCCATCCGCATGAGCATTTGCGGGAGCATGGTCCGCGCGCCCTGCTCGACAGTGTTCCGGAACTGGACCGGTGGTTGGCGACCTGCGCCTGATCTGTGCCGCTGACGAGGTCGTCGAGGGCGGCCTTGGCTTTCGCTTCACCGTTTGCCAAGGTGCTCGTGATCTGCCTGCTTTTGTTATCCGCTACCGCGGTAAGGTTCATGCTTATATCAACGAATGCGGGCATGTTCCCGCCCAGTTGGACTGGCAGCCGGGCGAATTCTTCGATAGTTCCAAGCTATACTTGATCTGCTCTATTCATGGCGCGCTTTATGCTCCGGAGTCGGGCAGATGTCTCGGCGGTCGTTGTCAGGGAAAGGGCTTGAAACCTCTGGCGGTGCGCGAGATCGAAGGCAACATCTATCTGGATCAAAACGAAGGCTATGGATAATCCCCAATCATCGAATCAACCACCCGGCTGGGAGCGGCAGACGCTCGAAAAACTGGCCTTTGCGACCCTGCAAGAGCAACGGGCGCGCCGGCGTTGGGGGATTTTTTTCAAGCTGCTCGGGTTTGCCTATGTGGCCTTCATCCTGGTTGCCGTTGTCGATTGGGGTACTGATGTCGAGCAGCAGCAACGACATAGCGCGCTGGTCAATCTGAGCGGGGTCATCCAGGCCAAGGGCGAGGCCAACGGCGAGAAACTGGTCGCTGCCCTGAACAGTGCTTTCGAGGCCGAACATGCTGCGGGCGTCATTCTGCGCATCAACAGCCCCGGCGGTAGTCCGGTTCAGGCAGGGATTGTCTACGATGAAATCCGGCGACTGCGCGCCAAATATCCGGACAAGCCGCTCTATGCGGTGGTCGAGGATATTTGCGCTTCCGGCGGCTACTATGTCGCGGCGGCGGCGGACCGGATTTACGTCGACAAGGCCAGTATCGTTGGCTCCATCGGTGTGCTGATGGACGGTTTCGGCTTCACCGGAACCATGGACAAGCTCGGCGTCGAGCGCCGCCTCCTCACTGCTGGCGACAACAAGGGCTTTCTCGATCCGTTTTCACCGCAGGCGCCGCAACACAAGGAACATGCGCAATTGCTGCTGAATGACATCCATCAGCAGTTCATCGAGGTTGTCAAGGCTGGACGGGGTGAGCGCCTCAAGGATGCGCCGGATACCTTCTCTGGCCTGATGTGGACCGGTCGACAAAGTATCGAGCGCGGGCTGGCTGACGATTTTGGTAATGTCGATTCGGTGGCGCGCGATGTGCTGAAGGCAGAAAAGGTGCTCGACTATTCGGTCAAGGACAATATTGCCGAACGGTTTGCCAAGCGCCTGGGGGCGACGACCTTCTCCGGTTTCTGGGGCGCTTTCGTCGAGTCGGCTGGGGCCATGCGTCTGCAGTAATTCTCAGGCGAGCAGCAGGAACACCGTGGGGCGCCGCTCGAGGTCGGGCGGCGTTTCCTTTTTCCACTGGGCGATGCTGAGCGTACGCACTGATTCGCCGGGTTGTGTCAGCTCGGTAGCGACGCAGAGCCGGGTGGCTGGTCGGCAGGCTTGCAGGATGGCATCGAACATGGCCTGATTCCGATAGGGGGTTTCGATGAATAATTGCGTCTGGCGGCGTTTCTGCGATTCAAGTTCAAGTTCGCCGAGTGCCTGGCGTCGCTCGCTATCCTTGGCTGGTAGGTAGCCATGGAAAGCAAAGCGCTGACCGTTCAGACCGGAAGCCATCAGTGCCAAGAGCAGGGAGGATGGCCCGATCAGTGGCACGACGCGAATGTTTTCGCGTTGGGCGAGGGCGACCAGATCGGCGCCGGGGTCAGCGATAGCCGGACAGCCGGCTTCGGATAGCAGGCCGACATCGTGGCCGGCGCGCAATGGGGTGAGCAGCGCGTCGAGCTGGTTGCTGCGGGTGTGTTCATTCAGTTCGACGAGCGACAATTCCTGCAATGCTCGTTCGGTGCCGGCCGCCTTGAGGAAAGCGCGGGCGCTCTTTGCCTGTTCGACAATGAAATGGCCAAGTGGGCGAATTGTTGCCAGCACGCCGGGAGTCAGTGAGTCGGCAGGATTCGAGGGGCCCAGCGGGACGGGAATCAGATATAGCGTGCCGGTCATCAGAGTACGGCAACGCCTTGGTTGCGTAGCATGTCGCAGAGGGCGATCAGCGGCAGGCCGACGAGGGCGTTCGGATCGTCGCCACGCATACTGTGCAGCAGAGCAATGCCCAGGCCCTCCGATTTGGCGGCGCCGGCGCAGTTGTAGGCTGGCTCGCGACGCAGGTAGTTTTCGATTTCGCTGTCGCTCAGTTGGCGGAAGGTGACCAGCGTCGGAATGCCGCGCACGTCGGCCTGGCCAGTGCGGGCGTTGTAGAGGCAGAGGCCGGTGAAGAAATTGACCGTTTTTCCGGAGAGCGCCTGCAATTGCTCGACCGCGCGTTCGTGCGTTCCCGGCTTGCCATAAATTTGGTTGCCGACGGTCGCGACCTGATCGCTGCCAATGATCAGGGCCTCTGGATGTGCCTGGGCAACGGCCCGGGCTTTCGCTTCCGACAGGCGCAGGGCGAGAGCTTCCGGCGCCTCGCCGGGCAGTGGGCTTTCGTCTGTCTGCGGATTGGCAACGGAGAAGGGCAGGCCGAGGCGGGTGAGCAATTCGCGACGATAAGGTGAAGTAGAGGCAAGAATCAGTGGGGGCATAGTGAAAGTGTCATTGCCACAAGCGCTTGCGTGAAAGTCTTGAAGCAGCACTTTGTTTTGACTTGGAAAGCCAAAAATAATATCATCTCGCGTTTAAGTCGCAACGGTTCTAGCTTGAAAAGGATCAAAGACGCCTTCGCATTTGCTCGTGATTCGCGTGTTCTGGAAGGGACATTGGCGATCGCGGAACTTGAACGCCTGCATGATTTGCTGACCGAGGTCGCGGGAGATGTTTCCTGGCGTCTCGAGGGTTTCAAGGGCGAACGTGGCGAGCTCCTGCTGCAGTTGACGGTAAGCGGGCGTGTTTCGCTGGCTTGTCAGCGCTGCTTGGAGACGATTGTCTTTGATCTGGATGTCGATAGTTTGCTGGAAATAGTTCCAGCCAGCCTCGACTTGTCGCAGGAAGAGCTGGAAGACGACACCCGGGATTTCCTGCCGGTGGATGGCGAACTGGAAGTGGGCGAATTGATAGAGGATGAAATCCTCCTCACCCTGCCGGTCGCGCCGCGGCACGAAAAATGTGGTCTGCCCGAGGCAGCTGATGCCGGTGAACGGATCAATCCGTTCGCGGCGCTGGCTGGTCTCAAGGGCAAGCCGAACTGATTTTTTTGGAGTAACACAACATGGCCGTTCAACAGAACAAGAAGTCCCCGTCCAAGCGTGGCATGCATCGCGCTCACGATTTTCTGACCGCTCCCCCGCTGGCCGTTGAGCCGACCACCGGCGAGACGCACCTGCGTCACCACATCTCCCCGACGGGTTTCTACCGCGGCAAGAAGGTCCTCAAGGGCAAGGGCGAGTAATCGTTCAAATTAAGGGCAGGCAGTTCTTCGTGAGCTGCCTGCCTTTTCTTTTGCCATGACAACCCGCATTGCCATTGATTGCATGGGGGGTGACCACGGTCCGTCGGTGACGGTGCCGGCGGCTATCCGTTTTCTTGCAGAGCATCCGGCAGCCCATCTCCTCCTGGTTGGTCAGGACGATGTGTTGCGGCCGTTGATCGGCGCTCATGAGGGCAATCCCAGGGTGCGCCTTGTTCACGCCTCGGAAGTCGTCGGCATGGATGAGTCGCCGGCGCTCGCCCTGCGCAACAAGAAGGACTCCTCGATGCGCGTCGCCATCAACCTGGTCAAGGCCGGGGAGGCGGACGCCTGCGTTTCGGCAGGTAATACAGGCGCCTTGATGGCGATTTCCCGCTTCGTCCTGAAGATGTTGCCGGGGATCGACCGGCCGGCGATCTGCGCGCCCTTGCCGACAGCCCGGGGGCATACGCACATGCTCGATCTTGGGGCCAACGTCGACTGCGGGCCGGAACATCTGCTCCAGTTCGGCATCATGGGCGCCATGCTGGTTGAAGCCATGGAGCACAAGGAACGGCCGACAGTAGGCATCCTCAATATTGGCGAGGAAGAGATCAAGGGCAACGAGGTGGTCAAGGCGGCCGCTGAATTGCTGCGTGCTTCTGGTCTCAACTTCATCGGCAACGTCGAGGGGGACGGAATCTACAAGGGTGATGCAGATGTCATCGTTTGTGATGGCTTCGTCGGTAATGTAGCCCTGAAGACGTCCGAGGGGCTGGCGCAGATGTTGGCGTCGGCGCTGAAGAGTGAATTCAAGCGCAACTGGCTGACAAAGATCGCGGCCTTGATCGCCATTTCGGTTCTGAACAATTTCAAGAAACGCTTTGATCATCGGCGCTACAACGGTGCGATTCTGCTCGGGCTCAAGGGCATATCCGTCAAGAGTCATGGATCGGCAGATGAGCTGGCGTTCGGTACCGCCATCTCCCGTGCCTATGATGCGGCGGAGAACCGTGCCCTCGAACGCATTTCGGCGCGTATGGCGCAATTGACCGCGGCGCAGGCCGCGGCTATGGAGAGTGTCTGAATGTACGCACGCGTGATCGGTACCGGCAGCTATCTGCCGGGCAATCCTGTCAGTAACGACGATCTGGCAGCGCGGGGTATCGATACCAACGACGAGTGGATCGTTTCCCGGACCGGTATTCGTAGCCGCTATCTCGCCGAACCCGGTACTAATTCGAGCGAGCTCGGGTTGATTGCCGCCCAGCGGGCGCTGGAAATGGCCGGCGTTGGTGCGGCCGAGCTTGATCTGATCATTGTCGCCACGTCGACCCCGGATTTCATCTTTCCGAGTACCGCCTGTCTGATTCAGGGGCGCTTGGGCAACAAGGGCGCGGCGGCCTTCGATGTGCAGGCTGTCTGCAGCGGTTTTACCTATGCCCTGGGGATTGCCGAGAAGTTCATTGCATCCGGCAGCCACAAGAAGGCCCTGGTCATCGGTGCCGAAGTGTTTTCCCGCATCCTCGACTGGAATGACCGCGGCACTTGCGTGCTCTTCGGCGATGGCGCTGGTGCTGTCGTTCTGGAAGCTGCCGAGCAGCCCGGCATCCTGGCTACGGCCATGCATGCAGACGGCAGTCAGAATGGCATCCTCAATGTGCCCGGTCAGGTTTGCGGCGGTCAGGTGACCGGTGATCCCTTCCTGCGCATGGATGGTCAGGCGGTCTTCAAGTTCGCCGTGCGTGTGCTGGCCGAGATTGCCGACGAGGTGTGTGCCAAAGCGGGCATCAAGACGGCCGATGTTGATTGGCTGATTCCGCATCAGGCCAATATCCGCATCATCGACGCTACCGGCAGGAAGCTTGGTATCGAGCGCGAGCGCGTGATCGTCACCGTAGATCGCCACGGTAATACCTCGGCCGCCTCGGTGCCGCTGGCTCTCGATGAGGCGGTGCGGGACGGGCGTATTCAGCGCGGTCACAAAGTGCTGCTGGAAGGCGTCGGCGGTGGCTTTACCTGGGGCGCAGCCCTGCTCGAATTCTGAACCAGGAGACTTTGAAGATGTCTTTTGCATTCGTTTTTCCCGGCCAGGGCTCGCAGAGTGTTGGCATGATGGCCGCTTACGGCGATGCCGCCGTGGTTCGCGCAACCTTCGACGAAGCCTCCGCGGCCCTGGGCGATGACCTGTGGACGATGGTTGCCGAGGGGCCTGCCGAACTGCTTACGCAGACGGTCAATACGCAGCCGGTCATGCTGACCGCTGGTGTCGCCGCCTGGCGCCTGTGGTGCGAAAAAGGTGGCCGGATGCCGGCCGTCGTTGCCGGCCACAGCTTGGGCGAGTACTCGGCTCTGGTCGCTGCCGGTGTCATCGATCTCAAGGATGCTGTGCCGCTGGTGCGCTTGCGTGCTGCTGCCATGCAGGAAGCTGTGCCGCTCGGCACCGGTGCCATGGCCGCCGTGCTCGGCCTGGACAACGCCGGTATCGCTGCTGCCTGTGCCGAAGCGGCGCAGGGTGAGGTCGTCGAGCCAGTCAATTTCAATGCCAATGGTCAGACCGTCATTGCCGGTCACAAGGCTGCCGTTGAGCGTGCCATGGAGGCCTGCAAGGCGCGTGGCGCCAAGATGGCCAAGGCGCTGCCGGTTTCGGCGCCGTTCCATTCGTCGCTGATTCGTCCGGCGGCGGACAAACTGGCTGCCCGACTGGCTGAATTGACGCTGAAGGTGCCGGTCATCCCGGTGATCAATAATGTCGACGTGGCCATCGAAAACGATACGTCGCGCATCAAGGATGCACTGATGCGCCAGGCTTACAACCCGGTGCGCTGGGTCGAGACCATCCAGAAGATGGCTGCCATCGGTGTGACCACAGTCGCGGAATGCGGTCCGGGCAAGGTCCTGGCTGGCCTGACCAAGCGCTGCGCCGATGGTGTTGCCGGTGTGGCCCTGGCCGACGCTGCGGCCATTGAAGCCAACATCGGCCTGGAGTGATCGGCATGCTCAACGACAAGATTGCTCTCGTTACCGGCGCCACCCGTGGCATTGGTCGTGCCATTGCCCTGGAACTGGGACGTCTCGGGGCGACCGTGGTCGGTACTGCGACCAGCGAAGATGGTGCCGGCAAGATTTCTGCGTATATAGAAGAGGCTGGTATCAAGGGCCGTGGGGCCATCCTCAACGTTACCGATGCCAGCCAGACCGATGCTGTTCTCGCTGATCTGGCCAGGGAGTTCGGCGCCATCACTATCCTCGTCAACAACGCCGGCATCACTCGCGACAACCTGGCCATGCGCATGGGCGACGACGAATGGGATGCCGTCATCGATACCAACCTGAAGGCCGTCTTCCGACTGTCGCGTGGCGTCATGCGTGGCATGATGAAGGCGCGTTTCGGCCGTATCGTCAATATTTCTTCGGTGGTTGGCTATTCCGGTAATGCCGGGCAGGCCAACTACTGTGCTGCCAAGGCCGGTGTTGCCGGTCTGAGCCGTTCGCTGGCTCGCGAACTCGGTAGCCGCAACATAACGGTCAATTGCGTCGCGCCGGGCTTCATCGCTACTGACATGACCCATGGCTTGAGCGATGAACAGAAGGCGGCGATGATCTCCGCCATTCCGCTGGCGCGCGCCGGTACCCCGGAAGATGTTGCCGGTGCCGTCGCGTTCCTGATTTCGCCTGCCGCATCGTATGTCACAGGCACCACCATCCATGTCAATGGCGGCATGTTCATGGATTGATTTCCCCAAGCTTCGGCTTTTGGTAGAATCACAACGTTTTTTTTCGTACCCCTGAGGGGAAGGAGCTTTTCTAATGGATAACATCGTAGAGCGCGTCAAGAAGATCGTCGCCGAACAACTGGGCGTGAATGAAGCGGACATCAAGAATGAGTCCTCCTTCGTGGACGATCTGGGCGCGGATTCCCTGGACACCGTCGAGCTGGTCATGGCTCTGGAAGAGGAATTCGAGTGCGAAATTCCGGACGACCAGGCCGAGAAGATCACCACGGTCCAGCAGGCTGTCGATTACATCCTCGCTAACAAGAAGTAAGCCAATTCCGGTTCACCCAGGCAAGGCCGGCCCTCATGGCCGGCCTTGCTACATTTGTTTTCGGAGCGCATCTTGGCACGTCGCAGAGTCGTCATCACCGGTCTGGGCCTCATTTCCCCGGTCGGCAACAGCGTTGAAGAAGGTTGGCAGAACATCATTGCTGGCCGATCCGGTATCGCCCCCGTTACCCGCTTCGACACCTCCACCTTCCCGGTTCAGTTTGCCGGCGAGGTCAAGAATTTCGACATAACCCAATACATTTCCGCCAAGGATGCACGCCGGATGGACCGGTTCATCCATTATGGACTGGCCGCAGGCATGCAGGCCGTGCGTGATGCCGGCCTGGACAAGGAGGGAGCGGCAGATCTCGAGCGTGTCGGCGTCGCGATCGGTTCCGGTATCGGCGGTCTGCCGCTGATCGAGGAAACCAAGGACGAATACAACGCCGCCGGCGTGCGCAAGGTGTCGCCGTTCTTCGTTCCCGGCTCGATCATCAATATGATTTCCGGCAACCTGTCGATCGAGTACGGCTTCAAGGGACCGAATCTGGCCATCGTCACCGCCTGCACCACCGGCACCCACTCCATCGGCGAGGCTGCCCGCATCATCGAGTACGGCGATGCCGACGTGATGGTTGCCGGCGGTGCCGAGTCGACTGTTTCACCGCTGGGCATGGGGGGCTTCTGCGCCGCTCGCGCACTGTCTACCCGCAACGATGATCCGGCGACCGCCAGCCGTCCCTGGGACAAGGATCGCGACGGCTTCGTGCTGGGCGAGGGCGCCGGTGTCCTGGTGCTCGAAGAGTACGAGCACGCCAAGGCGCGCGGCGCCAAGATCTACGCCGAAGTGGCTGGCTATGGCCGGAGTGCTGATGCCTATCACATCACCGCGCCGAATATGGATGGTCCGCGCCGTTCCATGGTCAATGCGCTGAAGAATGCTGGCGTCACGCCGGCCGACGTTCAGTACGTGAATGCCCATGGCACTTCGACACCGCTTGGCGACAAGAACGAATCCGATGCCATCAAGGCGGCCTTCGGTAATTCGGCTCGCGATATCGTCGTCAATTCGACCAAGTCGATGACCGGCCATCTGCTGGGCGGTGCTGGCGGGGTCGAGTCGCTGTTCACGGTGCTGGCGATTCATCACCAGATATCGCCGCCGACCATCAACATCTTCAACCAGGATCCGGAGTGCGATCTGGACTACTGCGCCAACGTGGCGCGGCCGATGAAGATTGAGGTGGCGCTGAAGAACAACTTTGGCTTCGGTGGAACCAACGGGTCGCTGGTTTTCAAGCGCATCTGACGAGTCGCTAAGGCATTGAACGGTGCAGTTTCCGATCACCATCGGGCTGCACCGTTCGCCTTTTCTCGATCGCCTCCTGATTGCACTCGCTTTCTTGGCAAGTTGCGCGATCCTTGCCTTTCCTCGATCGCTGGCTCTCCAGGGGGCGCTCCTGCTGGCGGTCGTTGTCATGTTTGTCTGGTCATGGCGACGCCTGGCGCCGACCCTCGCCGCCATTCGCCTAGAGCGAGGTGGGGGTATCCTGGCTTGCAGAACGGCCGATGCCGAATTCGGCGAAGCGAACTTGCTGAGCCGCGCAACCGTTCATCCCTGGCTGACGGTATTCCGGCTTGCGCTCGCCGATGCTCAGCAACACACCATTGTGGTTGCCAGGGACAGCATGGGTGGCGAAGACTTCCGGCGCCTGCGCGTCTTTCTGCGCTGGCGCGCGCAATTTAACGCGGCGGACGATAACCGCGAAGAACCGTGTTCCTGACCTTCTTGGCCAGGTCAGGGAAGTCACGCGAATAATGCAGGCCGCGGCTTTCCCGGCGCAGGATGGCGCAGCGGATGATCAACTCGGCAGTCAGTACTAGGTTGCGCAACTCGATCAGGTCGTGGCTGACGCGGAAGTGCGAATAGAACTCGTGGATTTCCCGTTTCAGCAGATGCACACGATGCAAGGCGCGCTTCAGGCGCTTGTTGGTGCGGACGATGCCGACGTAGTCCCACATGAAGCGGCGTAGTTCATCCCAATTGTGCGAGATGACGACTTCTTCATCGGCGTCGGTTACCCGGCTTTCGTCCCATTCGGGCAGCACTGGAACCGGTTCCACCTGGGCAGCCAGGATGTCGTTGACCGCCGCTTCGGCGAAAACCAGGCATTCGAGCAGTGAGTTGGAAGCCAGGCGGTTGGCGCCGTGCAGGCCGGTGCACGAGGCTTCGCCGGCGACATAGAGGCTGCTGACGTCGGTGCGGCCCCGGAGATCGCAGACGATGCCGCCACAGGTGTAGTGGGCAGCCGGAACGACCGGAATCGGCTGCTCCGCGATGTCGATGCCAAGCTCCAGACATCGGGCATGTATGTTGGGGAAGTGCTCCTTGATAAAGGCTTCACCCTTGTGCGAGATATCGAGAAAGACGCAGTCGAGACCACGTTTCTTCATCTCGAAGTCGATGGCCCGGGCGACGATGTCGCGCGGCGCCAGTTCTTCCCGTTCGTCGTGTTCCGGCATGAAGCGGCTGCCGTCAGGTAGCTTGAGCAGGCCGCCTTCGCCGCGAACCGCCTCGGAGATCAGGAAGGACTTGGCCTGCGGGTGATACAGGCAGGTCGGATGGAACTGGATGAATTCCATGTTGGCGACGCGACAGCCGGCCCGCCAGGCCATGGCGATGCCATCGCCAGTCGAGGTGTCGGGATTGGTCGTGTACAGGTAGACCTTGCCGGCGCCGCCAGTGGCAACCAGCGTGTTGCCGGCACCGATGGTCACCACTTCGCCGTTACGGCTATCCAGCACGTAGGCACCGAAGCAGCGTTTCTCGCCGGTGCCCAGCTTGTCGCCGGTGATCAGGTCAATGGCGATATGGTGTTCGAGAACGGTGATGTTGGGCTCGGCGCGGACTTTTCGGGTCAGAGTATCCTGGACGGCGGAGCCGGTAGCATCGGCGACGTGGATGACGCGGCGGGCACTGTGGCCACCCTCGCGGGTCAGGTGATAGCCCGATTCGTCCTTGGTGAAGGGGACGCCCTGTTCGATCAGCCATTCGATGGCATGACGTCCATTTTCGACGACATGGCGAGTGGCAGCTTCATCGTTGAGCCATGCTCCGGCGATCAGTGTGTCGCGGATATGTTCTTCGATCGAATCTTTGCTATCGAGAACCGCGGCGATGCCTCCCTGGGCCCAGCCGGAGGCGGAGTCTTCAAGCTGGCGCTTGCTGACGAGTGCGACGCGACAGTGTTTCGCTAGGCGCAGGGCTGCGGATTGTCCGGCCAGACCGCTGCCGATGATAAGAACATCAAAATTAAGCAAAATCTGTTCTCTTAAAAGTGTGATTGGTTTTGCGCGGAATATAGCACGCAGGAAAGACTCCTTTCGGTTACAGAAAATCACAAATATGGATAACACCCCATCTGCCCGGGAAAAAATGCTGCGCTATACTCCGCCCACAACCTAAATCTACAACGGCCCCCAGGGAAAACGAGAGTCATGAGTGAGCGCGAAGTCGATCAATTGCTGGTCGAGCGAGCACAGGGCGGTGATCAGCACGCCTTCGACCAATTGGTCAGCAAGTACCAGCGCAAGCTGGGGCGGTTGCTGTCGCGCTTCATTCGCGACCCCGCCGAGGTCGAGGATGTCTCACAGGAAGCATTCATCAAGGCCTATCGGGCCTTGCCGGCCTTCCGCGGGGAGAGTGCCTTCTACACTTGGTTGTACCGGATTGGTATCAACACGGCCAAGAACTATCTCGTCTCGCAGGGGCGGCGGGCACCGACCTCCACCGAATATGACGCGGAAGAGGCCGAGGGTTTCGAGGATGCCAGCCAATTGCGCGACATCAATACGCCGGAAAGCCTGCTTCTGTCCAAACAGATCGGACAAACCGTCAATGCGGCCATGGAGGCGCTGCCGGAAGAATTGCGCACGGCCATTGTCCTGCGCGAGATAGACGGCATGTCGTACGAAGAGATCGCCAACATCATGGATTGTCCGATCGGCACCGTGCGTTCCCGCATATTTCGGGCGCGCGAAGCGGTGGCGCTGCGCCTGCGTCCCTTGCTCGATACGGCCCCGGATCGTCGCTGGTGAGCATGCACGGCGAAGGCGGCAATACGGTCTGCGGCGTCGTGCGGGCGGTCGAGGGGCAACAGGCCGAGGTCGAGGTCGAGCAGGGTGGTTGTGGACGTTGTCACGAAAAAGGCGGATGTGGCGGGCAGAGCCTGACCCGGATGTTCGCCAGCGGGCCGCGCCGCTATCGCGTCGATAACCAGTTTGGCGCGGCGGTCGGTGAGCGGGTGACGATTGCCATCGCCGATGGCAACGTCCGTCGGGCTGCCAATCTGGCCTATGGCGTGCCGCTGCTGGCTGCGCTTGCCGGCGCCTTGCTTGGAACCGCCGTGTATGGCGATCCGGGCGGCATCCTCGGTGCTCTGGTCGCCTTTGTGCTGGCCATGGTTTTCGTGCGCCATCGTTCAAGAAATCGCTCTGGAAATTCTGTCGAGCGTCCCCATATCGTTTCCCGTTCCTAGTCGTTCAAGGAGGTAAGCTGCCAATGAAACGCCTCATTGCCCTGATTTCGCTTCTCGTTGTTCACACCTTGGCCGTTGCCCAGATTCGTGGGCTGCCTGATTTCACCGAACTGGCCGAGCGACAGGGGCCAGCCGTGGTCAATATCAGCACGACACAGACCGTACGCGGCCAGTCCCAGGCCATGCCGTTCCCATTCGACGAAAATGACCCGGCCTTCGAGTTCTTCAAGCGTTTCATTCCCCGTATGCCCGGTGGGGCGGTGCCGCGTGAATTCGAGAATCGTTCTCTGGGCTCGGGCTTCATCATCAGTGGCGACGGCTACATCCTGACCAATGCCCATGTCGTTGATGGTGCAGATGAGGTTACCGTGCGCCTGACGGACAAACGCGAGTTCAAGGCCAAAACCATTGGTGCCGACAAGCGGACGGATGTGGCGCTGCTCAAGATCGAGGCCAGTGGGCTGCCGGTGGTCAAGCTGGCGGACGTCGCCCAGTTGAAGGTGGGCGAATGGGTGGTGGCCATCGGCTCGCCATTCGGATTTGACAACTCGGTGACGGCCGGCATCGTCTCGGCCAAGGGGCGTTCCCTGCCGCAGGAGAATTACGTTCCGTTCATCCAGACCGATGTGGCAATCAATCCGGGAAACTCCGGCGGCCCCTTGTTCAACTTGCGCGGTGAAGTTGTTGGCATCAATTCGCAGATCTACAGCCGCAGCGGTGGCTATATGGGGGTTTCCTTCGCCATTCCGATCGATGTGGCGATGGAGATACAGGAGCAACTGCGCTCAACCGGCAAGGTCAGTCGTGGCCGACTGGGTGTGGTCATTCAGGAGGTGAGCAAGGAACTGGCGGATTCCCTGGGGCTGTCAAGGCCGATGGGGGCCGTGGTGAATGCCGTCGAGAAGGGCGGGCCGGCCGAGAAGGCCGGGTTGGAGCCCGGTGATGTCATCCTGCGCTTCGATGGCAAGCCGATCAACAATTCCGCCGATCTGCCGCGCATGGTCGGCTCGACGCGGCCCGGCACGCGTTCGTCGGTGCTGGTCTGGCGCAAGGGCGCCAACCGTGACATCGCCGTGATCGTTGGCGAAATGGTCGAGGAGAAACCGGCGTCGGTACGGCAGTCCCGTGGTTCGCGGGCACCGGAGCAGGCCGCCAATCGTCTGGGTCTGGTGGTCAGCGAATTAACCGCGGAACAGAAGCGCGAGTTGAAGATGACCTCAGGGCTGCTCGTCGAGGATATCCGCAGCGCAGCGGCCCGGGCCGATCTGCGGCCGGGTGACATCGTTATCGCGGTGATCAGTCGGGGGGCGACGACGGAGGTGAAGACAGTTGAGCAATTCAACCGTCTGCTCAACCAGTTCGACAAGGGCAGCAATGTGACGCTGCTGGTTCGTCGCGGCGATATGCAGACTTTTGTCACCATCAAAGGGTTGAATGGTGGCAATTGAATTGACCCTGCTCAGCCGCAGCTACTGCCACCTCTGTCATGACATGGAGGTGGCGCTGGCGCCGCTGGCTGCAGAATTCTCGGCTACCGTCAAAGTGCTTGATGTCGATGCCGATCCGCAACTCGAAGCCCGTTACGACGAACTGGTGCCGGTATTGCTGCATGGCGATACGGAGCTTTGCCATTACTTCCTGGATGCGGCCAAAACCCGTGAATATTTGGCGGAAATCCGCTAAAATTCAGGGTCTTCTGAACAGGGAAGGGCGCCGGATAAGCGCCCTTTTTTACTAGCATCAATGGATCACATCCGTAATTTCTCCATCATCGCCCATATCGACCATGGCAAGTCGACCCTGGCCGATCGCATCATTCACCTCTGCGGTGGCCTTTCCGACCGCGAAATGGAAGCCCAGGTGCTCGACTCGATGGATATCG
>DDWF01000279.1:3039-3971 GCA_002345845.1 Betaproteobacteria bacterium UBA2293 | reverse complement strand
ACTTCGATCTGCGGCATGCCGCGCGGCGACGGCGGGATCCCTTCCAGGTTGAACTGGCCGAGGCTCTTGTTGCCGGAAGCGACTTCACGCTCGCCCTGGAGGACGTGGATAGTGACGGCGGACTGATTGTCGTCGGCGGTCGAGAAGACTTGCGAGGCCTTGGTCGGGATCGTCGTGTTCTTCTGGATCAGCTTGGTCATGATGCCACCCAGGGTTTCGATACCGAGCGACAGCGGGGTGACGTCGAGCAGCAGCACGTCCTTGACTTCGCCCTGCAGCACGCCGCCCTGGATGGCCGCACCGACGGCGACGGCCTCATCCGGATTGACGTCCTTGCGCGGTTCCTTGCCGAAGATTTCCTTGACCTTCTCCTGCACCTTGGGCATCCGCGACTGGCCGCCGACCAGGATGATGTCGTCGATGTCGCCGATCTTGCAGCCGGCATCCTTGAGGGCGGTGATACAGGGGGCCATGGTGCGTTCGATCAGCTCGTCGACCAGCGATTCGAACTTGGCGCGGGTGACCTTCAGCGCCAGGTGTTTCGGACCCGAAGCGTCAGCGGTGATGTAGGGCAGGTTGATTTCGGTCTGCTGGCTGGAGGACAGCTCGATCTTGGCCTTTTCGGCAGCTTCCTTGAGGCGCTGCAGAGCCAGGACGTCGGCCTTCAGGTTGACGCCGGATTCCTTCTTGAATTCGTCGATGATGTAGTCGATCAGGCGCTGGTCGAAGTCTTCGCCGCCGAGGAAGGTATCGCCATTGGTGGCCAGCACTTCGAACTGCTTTTCGCCATCGACGTCGGCGATTTCAATGATCGAGATGTCAAAAGTGCCGCCGCCGAGGTCATAAACAGCGATCTTGCGGTCCTTGCCCGGCGCCTTGTCCATGCCGAAGGCAAGCGCGGCGGCGGTCGGTTCGTTGATGATGCGCTTGAC
>DDWF01000279.1:0-3019 GCA_002345845.1 Betaproteobacteria bacterium UBA2293 | reverse complement strand
CGGTGATGACGGCTTCGGTGACTTCTTCACCGAGGTAGTCTTCGGCGGTCTTCTTCATCTTGCGCAGTACTTCGGCGGACACCTGCGGCGGGGCGATCTTCTTGTCGCGCACCTGCACCCAGGCATCGCCGTTGTCGGCCTTGACGATCTTGTAGGGCATCAAAGAGATGTCCTTCTGCACTTCCTTTTCCTCGAAGCGGCGACCGATCAGACGCTTGACGGCATAGAGCGTGTTCATCGGGTTGGTCACGGCCTGGCGCTTGGCCGGGGCGCCGGAAAGAATTTCGCCATCTTCGGCGTAACCGATGACGGACGGCGTGGTACGCGCGCCTTCGGAGTTCTCGATAACCTTCGGCGTGCCACCTTCCATGATGGCGACACAGCTGTTGGTGGTGCCGAGGTCAATACCAATGATCTTGCCCATGTTCTAGTCCTTTACTGAATGCAGGTTAATTTGTGATGTTCTGGAGTTGGGGGCGAGGCCCCGGATTTCAAGACTTCGGCTTGGCGACCATGACCAGGGCCGGGCGCAGCGTGCGCTCGGCGATCAGATAGCCTTTTTGCAGCACGGTGACGACGGTATTGGCTTCCTGTTCGGAATCGACCATGCCGATGGCCTGGTGCTTGTGCGGATCGAACTTCTCGCCCAGCGGATTGACTTCGACCAGGGCGTTCTTCTCAAAGGCGGAAACCAGTTGCTTCAGCGTCAGCTCAACGCCGGACTTGAAACTGTCCACTGTTTGCTCGGGCACGGCCAGGGCCGCTTCCAGGCTGTCCTTGACGGCCAGAAGTTCGCCAGCGAACTTCTCGACGGCGAACTTGTGTGCCTTGGAAATGTCTTCCTGAGCCCGGCGGCGGATGTTTTCGCCCTCGGCCTTGGCGCGCAGCCAGGCGTCGTAGTGTTCGGCGGCCTTCAGTTCGAGGGCGCGGAACTGCTCCTCGACGCTCGGCAGCGTATCGATATGGCTTTCAGCAGCAGGGGTTTCAGGCGTTGCGGCCTGGCTCACGGGCTCATTGTCCGGCAGGCTTTGCTGCGTGTTCTCGGGGTTGGTCATGCGCGTCTCTCCAAAAAAACTGGGACCTAAATGAGGCCGGATACCTTGCTTTCAAGGGGGGAGGCGAAAATTTCCTGGGACACGAACTAGCTGGGCGGCCGGGAGCCCGTGCTACGATATTTCTCCAGACTCATCCAGATACGCCGGGCATGGAAACAATAGGAAAATACCGGGTTGTGCGCGAACTTGGCAAAGGAGCGACGGCCACCGTCTACCTTTGCGATGATCCCGATGCCGACCGTCAGGTTGCGGTCAAGGTCATCAGTTTCGGCCAGGATTGCGCCGCCATGTCGCGGCGCATGCGCAAGTTGTTCAGGAACGAGGGCATGGTCGCCAAGCGCCTCGATCATCCGAACATCGTGCGCGTCTTCGATGCCGTCGTCGAGGATCAGTTCGCCTATCTGGCGATGGAGTATATCGACGGCTTCAGTCTTGAGCAGCATTGCCGCATCGACAAGCTGCTGCCCATGCACCGCGTCATTGGCATCATCTTCAAGTGCTGCATGGCGCTTGATGCCGCCTACCGCCAGGGCATCATCCACCGCGACATCAAGCCGGCCAACATCATGGTCGCCGCCAACGACGAGGCCAAGATTGCCGACTTCGGCCTGGCGCTCAACATGAACAAGGATCTCGACCGCGACTCGACTTTCATCATGGGCGTCGGTTCGCCGGCCTACATGTCGCCGGAACAGATCAAGGGTTATCCGCTCAACCAGAAGACCGACATCTACTCACTCGGCGTCGTCCTCTTCCAGCTGCTGACCGGTCGTCTACCCTTCCGCGCGGCCAACCAGGCGACCCTGGTCTATCGCATCGTCAATACCGATGCGCCGGCGGTGACGGCGCTCAATCCCAACCTGCCGGAAGGACTCAATGCCATCCTCAAGCGGGCGCTGGAAAAGGATCTGTACAGCCGCTATCGCAACGGCGCCGAAATGGCCAAGGATCTCTCGGCGGTGCGCTACCAGATTCTCGAGGACGACGAGACGGCGCAGGACACCCGGCATTTCGAGACCCTGCGCAAGTTGGCCTTCTTCACCGAGTTCGAGAACATCGAGATATGGGAAGTGCTGCGCGTCTCGGTCTGGCGGCAGCTGGCGCCCAATGTGGCGATCATTCGCGAGGGAGAGCGCAATCGCATTTTCGGCATCATCATCAGCGGTTGTGTCGAAATTTCCCTTGATGGGCGGGTTCTCTGCCGCTTGAGTCCGGGCGAGCCGGTCGGCGAGGTTGCCTTCCTGCATCCGGCCAGCGACCAGCGCCATGCAACGGCGGTCACGCTGGAGCCGACGCTGTTCCTCGAAATCAACGCCGCCGCCCTGGCATTGTCTTCGGAAGAATTGCTGGAGCGCATGCGCAATACCCTGCTGGCGCGCATGATCAATCGGCTGCGTGAAGTCAACAAGATCGCCGCGGCCAAGGGGCAGCCGGCGACGCAGGCCGGTACCGGTTCGCTGACAGGAACCCCGCGTTCGCGTCCGGGTGGCGGCCTAGATCTGGAACTGACGCCGATGTAAAAACGGCCTCCGCGGAGGCCGTTCTCAATTGGCAGCAGGGTTTCTTTAGACCTTGAAGCGGCCAACCATGGCGGCCAGGCCGTCGGCCAGGCGCTTGAGGTCATGGGCGGCACCCGCCGTCTGTTCGACAGTGCCGGTGTTGTCGCGAGCCATGCCGGCGATGGCCTCGATGCTGGCCTCGACGTTGCCGGAGAAACGGCGCTGCTGATCGGTGGCCGAGGCGATGCTGTCCAGACCGTGATCGACTTCAGTCACCGAACCATTGGTGGCGAGCAGGACGTCCGAGACCGTGGCCACCGCTGCCTGGCTGCTTTCCAGGTGAGCCATGCCCGCTTCAATGCTGCGCCGGACGGCGACCGACTGGGCGCTGAGATTGGCGGTGATGGCATCAATCTCGCTCGCCGAGCGTGAGGATTTCTCGGCCAGCTTGCGCACCTCGTCGGC
>DDWF01000023.1 GCA_002345845.1 Betaproteobacteria bacterium UBA2293 | reverse complement strand
GAGTTTCAGAGCAGGCTAATGCCCGCGCCAGCGGGCGTTATGCCGGAACTGAACGTCGGCGTGACCGAAGGAAATCCCCGTGGGACTGGCAGGACAGCGATCCCTCGCCGCAGTGAAATATTGCGCCATGTCACACAGTTGTAACAATGGCTGCCTAGACTGCGCCGGTCTTGAATGTTTCACCCTCACTCAACTCAGGAGACAACTCGATGATGAATGTTCGCGTAAAAACGCTTGCGCTGCTCCTCGCTGCGGCAGGTGGCCTTGCTGCTACGGGCGCCCACGCTCAGGCCCTGGTCAAGATCGACGGTTCCTCGACCGTGTTCCCGATCACCGAGGCGGTGGCCGAGGACTTCCAGAAAGCCAAGAAGGGTGCCGTGCGCGTCACCGTCGGCATCTCCGGCACGGGGGGCGGCCTCAAGAAATTCTGCCGCGGCGAGACCGACATCGCCAACGCCTCGCGCCCCATTCTTGAAAAGGAAATGGCTGATTGCCGCGCCGCCGGCATCAAGTACATCGAACTGCCGATCGCCTTCGACGCGCTGACGGTGGTGATGAATCCGAAAAACACCTTCCTCAAGCAAATCACCGTCGCCGAGCTCAAGACAATGTGGGAGCCGGGCGCGCAGGGCAAGGTCACCAAGTGGAATCAGGTCAATCCGGCCTGGCCCGACCAGAACCTGAAGCTCTACGGCCCGGGCGCCGATTCCGGCACCTTTGACTACTTCACCGAAGCGGTTGTCGGCAAGGCGAAGTCCTCGCGCGGCGACTTTACCGCCTCGGAAGACGACAATGTGCTGGTGCAGGGCGTTTCGCGCGACGTCGGCGGTCTTGGCTACTTCGGCTTCGCCTACTATTTCGAGAACAAGGACAAGCTGAAGGCCGTGCCGGTGGTGAACAAGAAGGGCCAGGCGATCCAGCCTTCGATCGAAGCGGTCATGGACGGGTCCTACGAGCCGATGTCGCGCCCGATCTTCATCTACGTCAGCGCCAAGTCGGTCGAGAAGCCCGAAGTCAGGGAATTCGTCGAGTACTACCTGAAGCACGGCGGCAAGCTGGCCAAGGAAGTCAAGTATGTGCCGCTGACCGACGCCGACTACAAGCACGCGCTGGACAACTTCAGCAAGAAGAAGACCGGCACCGCCTTCGGCGGTCATTCCGAAGTGGGCGTGAAGGTGGCCGACCTGCTCAAGCGCGATCCCAAGGAATAAGGAAGTGTGGGAGCCTGCCCGGTGAAGCCCGGGCAGGTTTTCGTTACGCTCTATCGATACCGCTTGCCGGCCGCGCATGAGTGGCCTTATTGTTCACCCCTTTTCGATCCGGATCATGAGCTCCACCGTGACTGTACCCCCCGTCCTGCCCCCCGCGCAGGTCAGTGACCGCCTGCGCAAGAAAGCATCACGTCACATGAAGGAGCGCTTCATCGAGGCTCTGTTGTTTGGCGCCGCGATGATTTCGGTGTTCACGACGGTCGCGATCGTCTACATACTGGTCAAGGAGTCGTGGATCTTCTTCGAGGCGGTGCCGCTCTCGAGGTTTCTTTTCGACACCCAATGGACGCCACTCTTCGACGACGCCCACTACGGCATCATGGTGCTGCTCTCCGGCACCATCACCAGCTCCGCCGTGGCACTTCTGGTGGCAATTCCGCTGGGCACCATCATCGCCATCTATCTTTCCGAGTTCGCACACTTCAGGGTGCGCGAGATCGCCAAGCCGTTTCTTGAACTCCTCGGCGGCGTGCCGACCATCGTCTATGGCTACTTCGCCCTGGTCTTCCTCACACCACTGCTGCAGAAAATTTATCCCGAGCTGCCGGGCTTCAACCTGCTGTCCGCCGGCTTGATCATGGGGGTGATGATCATTCCGTATGTGGCTTCACTCTCCGAAGATGCCATGCGCGCGGTGCCAATGGCGCTGCGCGAGGGCTCCTACGCGATGGGTGCGACACGGCTGCAGACGGCGCTGCGCGTGGTGATGCCGGCGGCGACCTCGGGCATCGCCTCGGCCTACATCCTCGGCATCTCGCGCGCGGTCGGCGAGACCATGATCCTGGCGGTCGCCGCGGGCATGCAGCCGAACCTGACCTTCAATCCGACCGAGTCGGGCGCGACCATCACCTCCTACATCGTGCAGGTGGCGCTGGGCGACCTGCCGCACGGCTCCATTGGCTACCAGACAATTTTTGCCGCCGGCCTTTCGCTGCTGCTGCTGACGCTGACCTTCAATCTGCTCGGCCACTGGCTGCGCAAGCGCTTCCGCGAGGTGTATTGAAATGAATCAACAGGACCTCAAGGCCATTCGTGCGTTGATTACCCGCGCCAAGCGCTGGGATGCCTTCTTCGGCGTGCTCGGCATCCTCGCCCTGATGGTCGGCGTGCTGACCTTCATGACGCTGTTCGTCGACATGGCGATTCAGGGCATGGGCCGCATCGATGTCAATTTCTTCACCAACTTCCCCTCGCGTCGCGCAGAGAATGCCGGCATCCTCTCGGCCTGGGTCGGCACGGTGCTGGTGATGATTGTTACCGGACTGGCAGCCGTGCCGCTGGGCGTGGCGGCTGGCGTGTATCTTGAAGAATATGCGCCGAAGAACTGGCTGACCGACGTGATCGAGATCAACATTACCAACCTCGCCGGCGTGCCGTCCATCGTCTACGGTCTGTTGGCGCTCAGCCTGTTCGTCTATCAGTTTGGCTTAGGCCAGAGCATCCTCGCGGCGGGCCTGACGCTGGCGCTCCTGATCCTGCCGGTGGTGATCGTCGCTACGCGCGAGGCGATCCGTGCCATCCCGCAGATCATCCGCGAAGGCTCCTATGCCTGTGGCGCGACGACCTGGCAGACGGTGAAGGACCACATCCTGCCGTATTCCTCGGCCGGCATCCTCACCGGCGTCATCATCGGCATGGCGCGCGCCATCGGCGAGACCGCGCCCATCATCACCATCGGTGCGCTGACCTTCATCGCCTTCCTGCCGCCGCTGCCCTTCACCGGCGTGCCGCCGGCCGGTCTGTTCGACTGGTTGTTCGCGCCATTTACCGTCATGCCGATCCAGATGTTCAACTGGACATCCCGCCCCGAGGCGGCTTTCCAGGTAAACGCAGCGGCGGCCGGCTTCATTCTGGTGCTGATGACGCTGGCCATGAACGGCGCAGCGATCTGGCTGCGCTACCGCCTGCGCAAGAACATCACGTGGTGATCAACCTTACTATGAGTCCGCAATGAGCAACAAAACCACCCTCAATATCGATCCCGATATCAATCTGGCGGTCAAGGCCGAGTGTCGCAATTTTGGCTTCTATTACGGCGATTTCCAGGCGCTGGAAAATATCAACATGCCGCTCTATGAAAAGAAAGTGACCGCCCTGATCGGTCCGTCGGGTTGCGGCAAGTCAACGCTCCTGCGTTCCTTCAACCGCATGCACGACCTTTATCCGGGTAATCGCTATCAGGGCGAAATCGTCATGTACCCGGATAACACCAACCTGTTGGCAAAGGAAGTTGATCCGATCGAGGTACGCATGCGCATCTCGATGGTGTTTCAAAAACCGAATCCATTTCCCAAGTCTGTCTTTGAAAATGTCGCCTACAGTTTGCGTGTGCGTGGCGTGACCAACAAGGGTGAACTTGAGGATCGCGTTCAGGAATCCCTCAAGGGGGCGGCTCTGTGGGATGAGGTCAAGCATCGTCTGAACGATCTGGGCGCCAATCTTTCCGGTGGCCAGCAACAGCGACTATGCATTGCCCGCGCGCTGGCCGCCGAACCTGAAATAATTCTCTTTGACGAACCGACCTCCGCACTGGATCCGATCGCCACAGCCAGTATCGAGGAGTTGATGAATGAGCTGAAGGATAAGGTAACCATCCTCATCGTTACCCATAACATGCAGCAGGCGGCACGCATTTCCGATTTCACTGCTTATATGTATCTGGGCAAACTTATTGAATATGGCGTTACCGACCAGGTTTTCATCAAGCCAAAGAATAAGCAGACCGAGGACTATATTACCGGCAGGTTTGGCTGAAACTTCCCGGAATGGGTCGGCGCTGGCCGTAGCCTCTGCAGATCAGGCGGACTTGATCGGTATCTTCAGGCTGAACTGTGACCCGCAACTTTGGTGAATGGCCGGTTGTGCCTTGGGTTTGGCCAGAAAGAACGGGGTGCCTTGGCACATTGACCGCAGCAGGGCGCGGTCGTTATAATCCAAAGCTTTTAGTTCGGGCATAAGGTCCACGCACGTGGGCATTCGCCTTCTCAATTTTTGTATTCCGACACGACGGGCTGACATCATGCGCAAAAAATTCGTTGCCGGTAACTGGAAGATGCACGGCAATCTGGCGGCCAACTCTGCTCTCCTGCAGGA
>DDWF01000319.1 GCA_002345845.1 Betaproteobacteria bacterium UBA2293 | reverse complement strand
ACCGGCGATGAGCTGGAAGCGCTGGTGGTCGGCGCCAAGCTGGTCCAGGCCTGGAGCGATTCGGCGCTGGGCAAGGCGGCGGAACAGGCGATGGCGCGCATCGAGGCGGTCTTGCCGCGAGCCCTGGAACGGCGGGGCAGTGCCAGCGCCCGGCGTTATCTGGTGCCCGATTGCCTGCAGCCGGCACCGTTGCGCGAGCCGATGGCGCTGTTGCGCGACGGCATGGAAAGCGGGCGCAAGGTCCGGGTCAGCTACCGGCGGGGCGACGGCGAGTCATCGCAGCGCATCCTGTGGCCGCTCGGCCTGGTCTTCTGGGGGCATTGCTGGACGCTCGGCGCCTGGTGCGAGTTGCGCCAGGCGTTCCGCACGTTCCGGGTCGATCGCATCGGCTCGGCCGCGGTCCTGGCCGAGACTTTCGATGATCGCCACGGCCACCTCTGGCGCGATTACCTGGCCAAGGCGCGCGAGTCCGAAGTTACGGGTTGAACGGCGTCGGCTCGGTGCTCAGCGGCGTCGGTACGGCTTCCGCCCAGTGCGCCTTGCGCCATTTTTCGCGGTCGCCGTTGCCGGTGAAGGTCCAGGCGACGACGCGGCTCTGTTTCTGGCCCTGAGCCATGGCGATGATGCGCGAGTCGACCACCTTGGCTTTCTTCAGCGCCGCTTCGATGTGCACCAGGTTGTCGGCCTGCGAGACCAGGCTGGTGAACCACATCACCCGCTTCGGGATGGCGGCGCTCTGCTCGATCATGTTCTTGACGAAGGCGCGCTCGCCGCCGTTGCACCACAGCTCGGTGCCGCCGCCGCCGAAGTTGAGACGCGGCCCGGCGCCCTTGCTGGCGCCCGGCTTGTTCAGGTTGTTCCACTTGCGCTGGCTGACGGCGATGACGTCGTCCGGCGAATTGTGGAAGGGCGGGTTGCAGATGCTCAGCTCGAAGTTCTCGCCGGAGCGCAGCAGGCCGGTGAAGATGTTGTCCCACACCGGCTGGTGGCGCAGCTCGACTGCCGCTTCCGCTTCCGGGTTCTTGCCGAGGATCATCCGGGCGTTGGCCAGCGCCGCCTCGTCGATATCGACGCCGAGAAAGCGCCAGCCGTATTCGGCAAAGCCGATCAGCGGATAGACGCAGTTTGCACCGACGCCGATGTCGATCACCCGCACGTTGGCGCCGGTCGGGATCACCTTCTTGTTACACGAGGCGAGCAGGTCGGCGACGTGGTGGATGTAGTCGGCCCGGCCGGGAACCGGCGGGCACAGGTAGCCGGCCGGAATCTCCCAGCCGCGCACGCCGTAATGCAGCGCCAGCAGTGCCCGGTTGAAGGCCTTGACCGAGGCCGGGTTGGCGAAATCGATGCTGGGCGTGCCGGCCTTGGTGGTGATCACGTGCTTGACCAGACCGGGTGCCACCGCCGTCAGGGCGGCGAAGTCGTAGCCGCCGGCATTCTTGTTGCGCGGGTGCAATCCGGGTTTCTGGGCAGGGGCTGTCATCTGTTTTCCGATCTTGAGCGAGGGGGCGGAGTATCCCATGGATTGATTGTCGCAAGCGCGACAAGCCGGTGCTCGCGACAAGTTGTTGTATTGAAGCGTGTTTCTGGAAATCACTGCTCGGCATGGAATTCGCTGGTTGTCTGGCAGACCAATCAATCGGGGGCAACATGAAGCTGCACATCGAGCGCGGGCACATCGAAGCCATGCTGGCCATCTTTCCGCGCCTGGACTTCGTGCGTGAGCAACTGCGCTTCGGCAACCGGGTCGAGCTGTCACTGGAACAACTGGTCGATGCCGAACTGGATTTCCTGCAGGCCCGCTATCAAGACGGCGACAGCGAGTTGCGCGCCCGCGCCGCGCAGTTGGCGACGCTACGCCAGGCGCTGCGCAGCGGCGGCAAGCGCTTCGAGCCGGAAGAACTGGAAATGGCGGTGCCGGCCATCGCCCGCTACCTGGCCGAGGAGGCATCGCGCGGCTGGGTTTTTTCCGCGGCGATCACCGGCAAGCCGCTGGCCTGGGTGGTGACGCGCCTCGACTACACGCCGCCGTCGGAAGAGGAAAGCGGCAAGATCTATCTTGAGCTAAAGGCCAATTCGCGGGCCAAGCTGGCGACGCACACGCTGCGCATATCCGGCCCCGACATTGCCGGCCGGACCATTGCCGAAATCCTCGCCACCAAGGGTTACGTCCGCGAAACGCCGGAACTGCTGGCCAGCTACGACGAAGCGGCGGTGCGCTATTTCGATTGGCGGGCGCAGTACGGCGCCCAGTTCTCCGGTAGCGGCACCGGCTGGTTCGCCGAGAACCCGACGGCGACGCACCGCGATACCGATTACTCGCGCAAGGACCAGATCATCCTGTCGTCCACCGGCAGCCCGGCGCGCCTGGTCAACGACGAAAGCATCCTCGGCGAGCGCGTGCTGGCGCTCGATGCCACCGGCGACATCCTGGCCAAGTTCGTCCGCCGCGTCGCCCGCAATGCGCGGCTGTCCGGCAAGGAAGAAACGGAAGTCGAAGAAACCCGCGACGGCATTGCCAAGGGGCTGTTCACCGAACTGCCGGTGCATTTCTACATCCTGATGTTCCACCTCGACTTGCACCACTACGTCTGGGTGCATGTGGACGACATCGAACCCTACGCCTACCAGCCGGAACTCAAGGACAAGCTGGTGCTGCCGCCCGAGCAGACCGACCTGATCGACATCCTGACCGCCGAGATGGACGTGCTGATGGATGACATCGTCGCCGGCAAGTCGGGCGGCACGACGGTGCTTTGCGCCGGGCCACCGGGCGTCGGCAAGACGCTGACCGCCGAGGTCTATTCCGAGATCATCCGTCGCCCGCTGTACCGCGTGCATTCCGGCCAGCTCGGCCTGAACGTCGCAGCAATGGAAACGGCGCTGAAGGAAGTGCTGACCCGCGCCCAGCGCTGGGGCGCGGTGATGCTGATCGACGAGGCCGACGTTTACATCAAGCGGCGCGACGACAACATCACGATGAACGCCGTCGTCGGCGTGTTTTTGCGCGTGCTGGAGTATTTCAACGGCCTGCTGTTCCTCACCACCAACCGCGTCGATGATATCGACGAAGCCATCGTCTCGCGCTGCATCGCCCTGATCCGCTTCTACCCGCCGGAACGCGAAGACCGCCGCAAGATCTGGGGTGTGATGGCCGAACAATTCAGCCTCGACCTCGCCCCGGAATTGCCGGAACGCCTGTCCGACATCTTCCCGCAGGCGTCGGGGCGCGACATCAAGGGGCTGGCGAAACTGGTTGCCAAATACTGCAGCCAGAAACAGCTACCGCCGACGGAGGAGGTGTTCAGGCGCTGCTCGATGTTCCGGGCGCTGGAGCAGGCGCAGGGCTGAGGCAGGGCTTACGTTGCAGATGGCGAATCAATACGGGCAATACGTTCCGCCTCTGCAATTTCGAGCTGGGAGAGTCTCTCGTCAAAGTATGCGTAGATATCGTCAAGTGAGACTTGTACGCCAACTGCCTCCAGGCCTTCATCGTCCTGATCCAGCGGGATATCGCCTCGCAGCACGGCCTTGTAGTACTCGGGATCGTCATTGGTTCCGTACTGCTGAGCATCCTGCAAAATCAGCTCAACTGAATAGCTATGGTCACGCGCCAGAACGAGAAGGTCGTAAAGATCCCTCGATCTTGTGCGCTGACCGATTACGACAGCCTTGGTCGCTTTGAGACCATCCAGCCCCAGGATGCTAAACGACACATTCTCGAGCTGCAGAAATCGCGCCTGTTTCAGGTAGTCCACAAAAATCGGGGTCTGTTTTGACCCCATGGCAAAAAACGTGAGCTTCGTGTCACCAACGATATAGTCCCGAGCGTAATTCAGGAGCCTTTTGCCGGTTGCTATCCTGAAGCTCGATATCGCGTTGGCATCGGTGATGAGCTGTATTGGTACCCCGAGAGCCTTCAACTCGGAAACCAGCGAGTCGATCTGACCCGTGGGTAGCTGGTCACCATAAAAGGCGAAGTCCAAGTCGTTACTCAGGCGGTGGCCAATGATCAAGGCCAGCGCAGTGCCGCCGATCAGGGTGAAGCGGCTCAACTGAGGATAGTTGGCCAGAAGAGAAAACAGGCCCGCCGTCTCTGGCCGAATGGCATCAAGCCGTATGCTTTGCTCTGGCATTGGCGAAGCCCTGCTCAATATTGGCGAATGATCGTTGCAAGGATGGCGAAGAAGATAGCTGATCAGCAGCCAGCTCGCGGACATGCGCCAGACCGTATTTCTTGCAGATCACCGCCAGGTCGTGGAAACGCCCCTTGTCCAGCACCTTGCGGATGAGCGTATCGTCCGGCATGTCCGGGTTCGACCAGTTGTAAGGGAACTCAAGCTGCAGAGGCGAGACATTCAATCGGGGCTGGACGAGCGCGAGGTAACGACGCACCGCTTCAGGCTGCCCCTTGCCCAGCTCTTTTTCAGCACCAGGCTTCCTCTTTCCCTTGGTCGAAACCTTGAGTTCATACCCTGCGCTGTTCAGAATATTCAGCACCGCCTGAAGACTCATGTCCTTGCTTGCCTGCGTCTCCATGCGAGCTACCGTGACGCGCGCAATATCTGCTGCCGCAGCCATTTCGGCTTGCGTCCACTGCTTTTCCTTGCGAATGCTACGCAAGTTTTCAGCAACATCCTTCAAGGTTTTCATAGCCACTTCCGCGCGTTTGTGAAGCACTGCGTTGTATCTTACAAGATACAATAACAATGTGCTGGAGTGCTTCAATGGCCTGCTATTCCTGACCACCCACCAACCGCATCGACGACATCGACGAAGCCATCGTCACACGTTGCATTGCAGCAAACCTAGATGTCGTCTGTCGGCATCACGACATCGAGTTCCTGAGCTTCGGCTGTCGGAAGGTACAAAACCAGGACATTGACCTGCGTATAGCGCCGGCTTACCCGCTCCGGCAAGGTTCCCAGTGAGGTCCGCCAGGCATAGCCACCAGGACGTACGCCGACGAAAACCAGCAACTGGTCAGGCGTAAGCAACTCGTTAAGGCTGCGAAGCACGTTGCCCCAAGAGTCCATTGGCTGGATGCGGAATTCGCACGATGGGCGAATGGCCTGCAGGCGCTTGCATAATTCCGCCTCGTGTTCGCGCTCGCTGAGGACGAGCAGTTCGACACCGAGTTGGCGCGCCAGTCGCGTAATGTTGCCCATGCCCGCCAGAAAGCCTTCTTCCTGTTCTGCATGCGGCGGGATGGCGATGATGATTCGCCGACAAGTGTTCAGTGGCCCGGTCAGGCGCGCCGCCAGCAGGCTATAGCTCCGGTCCTGCAGCAACTGTTCGACCAGCGAACCGAAAAAAAACTCGGCCCCGAGGCTCTGCTTGCGCCAGCCGACGATACCCAGCGTCACGCGCAAGTCGCGGCGAGCCCGCAGGATGCCGGAGGCGGCATTGAGGTCGACACGGGTTACCGGATGGGCGGGCACACTTGCTGCCGATAGGTGGCCGGCGACATCGGCAAGCAGCCTCTCGCCTTGGGCGACTGCAGTACTGGCATCCTCGCTTTCGTCGACCACGGTCACCGCATAGATCGGCTGTCCCTGGGGCGGGTCACGCAACAGTACGGCGAGATCAAGCAGTGGTCTCGAAGATACCAGCGTCGAACAGGCAACGAGAATTCGCTGCTGCGACTCTGGTGTGTCGGGCTGCAGAGGGGGAGCGGTTTCGACGAGGTTGCGTCCGTAGCGGTCGACAATGATCGGGGCAACGAAACAAGTCACCAGAATCATCACGATGGCGCCATTGACCACGGCATCGTCAAAAAGGCCGATCTCGAAACCGACTATCGTCGCCGCCAGTGTTGCAGCGGCTTGCGGAACGCTGAGCCCAAACACCACCCGCGCCTGGTCTCGGCTGTAACGCAGCAAGGGACGCGTCGACTCGGCGGCCAGCCATTTGCCGGCAAATACCGTTGCCAGCATGCCAATCGCTACTGCCCAGGCTTTCACGCCGCTGACGAAAACACTGAAATCCAGCAGCATGCCGACCGACAGCAAGAAGAACGGGATGAACAACGCGTCCCCAGTGAACTGGATGCGGTTCATCAGCGTGCTGTTGTGAGGAATCAGGCGGTTCAGCGCCAGCCCGGCGAGGAAGGCGCCGACAATGGGCTCGGATCCGGCCAGGTGCGACAGCGCAGCGCAAGTGAACACTGTCGCCAGCACGAAGACGAACTCGGCAACGCCGTCCCGGGCAATGTGGCGGAAGAACCAGCGCGCCAGCAGCGGAATGCCGAACAGGATGGCGGCAACGTACAAGGACAAACTGATCGCCAGCCGCGGCCCGAATTGTTCGTCGATCTCACCACGCGTCATCCCGGCGATGACTGCCAGTACCAACAACGCCAGACTGTCGGTCACGATGGTGCCGCCGACCGCCGTGGTGACTGCCTGGTTGCGGGCGATACCCAGCCGGGATGCAATCGGATACGTGAGTAGCGTGTGCGAAGCGAACATGCTCGCCAGAAGTACAGTCGCCGGCCAGTCAAAACCGAGCAACAGGCCGACCGGGATTCCCAAAGCCATCGGTATGGAGAAGGTCAGCAATCCGAAGACGAGACTGTGCAGTCGGTAGCGTTTGAGCACCGCCATGTCGATTTCGAGGGCTGCGGTGAACATGATGTAGAGCAGGCCGACGGTGCCGAAGAGGACGAAGGATTGGTCGCGAGCCAGTACGCCAAGGGCATTCGGCCCGAGCAGAGCGCCGGCGGCCAGCAGCCCGACCATGCCGGGTAGGCGCCAGTGACCCATGATGATGGGGGCCAGCAAGATCAGCATGGCAACCAGTGCAAAAACGATGACTGGATTGGTAATGGGAAACAATGAACTCATGTTTTTGTGCGCTGCAATAATGCTGCATGATACCGCATGCAGGTTTACCGCTCCCCTTCGCCATCCACACAGCCAGCCAAGGCCCCCTGATTGCCAGCGCTGGCGGCAGTTTCGCTCACGCCACCCGGCGCATCTCCGTAACCAGCGCGGCAATCACCGAACCGCCCACTCCATCTTCCGGGTCGAGCGTCAGCACGCGCTCGATGGTGGCTTCGGCTTCGGCCGGCTGGCCGTTGCGCAGGTGGATGAAGGCCAGGCCCTTGAGGGCGGCGAGGGCGGGGCCGGGGGCTTGCTGCCATTGCCGCCAGTCGTCGGGCAGGGCGGCTTGGCCGGCGGCGGCACTGACCCACTCCTTGGCAGCGGCCAGCGCCTTGTCGAATTGTCGACAGCGGTTGTAGTGTTTGACCAGACAGCGGTGCGCCGCCGGGATTTCCGGCGCCAGCGTCACGGCCTCCCGGAAAAGGCTTTCGGCCCGTTCGCGGTCGGTGAAATGGGCTGCCATGCCATCCTGCAGCAGTTGCCGGATGGCTGGCGGCAGGGGGCCGAGGTCGGGTTGCTGGTCGTCGTCAAAGCTGGTCATGGCGTATCTCGCTGCGAGTTGAATGGATTTTGCAGCTGGCACGCAATAAGCATGCGCGTTGCCCATCGCATCATTCCGGAGGAGTTTCCATGTTCATCGCCATGAACCGTTTTCGCATCGCCCTCGGCAAGGAGGACGATTTCGTCGCCCACTGGCGCAACCGCAATAGTTACCTGCAGACGGTGCCGGGCTTTGTCTCCTTCAACCTGTTGCGCGGCGATACGACCGAGGAGCGCACGCTGTTCGCCTCGCACACCGTCTGGGAGTCGGAGCAGGCGTTTACCGACTGGACGCAGTCCGACGCCTTCCGCCAGGCGCATGTGGCGGCCGGGGCTTCGCCGCGCGATTTCTACCTCGGGCCGCCGCAGCTCGAGCTGTTCACGGCCGTACTCTGATCGGTGCTGGCGGCGAGGTCGGGCTGCATAATCCCGGGTTGATGACCGACCCTCGGGAGTGATCCATGTGCCGCATCTTCGTTGTCCGCCTGGCCATCGGTGTTTGCCTTGCCCTGCCGGGCCTGGCGCAAGCCACGCCGGCCCTGCGCTGCCTGCTGGAGCACGGTGGCGAAACACGGTCGCTCAGTTTCGCCCCGACTACCGACCCCTATCGCGTCGAGTCGGTCGATGTCGGCGGGGCATTTCGCTTCAAGGCCGTTGTCTACGAAGAGCAGGCGCGCATCGCCTACGTCAAGCTGTACACCTACTACCAGAGTCCACGGCAGGCCGTTTTGCTCCATCAGGCCAGCTACCGCTCGCCACAGGCCGAACCAGCGGCGAGTGCGCGGTCGCTGACTGGCGATCAGCGCCTCTTCTCGGCGCGGCTGGGCATGGAATTGCTGTACAACTGCACCCTGCTGGAGGAACAGCCGTGATCGGAAGGTACCTCTGCGCTGCGCTCGCCCTGCTGCTCCTGTCGCTGCAGGCTGCGGCCGACACGCCCCTGGTTTCCATCGCCGTCGTCGGCGACATCATGCTCGACGACACGCCGGGCAAGGTGATCCGCCAGGGGCGCGACCCGTTTGCGCCCTTTGCCGCAATTCTGCAGGCCGCCGACTATCGGGTCGGCAATCTCGAATGCGTGGTGGCGCGGGGCGGCACTCCGGAACCCCGAAAGCCCTACACCTTCCGTGCGCATCCTCGCGTGTTGCCCGTGCTGCGCCGACATGTCGATGCCGTCAGCCTGGCCAACAATCACTCCGGCGATTACGGCAGCGCCGCCTTCGCTGAAATGTTGGGGCGTCTGAACAAAGCGGGGATCGCCTACTTCGGTGGCGGGCATACCCTGGCCGAAGCGCATGCCCCGCTGCTGGTGGAAAGGAAGGGCCTGCGCATTGCGCTGCTCGGCTACAACGAATTCTTTCCACGCAGCTTCGAGGCCGATTTCGACAAACCCGGCGTTGCCTGGAGCGAGGATGAGCAGGTGATTCTGGACATCCGGCGGGCGCGCAGCGAGTACCGGGCCGACCTGGTGATTCCGTTGATGCACTGGGGCTGGGAGCACGAGCCACTGGCCAGCGAACGCCAGCGCCGTCTCGCCCGGCTGATGATCGACGCCGGCGCCGACGCCGTGGTCGGCGGTCATCCCCATGTCACCCAGGATATCGAGACATATCGGGGCAAGCCGATCATCTACAGCCTCGGGAATTTCATCTTCGACGGTTTTGACGACGCCGCCAGCAACACCGGCTGGTTATTGCGGATGGATTTGGATCAGCGCGGCGTTGTCAGCTGGCAGACCTTCGTTGCGCACCTCGACAAGGAGGGCATCCCGCGTCCGGCCAAGGGCCGGGAGGGCCAGTGCTGGTCGCGCGGGATGACGGAGGTGGGGAGGTGCCCGGTGAAATGACGCCGGGCGGCTCAGTGCTCGCGGCCGTCGATACGGGGCCGCATCAGGATCGGGATGTAGCGCCAGGCGAGGATGGCGAAGGCGGCTGACCAGAGGCCGGCCGAGAGGTGGATCCAGCCCAGGTAGGCGGCCGGGAAAACCTGCGGCAGGCCGACGCGGGCGAGCAGTGTGGCCAGCATCAGGTACAGCACCGCACGGTCGAGGCTGTCGAACATCACCTTGCGCCCGGTGTGGCCCTTGGCGATACGGATGATCATCGCCGGGATGACGCAGCCCATGGCGCCGACGGTAAACAGATGCACCGACACCGAGCCGATCCAGACGAAATTGACCACATGGCCGAGCGCCTCGACCAGCAACTGCCCGACGATGGCTAGGTAGCCGATGTACATGATGCCGATGTCGATGCGGCGGAAGGCCAGATGCGGCTTCCAGAAGAAGAAGCGGATGCCGAGCAGGATCGCCAGGGCCAGTGCCAGGGCGGCGCCGAGCGGGCGTGGCAGCAGGAATTCAAAGACCAGCGAGAGGCCGAGCAGCTTGATCGCCATGTCCAGTTTCGGATGGCGCAGGATCTCGGCCTGGAAGGCAGCTTTCATGAAGCCGGTCAGCGTCCGTTCGAGCATGACCAGGAAGGCCAGGCGGAACAGGCCCATAGCCATCACGTAGCCGGCGGTGAAATCGCCGCCGGCCAGCATCAGGTATTTGGCGACGATGAAGCCGGGCAGCATGACGAGGAAGAACGCGTTGTCGCGGTAGCTGTCGGTGTCGCGGTGGCGGATCAGCGTCCACAGCAGCATGGCGACGATGCTGCCGAGGAAAAGGTTGTTGGCCAGCAGGAACAGTGGCAGCGGCCAGTGGCCGCCGAAGCTCATGGCGATGCGCTCGATGATCCAGGCGCCGGCCAGCACCATCAGCGCCGGCCCGTGATAGCCGCGGATGTTCACCCAGTTCTTGGTCGAGGTCAGCAGGAAGCCGCCAAGCACCGCCCAGCCAAAGCCGAAGAACATTTCGTGGGCGTGCCACTGGACCGAAGTAAATGGACTGTCCGGTGCTGGCAACTGGCCGCCGAAAATCAGCGCCCAGACAAGCGGCAGGACCAGGCCAGCCAGGCAGGCGAGGGTGAAGAAGGGGCGGAAACCGACCAGCCAGATGGGGTGCGAGGCCAGACGCATGGCGAACCTTTACGGATTTGATCTATCGAAGTCTTCAGTTTAGCCACACCGGCGCGGCGAAAACTTGATTTATCCCGGGCCCGGCAAGCAAGCGAACCGACATTGGCGTAAAATCGCCGCCTTGGCTCGGGCGTGCTGGAGAGATCGCGACCGGGCCGGTTTCCTTAAGGATAATGATGAAGCGTGTGGATGATTTCCGCTTGCGTCTGGGCAAGCATGAACTCGTGCCGATCATGATCGGCGGCATGGGGGTCGATATCTCGACGGCCGATCTGGCACTGGAAGCGGCACGCCTCGGTGGTGTCGGGCATATCTCGGATGCGATGATCAATACCGTTTCCGACCGTCGCTACGAAACCAAGCACGTCAAGGAAAAGCTCGCCTTCTACAAGTACAACGTGCTCAACGAGGACAAGTCCTCGGTCAAGTTCGATCTCGGCCGTCTGGCCGAAGCGACCCGCCTGCACGTCGAAGCGACGATGGCGCGCAAGCAGGGTGATGGCCTGGTGTTCATCAACTGCATGGAAAAGCTGACCATGAACGCGCCGCGCGAGACCCTCAAGGTCCGCATGTCGGCGGCGCTCGATGCCGGCATCGACGGCATCACGCTGGCCGCTGGTCTGCACCTTGGCTCCTTCGGCCTGATCGAGGACCATCCGCGTTTCCGTGATGCCAAACTGGGCATCATCGTCTCGTCAGTGCGCGCCCTGCAGTTGTTCCTGAAAAAGAGCGCCCGCACCGGTCGCCTGCCCGATTACGTCGTCGTCGAAGGCCCGCTGGCTGGCGGCCACCTTGGATTCGGCATGGACTGGGCGCAGTACGATCTGGCGACCATCGTCGCCGAAGTCCTGCAGTACCTGAAGGACGAGAATCTGAACATTCCGGTGATTCCAGCCGGCGGCATCTTCACCGGCACCGATGCGACGCAGTTCCTCGAAGGTGGCGCCGCCGCCGTGCAGGTGGCCACCCGGTTCACGGTCGCCGACGAATGCGGTCTGCCGGCCGAGGCCAAGCAGGAATATTTCAAGGCCACCGAGGATGACATCGAGGTCAACCAGATCTCGCCGACCGGCTATCCGATGCGCATGATCAAGTCCAGCCCCGGCATCGGCGACGGCATCCGCCCCAATTGCGAAGCCTACGGCTACCTGCTCGACGCTGCCGGCAAGTGCGCCTACATCACTTCCTACAACCGGGAAGTGGCGGCCCATCCGGAAGCCCGCAAGGTCAAGGTGTTCGACAAGACCTGCCTGTGCACGCACATGCGCAACTTCGAGATCTGGACCTGCGGCCAGCTGACCTGGCGCCTGAAGGACACGACGCATCGCCTGCCCGACGGCAGCTACCAGATGCTGTCGGCCGAGCATATCTTCAAGGACTACCAGTTCAGTACCGACAACCAGCTCGCGCTGCCGGAAAAGCAAAGCGCCTGATGCAACCGGAAAACCCGACAGTCGTCGGGTTTTTTCTTGACCGCCAATGATCCCCATTTTTTCCACGAGCGCATCCATGCTTCCGGGTCGCCGCCTGTGGGCGGCTCTTGCGCTGATTGCCCTGGCGTTGCCGACGCTGGCCGAAACCGGCAGTGACTTCACCATCCGCGGCTTCGGCACGCTGGGTGCCGTCCGCACCAGCAGCGACGATGTCGAATTCGTTCGCGACATCTCCCAGCCGCGCGGCGCCACTGACCACTGGAATGCCCGTACCGACAGCGTGCTCGGCGTGCAGGCCAACTGGCGCCTGACGCCGGTGGTGGAGGCCGTTGTCCAGGGGGTCAGTCGCTATCGTTACGACCGGACCTTCAAGCCGGAAGTTGCCTGGGCCTATCTCAAGATCGATCCGAATCCGGCGCTCAGCCTGCGCTTGGGGCGCCTGGGGACGGAATTCTTCATGCTGGCCGATTCCCGGCTGGTCGGTTACTCCTATCTGACGGTACGGCCGCCCGGCGATTACTTCTGGTACCTGCCGTTCTACAGCGTCAGCGGTGCCGACGCGGCGCTGACCGTGCCGGTGGGCGACAGCATGCTGCGCGGCAAGGTCTATTACGGCATCGCGGACGGCAAGATCCCGCTGGCCGACAAGCAATGGAAGATCGACGGCTCGCCCCTGATGGGTGCTTACCTGGAATACCAGACCGGCAACTGGCTGCTGCGCGGCAGCTACGCCAACATTCGCTTCAACAGCAGCCTGCCGATTGCCGATGACGTCGCCGCCCTGGTTCCCGGCATCTTTTCGCCGGCCGAGGCTCAGGCCGCCCTGGATTATCTGGAGACCGACGGCACGCGCAGTCATTACTACTCGCTTGGTCTGGTCTATGACAGCGGTCCCTGGCAGGTCCAGTTGATGCTCAATGCCATCGATCAGGGCAGCAAGGCCTTCGAGAATTCGTGGGCCGGCTATGTGCTGGCCGGTTATCGCATCGGCTCGGTGACGCCCTATATCGGCTATTCGCATGTCGATTCCACCCGGCGCACGGCGACGGTCCATCCGCTGGTTGCCAGGGTGCGCGGCGATTCGCGGGCCGAGCAGGGCACCGCCATTCTGGGCGCGCGCTGGGACGTGATGCCCAGTCTGGCGCTCAAGGCACAGTGGGACGCCATTCGCGGCGACAGCAGCTCAATCTTCCCGTACCGGCGCGAGCAGGCCGACTGGGACGGCCGCTTGGACGTTTTTTCGCTGAGCATGGATTTTGTTTTCTGAGATCATGAGCCGGCTTCCTTCCCGGATCCTGATCGTCCTGGCGCTGCTGCTGCCGGCGCCATTCGCTCAGGCAACGGGTGCCCTGGCGGTGGTGGTCAATGCCCGATGCGGGGTTGCGGTGATGACGCGCAACGAGGTGGTCAACATTTTCTTCGGCCGCTATCGTCAGTTCTTCAACGGGCGCGAGGCGCAGCCGGTTGACCTCGTCGACGACCATCCGGTGCGCGGGCAGTTCTACCGTCGGCTGGTCGGCAAGGACTTGGCCGAGGTCAATGCCTACTGGTCGCGGCAGATTTTCTCCGGGCGCCTGCAGGCCTTGCCCAAGGTCTCCACGCCCGACGAAGCGATCAAGTGGATTGCCGCCCAGCCCTGTGGCATTGGCTTCATCGAGCAGGCGAAGGCCGACGCCCGCTTCAACATCGTTTATGAACTGGCGCCCTGAGGATTCGAGACAATGTTCATTAATTTCGAACTGATCGGCCTCCTGATCATCTTTGCCCTGATCGTCCTGGTTGTCCTCAAGGCGAAATAGTTCGCCCCCGGGCTGTGTTTTTCCCGGAACTTGGTCACAATAGGTCACCCCTAAAGACAAAGAGGAGACAAACATGCCAAGAAGGGTGATCAAAGAGGTACTGGCCGGACGCAGTCTGGTGACGGCCAGCAAGGACATGACCGTGCGGGCTGCGGCGCGACTGATGGCCGAGCAGCGCATCGGGGCGTTGGTGGTCATCGAAAGCGGACGGATCGCCGGCATCTTCACCGAGCGTGATGCGCTGAACAAGGTCCTGGCGGCGGCACTCGACCCCGATACGACGCCGGTGGCCAGTGTGATGGTCAAGGACCCGCAGACGATAGGTGTCGACAAGCCGCTGGCTTATGCGCTCTACATGATGGCCGAGGGCGGCTTCCGTCACGTGCCGGTAATCGATGCGAACGGCGCACCGATCGGCATGGTGTCGGCCCGCGATGCCTTGGGCCAGGATCTAGTTGAATTCGAGCGCGAATTGAAGCACCTCGAAGACCTTGAAGGTTCTATCGGCTACTGATCGACCAGCCAGCCAAAGCGCGCCAGTAGCCCGGCAAATTCGCCGGACACTGGCGCTTTTGTTTGCAGCCGTTCACCGTTCAACGGGTGGTCGAAACCCAGTTCTGTACATGCCAGAAGCAGTCTCCGGCAGGCCAGATGTTCGGCGAAATAGCGGTTGTGCCGGCCCTTGCCGTAGGTCGCATCGCCGATGATCGGGTGAGCGATATGCTTGAGGTGCCGGCGAAGCTGATGGCGGCGGCCGGTCACCGGCTCCAGTTCGAGCAGGGCATAGCGGCTGCTCGGATAGCGGTCGATGGCCACTGGCAGTTCAATCTCGGCGAGCCGCCGATAATTTGTCAGCGCCGATTGCGCCTCGTCGCTGCTGCGCTCGCCGCGGAATTCATAGTCGTCGCGCTGGCGCGAGAGCGGGTGATCGATGCTGCCGGCCAGCGGCGGATGGCCGCGAACGACCGCCAGATAGCGCTTGCTCACGGTGCCGGCGGCGAACTGTTTGCCGAGGGTGCTGGCGATTTCGGCACTCAGCCCGAACAGCAGCACGCCCGAGGTGCCGCGGTCCAGTCGGTGTGCCGGCCAGACGCGCTGGCCGATCTGGTCGCGCAGGATTTGAATGGCGAAGCGCGTTTCGTGGCGGTCGATTTCCGAGCGGTGAACGAGCAGGTTCGGCGGCTTGTCGATGACGACGATGTGCTCATCGCGCCAGAGGATGCTCAGTTCTTCAGCCAAAGAAGCGGCTCATCGCCTCGTCCGGGATGTCCATGCCGGTGACCTGGGCGCGCTCGAGCAATTCCCAGTAGTAGCGGTAAGAGGCCCGGTCGTGCAGCTTGCCGGCGTACTGGGTCGGACCCCAGTCCTTGTCCTGGGCGGCGATCAGGATCTCGGCCGCGGCCTGGACTTCGGAGAAGTCGGGGCGCATCGCCTCGACGATCGGCACGATCTGGTTCGGGTGAATGCTCCACATGCGCAGGTAGCCGAATTCGCGGCGGGCACGCAGGGCGTCGTTGCGGATGTAGTCGAGGTCCTTCAGTTCGGTGGTCACGTTGTGCGACGGCACGACGCCATTGGCCAGGGCGGCGGCGCTGATTTCGCACTTGGCGCGGGCAACCAGCGGGTGCTCGAACTGACCGGGACTTTTCATGGCGCTGCCGGGAATGGCGCCGTGATGGCCGGAAACGAAATCCATCAGACCGAAATCAAGCGACTCGACGCCGGGCAGGGCGGCAATCTGCGAGACCTCGCGCAGGGCACCGTGCGTCTCGATCAGCACGTGCACCGGGATCGGCTGCTTGATGCCGCAAGCGCGCTCGATCTCGCGCAGCGTGTCAATCTGGATTTCGACATCAGCGGCGCTGCACGGCTTCGGCAAGGTGATGAAGGGCAGTCGGTGGCCGGCAATGCGGATCAGGATTTCCAGATCCTGCCGCCAGTGCGCGTGGGTCACGTCATGGATGCGGGCGCCGACGCGGTTGAAGCGGTTGTCATCCGACATGATGACGCCGGCGGCCATCTCGGCATGTTCGCGCTCGGCACCGGCATGGGCGCCGTCCTCGCAGTCGCAGGTGATATCGAAGATCGGCCCGAGTTCCTGCTGCAGTTGCAACGCCTTCTTCATCAGCTTTTCCGAGCCGGCGTAGTGATCGACGGCGGGCAGGATGGGAAAAGGTTTTTCGCCGGCAAAAAGAACCGTTTTCGGATGACGCATGGTGAACTGTGAGGATCAGGATGTTAGGGGGTGAGCGGAAAAGCAAGAGGCCACGGCATTTTACCGTGGCCTCTGATTTTGCTAACAGCTAATGACTAGCAGCTAACAGCTTGCCTTACAGCATGTCCTTGACGGCTTCTGCTTCGTCGGTCAGTTCCTTGAGCGTGATGTTGATCTTTTCCTGGCTGTAGGAATCGATCTCCAGACCCTGGATGATCTTGAAGGAACCACCCTTGCACTCACACGGGAAGCCGAAGACGATGCCGGCCGGGATGCCGTAGGAGCCATCGGAAGGAACACCCATGGTGACCCATTCGTCGGAACCGAGGACCCAGTCGCGGACGTGGTCGATGGCAGCGTTGGCAGCGGAAGCGGCCGAGGACAGGCCACGGGCTTCGATGATGGCAGCGCCGCGCTTGCCGACGGTCGGCAGGAAGACGTCGTTGTTCCAGGCGTGATCGTTGATCAGGGCCTTGACGCTGTCGCCATTGGAGGTGCAGTAGCGGTAGTCGGCGTACATCGTCGGCGAGTGGTTACCCCAGACGACCAGCTTCTTCAGGGAAGAAACGGCACGGCCAGCCTTGCCGGCCAGTTGCGACAGGGCGCGGTTGTGGTCCAGGCGCAGCATGCCGTGGTAATTGTTCGGGTTGGTGCGGCCAACCTTCTTGGCGGCGGCGGCGGCGATGAAGGCGTTGGTGTTGCAGGGATTGCCAACGACCAGGACCTTGACGTCTTCCTTGGCGTTTTCGGCGATGGCCTTGCCTTGCACCGTGAAGATGGCGCCGTTGGCGGTCAGCAGGTCGGCACGTTCCATGCCCTTGGTGCGCGGACGGGCACCAACCAGCAGGCAGACGTCAGCATCCTTGAAGGCGACGTTCGGATCGTCCGTGGCGACCATGCCGGCGAGCAGCGGGAAGGCACAGTCTTCCAGCTCCATCATGACGCCCTTCACGGCTTGCTGGGCTTGCGGCAGGTCGAGCAGCTGAAGGATGACCGGCTGATCTTTGCCGAGCATTTCGCCGGAGGCGATACGGAACAGCAGGCTATAACCGATCTGGCCGGCGGCGCCGGTAACAGCTACGCGCATGGGGGCTTTGGACATATGTCGCTCCTGAATGAAACAGCGTGATTGAGATTATTCGTTTGGCTCGGATGCCAACCGGTGAACTGCACCTTGCGTCAGTGGCACGAGAACTCAAGATGTTAGAAGTTCGCCTGAAGACTGTCAATTCATCATCTGTCTTATATAAGACAACTTTTCGTGGACGCTGGGGCGGAATTGTGCTGAAATTTCCGACCATGACCCAAGACTCTTCCCGTGCCGCCATGCGTGCGCATTCGCCGACGTTCAGTCCGCTCTATCGTCAGATCAAGGATTTTCTGATCCGCAGCCTGGAGGAGGGGGAGTGGGGGCCCGGGGATGCCATTCCCAGCGAAGGCGAACTGGCGGTTCGTTTCAATGTCAGCCAGGGCACGGTTCGCAAGGCGATCGACGAAATGGCGGCGGAAAACATGCTGGTTCGTCGTCAGGGCAAGGGTACTTTTGTCGCCACCCACAGCGATCCGCGCTCCTTCTACCGTTTTCTGCGCCTGGTTCCGGACGACGGCAAGGTGACGCACGGTGTCAGTGATGCGAGCGCCTGCGAATCGCTGCCGGCGACGGCTGAGGTGGCCGGGGCGCTGGGGCTGGCGGTTGGTGATGCGGTGATTCGGGTCAGCCGCATTCTGCGCTTTGGCGGCGAGGCCGTGGTCTTCGATCAGATTCATCTGGTTGCCGAATTGTTTGATGGCCTGACGCTCGATGCCTTGCGTGGCGGCGAGCGTTCGTTGTACAGCCTGTTCGAGAGCGACTACGGCGTGCGCATGATTCGCGCCGAGGAGCGTCTGCGCGCCGTTGCCGCCGATGCCGAAAGTGCCGCAAGGTTGGGTGTTCCGGCCGGCGAGCCATTGCTGCGTGTTGAACGGACGGCCTATACCTATGGCAACAAACCGGTCGAATGGCGTCTCGGCCTGTACTGCACTCGCCATCATTACTACCGCAATGAACTAGGCTGAAAGCAGGATGTCCGAATGCCCTGATAACGCCTTGGGGGGCGGTGTCAGGCGGCAATTGAATGTATAATTACGGTTCTTTTCAAACGACGTACAAGCGGTAAACCGCACATTTACGCGAGGGTTGACGTTCATGGCAGAAATGACCATCAAGAAGCGTCCAAAAAACTTGGACTTGACTACCATCAGGTTGCCGCTGGCGGGCAAGGTTTCAATTCTGCATCGCGTCAGCGGCGCCGGATTGTTTCTTTTTCTGCCGTTGCTGCTCTGGTTATTCGGTGCCAGCCTGGCCTCTCCGGAAAGCTACGCGACCTTCAAGTCGCTGGCCGCTTCGTTGCCTGCCAAGGTGATTTTCGCGGGTCTGATCTGGGCCTTCGTTCACCATTTTTGTGCCGGTATCCGTTTCCTGTTGCTTGACCTGCATATCGGTATCGAGAAGGAGGCGTCTGCTAAATCGGCCGCCGTCGTTCTCGCTGTCAGCATTCCGCTGACTCTGGTCCTGTGGTGGGGGGTGCTGCTGTGATCAACCGTAATGTTGTCGGGGCTCACTATGGCCTCAAGGACTGGATTGCCCAACGCGCCACAGCGGTCATCATGGCTGTCTATTCGGTGCTGATCGTTGCCGTTCTGCTGATTGTCCAGCCGTCCACGTTCGAGGCCTGGCAGGGTGTGTTCGCCAATGGCGTCATCAAGTTCCTGACTTTCCTGTTCTTCGTCAGCCTCTTCTATCACGCCTGGATTGGCGTGCGTGACATCTGGATGGACTACGTCAAGCCGACGGGCCTGCGCCTGACCTTGCACGTGCTGACCGTTACCGCGCTGGTGGGTTACACCGCGTGGGCTGCTGCGATTCTCTGGAGGCTGTAAGCGTGAGTATTCCTGTTCTCAAGTTTGATGCGGTGATCGTTGGTGCCGGTGGCGCCGGTCTGCGTTCCGCCATCCAATTGTCCGAAGCCGGCCTGAAGACGGCCGTCCTCTCCAAGGTTTTTCCTACCCGTTCGCATACCGTGGCGGCGCAAGGTGGCGTCGCTGCCTCCCTTGGCAACTCCGAGGAAGATCACTGGACGTGGCACATGTACGACACCGTCAAGGGTTCCGACTGGCTCGGCGACCAGGACGCNNTCATGTGCAAGAAGGCCAACGAAGTCGTCGTTGAGCTCGAACACTACGGCATGCCGTTCGACCGTACCGACGACGGCAAGATTTACCAGCGCCCGTTCGGCGGCCACATGTCGAACTTTGGTGAAAAGCCGGTGCGCCGTTCCTGCGCTGCCGCCGACCGTACCGGTCACGCCATGCTGCACG
>DDWF01000186.1 GCA_002345845.1 Betaproteobacteria bacterium UBA2293 | reverse complement strand
AGCACATCCGCCGCGAGAAGGCCAATTCCAACATCTGCACCTCGCAGGTGCTGTTGGCCAACATGGCCGGCATGTACGCCGTCTATCACGGCGCCGAAGGCCTGCGCACCATCGCCGGCCGCATCCACCGGCTGACCGCGATCCTCGCCGAAGGCCTGAAGCGTGCCGGCATCAAGCTGCTGACCCGCCAGTTCTACGACACCGTGCATGTCGACCTCGGCGCCCGCGCCGAAGCGGTCTACAACGATGCGCTGGCCGCCGGCTACAACCTGCGCCGCGTCGCCGCCGGTGTCCTCGGCATCTCCTTCGACGAAACGACTAGCCGCGATGATGTCACCACCCTGTTCAAGCTGATCGCCCAGGTCACGCTCGACATCGAGGCGCTCGATGCCCAGGTCGCTGCCGCTGACCCCGGCCTGCCGGACGAGCTGATCCGCAGCGATGCCGTGCTGCAGCACCCGGTGTTCAACACGCACCACACCGAACACGAGATGCTGCGCTACCTGAAGTCGCTGCAGAACAAGGATCTGGCGCTCGACCACTCAATGATCTCGCTCGGCTCCTGCACCATGAAGCTGAACGCCACCAGCGAGATGATTCCGGTCACCTGGCCGGAATTCGGCGCCATCCACCCGTTCGCCCCGCGCGACCAGGTGCAGGGCTACCACGAGATGATCGCCGGCCTGACCGAATGGCTGAAGACGGTGACCGGCTTCGACGCCATCTGCATGCAGCCGAATTCCGGCGCCCAGGGCGAGTATGCCGGACTGGTGGCGATCGACCGCTACCACGCCAGCCGCGGCGAGGAACACCGCAACGTCTGCCTGATCCCGAAATCGGCGCATGGCACCAACCCGGCCACTGCCCAGATGGCCAACATGAAGGTGGTCGTCGTCGACTGCGACGACAACGGCAACGTCGATGTCGCCGACCTGCGCGCCAAGGCCGAAGCGCACGCCAGCGACCTGGCCTGCCTGATGATCACCTACCCGTCCACGCACGGCGTCTTCGAGGAAGCGGTGCGCGAAATCTGCGCCATCGTCCATCAGTACGGCGGCCAGGTGTACATGGACGGCGCCAACCTCAACGCCCAGGTCGGCCTGACCGCGCCCGGCTTCATCGGCGCCGACGTCAGCCACATGAACCTGCACAAGACCTTCGCCATCCCGCACGGCGGCGGCGGACCAGGCATGGGCCCGATCGGCCTGAAAGCCCATCTGGCGCCGTTCATGGCCAACCACGTTGTCGCCCCGATTGACGGTCCGCACTACGGCCAGGGCGCGGTGTCTGCCGCACCGTTCGGCTCGGCCTCGATCCTGACCATCTCCTGGATGTACCTGGCGATGCTCGGCGGCGCCGGCGTCAAGAAGGCAACCCAGGTCGCCATCCTCAACGCCAACTACGTCGCCAGCCGCCTGAACGAGCACTACCCGGTGCTCTACGTCGGCAAGAACGGCCGTGTGGCGCACGAGTGCATTCTCGACATCCGTCCGATCAAGGCCGCCACCGGCATCGCCGAGATCGACATCGCCAAGCGTCTGATGGACTACGGCTTCCACGCCCCGACGGTGTCCTTCCCGGTGGCAGGCACGATCATGGTCGAGCCGACCGAGTCGGAATCGAAGGCCGAGCTGGACCGCTTCATCGCCGCGATGATCGCCATCCGCGAGGAAATCCGCCGCATCGAGCAGGGCGAGCTGCCGGCCGATGACAACCCGCTGAAGAATGCCCCGCACTCCCAGGCGGACGTCATCGAAGGTGAGTGGCAGCGCCCCTATAGCCGCCAGGAAGCCGTCTTCCCGCTGCCCTGGGTGGCGGCCAACAAGTTCTGGCCGAGCGTCAATCGCATCGACGATGTGTACGGCGACCGCAATCTGAACTGCGCCTGCCCGCCGATGGAGGCCTACGCCGACTGATGCCGGTCGATCTCTCTGCCATCGCCAAGTGGCCGAACGTTCCAGCCTGCTACGACTGGTTGTCGCTCGACCGGCGAGGCGACTGGCGATTGCAGGGAGAGCGCGTCAGCCACCGCGGCTTGATCGAGTTCATCAACCGGCAGTACGGCAGCGATGCTGCCGGCTGCTGGTTTCTGCAGAACGGGCCGCAACGCGTCTTCGTGACGCTGGCCGCCACGCCCTGGGTGTTCCACCGCACCGCTGCCGGCTTCGTCAGCCACACCGGCGCTGCGGCCGGGGCAGTGCTGGAAGTCCTCCTCGACGATAGCGGCAGCATCCTGCTGGCCAGCGAACTCGGGCTCGGCCTGCTCGACGACCGCGATCTGGCGCAATTCCTTGGCGATTGTTGTGACGCTGGCGGCCAGCCGGCCGAGGAAGCGGCGTTATTGGCACTGATGGCCGGGGCGGCGGCGCCGGTTTTCTGGCAAGGCCATCGACTGCAGCCCATCGCCGCGGCCGAACTGCCGCAGCGCTACCGTTTCAACCCCCGTCCTCAGCCCTGAGAGCCTGCCGCCAGACCGGGCAGCATTTCACCAATCAGATCGGCGATCAGCCGCGCCGTCCGCCCTTGCGTATCGCGGTCCGGGTTGTACTCGGCTATCTCGACGGCCCGCAACCCGGGTAGCGTCGCCAGCTCGGCGACGGCAGCCAGCACGTCGCCATCCCACAGGCCGTCCGGCTCGGGACTGCCGACTCCGGGCGCACTATCCGGATCGATCGCATCCAGATCGAGGGTCAGCCCGAAACCGGCCGGCGCCGCGGTAACGAGGCTCAGCGCCTCGTGCAGACAGGCGGCAAAGCCGCGCCCGGCGATTTCGCTGCCTTCGATGATGCGCACGCCCATGGCGCGCAGGAAATCCATTTCTTCCGTTTCGTAGCTGCGCGGCCCGAGGACCACGGTATGCGCGGCGCTGACCTGCGACCCGGGCCGACCGATGCCGAGCAATCGCTTATCGCCACGCCCGAGCAGGCAGGCCAGCGGCATGCCATGGACGGCGCCGGAATAGGTGGTTTCCGGCGTATGGCTGTCGAGATGCGCATCGATCCACAGCAGACCGAGCGGTGCCCCGACGATGCGGGCGACGCCGCTCCAGGTACCGACGGCGATCGAATGGTCGCCGCCGATGACCAGCGGGAATTCGCCGGCCTCCAGGGCCTGCGCCACCTCGTCCGCCAGCCGTCGGCAGAGGCCGGCAATGCGGGCGATTTCCGAACGGCCCGGCGAATCGCCAGCGAACAGCATGCGCCCCCAGTCGATCTGCGGCTGATGTTCCAGTTCGTGCCAAGCCTGCGAACGGTGAAAGGCCAGCGGGCCGTCTTCGCAGCCCTGATCCTGCGCGCCAAGACCGCTGGCAGCGCCGATGATGCGGATCTTGCCGGTCATCGGCGCCAGGCCTTCAGGACGGAAAATGCGTTTGCTGCCAGGCGTCGATTTCCGGCAGCGACTCGGCCAGGGTCTCGGCCAGCGCCGCATCGGCCTGCAGCAGCAGCTTGCGTTGCCGGGCTGTCAGCTGGCGGGGAAAAACCGGCAGCAGTTCAATCAGCAGATCGCCGGCGGAATTGCGGCCGCGCCCCGGAAAGCCCTTGCCGGCTATCCGCAGTTCGCGCCGCTCCGCCAATCCGCCATCCAGCTTGTAGGCCATGAAGCCATCGAGCAGCGGCAGACGGATTTCGCCGCCGGCCAGCAACTGCAGCGCGCTGACCGGCATACTGGCCAACAGGTCGCGCCCGGACAGGCAGAACAGCAAGTGCGAGCGGATGACAATGGTCAGATACAAGTCGCCAGCAGCCAGTTCGTCGGTCGCCATCTCACCCTGGCCAGCCAGACGCAGTTCGTCGCCAGCCAGCATGCCGGGCGGTACCTTGATTTCCAGGCTGGCTTCGTAGGCATCGCGACCGCTGCCGCCGCAATCGGGGCAGATCTGCTCGCTGAAGAAACCGCGGCCACCACAATCGGCACAGGGTACGAGATGACGGGCGGCATCGCGAATCCGGCCACTGCCATGGCAGGCGCCGCAAAAACGCGTGCGCACCATGCCGGCCTTGCCAGTGCCAGCGCAGGTAGCGCAGGCCTTGCCGCGAACATAGATGATGGTCTTGGCGCAACCGGCCGCCGCTTCAACTAGCTCCAGTTCGATATTCAGACGGATGTCGGCCGCCCTTGGCGCGCTGTTGTCGCTGCTGGCGGCCGATTCGTCGTCCGCCGCTTCGGCCTCGTGGTCGACCGGCTCAGCTTCGATCAGCCGGTCATAGGCAGCACGAATTTCCTTGAAGCGCTCGGTTGCGTGCGGATCGGTGTTGCGATCCGGATGCCAGCGCATGGCCAGCCGCCGGTAAGCGCGCTTGACGGCATTGGCATCGGCTCCGGGTTCCAGGCCCAGCGTTGCCCAGGCTGCCTCGCTCATGGCTTGCGGCGCACCCCGGAAATCGGCGAACAGCTGCCGATTACCAGAGCTTTTCCAGCGCCTTCAGGGCATCCCGGCGGGACAGCTGACCGACCAGCTTGCCTTCGGAAAGCACCGGATAGCAGTGGAAATGATTGGCGACAAACAGCTCGATGGCATCGGCCATGGACGAAGAGGCATCCAGTGTCTTCAGTTCGCACGACATGTATTGACCGACCGGACCGCCCGGCTGTTCATAGTAGGAGGCATTGAGCGCCACGCGCAGGCCATCCTTTTCGGAGAAAAAGCCAACCAGCTTGCCCACGCCATCAACGACGGGAGCTCCGGTCAGACGGTGTTCGAGCAATTGATGAACGGCCGTCAGCACATCCATCTCCGGCCGGAAGGCCAGGTGATCGGCCGTCATGTAGTCCTTAACCAGCAGCGCTTTCAGCATGCCTATTCCTTTTCTTCTGCTTCCGCCTGCGCCTTCATGCGAGCCAGGCGCTTTTCACAGGGATCCTTGCAGCCGGCGGCGCACTCGACATCGATAGCCTTGTAGCCGCCACAACTGCCGGCTATCGGCTTGCGTCCGAAGAGCACACCGACCGCCATGATCAGGACGAGCAGGACGATGACCCCGAAGGTAACCAGGAACATTTCCATGCCTGCCTCCTAATCCGCTTAGCGNNGCCTCCTAATCCGCTTAACCGCCGAAATCGTCGAGCATGATGTTCTCGCGCTCGACACCCAGATCCAGCAACATCTTGATCACCGCCGAGTTCATCATCGGGGGGCCGCACATATAAAACTCGCAATCCTCGGGCGCCGGGTGGTCCTTCAGATAGTTGTCGTACAGCACGTTGTGGATGAAGCCCTTGTAGCCGGTCCAGTTGTCTTCCGGCAAGGGATCGGACAACGCCAGATGCCACTTGAAGTTCGGGTTCTCGGCGGCCAGCTTGTCGAATTCCTCGACATAGAAGGCCTCGCGCATCGAGCGGGCGCCGTACCAGAAAGTGATCTTGCGTTGCGACTTCAGACGCTTGAGCAGGTCGAAGATGTGCGAACGCATCGGCGCCATACCGGCACCGCCACCGACGAATACCATTTCGTTCTCCGTGTCGCGGGCGAAAAACTCGCCGAACGGACCGTAGACCGTAACCTTGTCGCCCGGTTTCAGATTGAAGACGAAAGAGGACATCTTGCCCGGCGGAATATCGTCACGATTGGGCGGTGGCGAAGCGACGCGGATGTTGAACTTGACGACGCCCTTTTCATCCGGGTAGTTGGCCATCGAGTAGGCGCGGATGACCGGCTCATCGACCTTGGAGACAAAGCGCCACATGTTGAACTTGTCCCAGTCGCCGCGGTATTCCTCCTGAATGTCGAAATCCGCATATTTGGCCACATGCGGCGGGCATTCGAGCTGGACATAGCCGCCGGCGCGGAAGTCGACGCTCTCGCCTTCCGGCAGGCGCAGGGTCAGTTCCTTGATGAAGGTGGCGACGTTCGGGTTGGATTCGACAGTACATTCCCACTTCTTGACGCCGAATACCTCTTCCGGCACTTCGATCTTCATGTTCTGCTTGACCGGGGTCTGGCAGGACAGCCGCCAGCCGGCCTTGGCATCGCGCTTGGTGAAGTGCGACTCCTCGGTCGGCAGCATTTCGCCGCCGCCCTCATGCACCTGACACTTGCACTGGGCGCAGGTACCGCCGCCACCGCAGGCCGAGGAGAGGAAGATGTTGTTGTTGGCCAGCGTCTGCAGCAGCTTGCCGCCGGCGGGCACGGTGATGGTGCGCTCGTGGTTGATTTCGATCGTCACGTCACCGCTCGACACCAGCTTGGCGCGGGCGGCGATGATGAACATCGCCAGCGCCAGAACGATGACGGTGAACATGCCGATGGCGAGCAGGATTTCCTGAATGTTCATGCCTGCCCCTCCTTACAGTTGAACGCCGGAGAAGGACATGAAGCCCAGCGACATCAACCCGATGGTGATGAAGGTGATGCCCAGGCCTTGCAGGCCTTCGGGCACATCGCTGTACTTCAGCTTCTCGCGGATACCGGCGAGCAGCGCGATGGCCAGCGCCCAGGAGAACCCGGAGCCAAGACCATAGACGACGCTTTCGCCGAAGTTGTAGTCACGCTCGACCATGAACAGCGAACCGGCCATGATTGCGCAGTTGACCGTGATCAGCGGCAGGAAGACGCCGAGCGCGTTGTAGAGGCTGGGCACGTACTTGTCGAGGAGCATTTCCAGGATCTGCACGATGGCGGCAATGACCCCGATGTAGGAGAGCAGACCGAGGAAGGACAGGTCCACATCCGGCAGACCTGCCCAGGCCAGCGCCCCGTCACGCAGCAGGTAGGCATAGATCAGGTAGTTGGCCGGAATGGTGATGGTCTGCACGACGACCACGGCAACACCGAGGCCAATGGCGGTTTCGACCTTCTTCGAGATGGCGATGAAGGTACACATGCCGAGGAAGAAGGCGAGCGCCATGTTCTCGATGAACACGGCCCGAACGAACAGGCTGATGAAATGTTCCATATCAGTAGGCCTCCTTCTCGATGACCTGATGGGCCATGCGGAAAGCCGGCTTTTCCTTTTGCTCGACACGCCAGGTGCGCAGCCCCCAGATGATCAGGCCGATCAGGAAGAAGGCTGACGGCGGCAGCAGCAACATGCCGTTGGGGACGTACCAGCCACCATCCTTGACCAGATGCAGGATCTCGACGCCGAACAGCTTGCCAGCACCGAACAGCTCGCGGACAACACCGAGCGTGATCAGCATGACGCTGTAGCCGAGACCGTTGCCGATGCCGTCAAGGAAGGAAATCCATGGCGGATTCTGCATGGCGAAGGCTTCGGCGCGGCCCATGACGATACAGTTGGTGATGATCAGGCCGACGAACACCGATAATTGCTTGGCCAGGCTGAAGGCGTAGGCCTTGAGGATCTGGTCGACGACGATGACCAGCGAGGCGATGATCACCATCTGCACGATCATCCGGATCGACGCCGGAATCTGCGTGCGGATCATGGCGATGAACAGGTTGGAGAAGCCGGTCACCAGCGTCAGCGCGATCGACATGACGATGGCGGTGTTGAGATTTGAGGTCACCGCCAACGCCGAACAGATGCCGAGAATCTGCAAACCGATCGGGTTGTTGGCGAAAATGGGGTTAAGCAGTACTTCCTTGGCTGTGTGCTTGGACATGATCAAGCTCCCTGGCGCAGCTTGGCGAGGTAGGGACCGAAGCCCTGCTCGCCGAGCCAGAATTGCAACAGACGGTCAACACCGTTACTGGTCAGCGTGGCACCGGCCAGCGCATCGACCTGGTGACCCGCATCCGGACTGGACGGATCGACGCCGCCCTTGACGATCTTGACGATCGGCTTGCCGGCCTCGTTGAACAGCGTCTTGCCCGGCCACATGCCACGCCACTTGGGATTGTCGACTTCGCCGCCAAGGCCCGGGGTTTCGGCATGCTGATAGAAGCCGAGACCGACGACCGTGTTCAGGTCCGGCTTGATCGCCAGGAAGCCATGCAGCGTGGACCACAGGCCGTAACCGCGAATCGGCAGGATCAGCGATTCGAGCTGACCGTCCTTTTCCACCATATAGACCGTGGTGAATTGCTCGCGGCGCTTGATCAGGGCCAGATCCTCACTGCCCTTGAGGGCAGCGGAGGTCTTCGGATCCTTGGCTGCTTTCAGCGGATCGAAGGTCACCGGATTCAGGTCGTCCTTGTACTCGCCGCTGTTCAGGTCAATGACGCGAGCCTTGATGCGGCTGTTGAACAGATCCTTGACCTGCGCCGACGAAAGGTCATCACCACCCAGGCCGGCGATAGCCAGGATGCTGCGTTGCTTGTCGAGCAGACGGTTCTCGATCTGCACCGGCTTCAGCGCAATGGCGGAACCGGCGACGAAGACCGAGGCGACCAGGCTGACGGCCAGCGCCACGAACAGCGTGCGACCGGTCGATTCTTTATTGGACATGGCGTGCTGCCCTCCGCTTGATGTTGGCTGCAACCACGAAGTGGTCGATCAAGGGGGCACAGAGGTTGGCGAACAGGATCGCCAGCATCATGCCCTCGGGGAATGCCGGATTGACGACGCGGATCAGCACCACCATGACGCCGATCAGCGCCCCGAAAATCCACTTGCCGGTATTGGTCATCGAGGCCGACACCGGGTCGGTGGCCATGAAGATCATGCCGAAGGCGAAACCGCCGACAACCAGGTGCCAGTACCAGGGCATGGCGAACATCTGATTGGTCGTCGAGCCGATGCCGTTGAACACCATGCTCATCGCAATCATGCCGAGCATGACGCCGGTGACGATGCGCCACGAGGCGATCTTCATCAGCAACAGCACGGCACCGCCAATGAAGATGGCCAGCGTGCTGGTTTCACCGATCGAGCCCTGGATGTTGCCGAGGAAGGCATCCCACCAGGTAATGCCACCGGCCGTAATGAACTCGAGGCCACCGGCCGCCGCCAGACCCAGCGGCGTCGCGCTGGTGAAACCATCGACGGCGGTCCACACGGCATCGCCAGAGATCTGCGCCGGATAGGCGAAGAACAGGAAGGCACGGCCAGTCAACGCCGGGTTGAGGAAGTTCTTGCCAGTCCCGCCGAACACTTCCTTGCCGATGACGACACCGAAGCTGATGCCCAGGGCCACCTGCCACAGGGGAATGGACGGCGGCAGGGTCAAGGCGAAGAGCACGGAAGTCACGAAGAAGCCTTCGTTAACCTCATGCTTGCGGATCGAGGCGAACAGAACTTCCCAGAAACCACCAACGACGAAGGTCACCAGATAAATGGGCAGGAAGTAGGCCGCACCATGAATCAGGTTGTCCCAGACACTGCCCGGATTGAAGCCGGCAAACAGCGCGATCAGGGCCAGGCGCCAGTTGTCCTGGGCAGCCAGCAGATCGGGATTGGCGGCGAACACCGTATTGGCCTGGAAGCCGACGTTCCACATCCCGGCGAACATCACCGGGAAGGTGCACAACCAGACGGTGATCATCATGCGCTTGAGGTCGATACCGTCGCGCACGTGGGCCGTCGTCTTGGTCACACTGTTGGGTTTGAACAGGCCGGTATCAATGGCCTCGTAGAGGGCGTACCACTTCTCGTACTTGCCGCCCTTGTCAAAATGATGCTCGATGCTGTCGAGCCAGGAGCGCAGACCCATGCTCAACCCTCCTTCTCGATGCGCGTGAGATTGTCACGCAGGATGGGACCGTACTCGTACTTGCCGGCACAGACATAAGTGCACAACGCCAGGTCCTCTTCGTCGAGTTCGAGGCAACCCAGCTTCTGGGCCATCTCGGTATCGCTAACGATCAGGTAGCGCAGCAACTGCGTCGGCAGGATGTCGAGCGGCATCACCTCTTCGTAATTGCCGATCGGCACCATCGCCCGCGGGCTGCCGTTGGTGCTCGTGGTGAAATTGAACAGCTTGCCGGGGTTCAACTTGGAGATGTACAGATTCATCACCGAGTGCTTTTCGGTGCCGGCGCGCAGGTAATGCAGCATTTCGCGTTCCGTGCCCTCCTCCAGACAGGAGACCTGCTGGTGATAACGGCCAAGCCAGGCACAGGCACCGCGCGAGGTGCGGCCACCAAAAACTGAGCCGGAAATAACGCGCACCTTTTTGCCGACCTTGACCTCGCCAGCAACCAGCTCATCCAGACTGGCGCCCAGGCGGCTACGCAGCAGGCGCGGCTTGTCGACCATCGGGCCGGCAAGGGCGACCACGCGCTCGACGGCCAGCCGGCCGCTGACGAACAGCCGGCCAATGGCGATCACGTCCTGATAACCGATCGACCACACGGTCTTGTGGGCATTGACCGGGTCGAGAAAATGGATATGGGTACCGGCCAGGCCGGCCGGATGCGGACCAGCAAAGGATTCGACCTGCACGTTGCTGGCGCTGTCGACAGCGACCTTGGCGTCGGCGGCGGTGCAAACATAAACTTTGGCCAGACGGGCCAGGACGCGCAGACCACGATTGAAGTCGGCGGCCGCCTCGGCGATGACCACCGCCGGATCGGCGGCCAGCGGATGGGTATCGATGGCGGTGACGAAAATTGACGACGGTACGGAATCGACAGCCGGCACCTTGCTGAACGGACGCGTCCGCAACGCTGCCCACATGCCCGATTGCTGGAGATTCTCGCGCACCTGCTCGCTTGTCAGCGAGGCCAACTGGCCATCGGTATAGGCAGCGAATTCGACGGCCTCATCGCCATCCAGTTCGACCACGACCGATTGCAGCACACGCTGCTCGCCGCGATGGATGGCGCTGACCACGCCAGCGCCCGGTGACGTGAAATGCACCCCCGGTGTCTTCTTGTCGGAAAACAGGACCTGACCCAACTTGACCCGGTCACCGACCTGGACTGCCATCGTCGGCTTCATGCCGTGGTAGTCGAAGCCAATGACAGCAACACTGCGTACTGGCCTGCCGGGTTCTATGCTCTGCTGGGGAGAACCGGCGATGGGCAAATTCAAACCGCGTTTTATTCTGATCATGCGTTAAGCCCGAACGATGATTAATGTCACCCGGCCACACGCCGAACCGCACTAACCGCAACGATCCCGACGGGAAAACCGAACCCGAACTCAGGCTGAATTTTCAGCCCAAAACCCAGCGATTCTATAATACGAAAGCCCTTGCCGGTACCCTCCAGGGAAATATTATTCGCCACTGATATACCAAATTCATTGGTTACAGCAATCGGCAAAAACCTGAAGGCAACAAAAAAGCGCCCCGAAAGGCGCTTGTTTGCATAGTTGCTTGGCGGACACGCAGGGATTCGAACCCTGGATCCAGGTTTTGCCCGGATGCACCCTTAGCAGGGGTGTGCCTTCGACCACTCGGCCACGTGTCCTAACCGTCTTGCAACGAGGCGCGGATGATATAGGGTCCGCGCCCGCAGGTCAAACGGCCTGATCGAGTCCGAAGGCGCGATGCAGCACGCGGACGGCCAATTCCAGGTATTTTTCGTCGAGGACGACGGAAATCTTGATCTCGGAAGTCGAGATCATCTGGATATTGATGCCTTCATCGGCCAGCGCCTTGAACATCTTCGAGGCGACGCCCGGGTGCGAACGCATGCCGACGCCGACGGCGGAGACCTTGCAGATCT
>DDWF01000075.1 GCA_002345845.1 Betaproteobacteria bacterium UBA2293 | reverse complement strand
ATCATCAGTTCGATCAGGGTAAAACCTTGTTGAACACGCTTCATTTGAGTCTCCTTTGACAAGAAAGGCGGGAAAAGCCGCTGAGAACAGTAACGCAGTGAGCGTGCCAGCACAACCCAATGCCAGAATATTATTTAATTCATGTTTTATATCAGCTGATTGCGACACTAAGGCCCATGTAAGCGAAGCCTGATCAGCACTCCCCAACGAAAATGTGACAAAGATTGTCACCTGCAGCAAACGATTTTCGTCAACAAAGCGCCCTCCCCCTGCTCAGCAATCGATCTGCTGAGCCCCCATGAACCCCTCCGCATACTTCCTGAACACCCCGCTCTTCACGAAAACTTCGTAAAGATCCGGATCGATATGCCCGTTATTGCGGAAGTTTTCCAGGATTCTCAGCGCCTGCGACAGCTTCATGCCCTCCTTGTACGGGCGGTCCTTCGCAGTCAGGGCTTCGAAGATGTCGGCGATGCCCATCATGCGGGCTTGCCAGCTCATCTGTTCGCGCTTCAGCCCCTTCGGGTAACCCTTACCGTCCATGCGCTCGTGGTGGCCGCCTGCATATTCGGGGACGCGCCGCAGGTGTTTGGGCCAGGGCAGCTGTTCCAGCATGCGGATGGTGGCGACGATGTGGTGATTGACCGTCTGGCGCTCTGAGTCAGTCAGGGTGCCGGCGCGGATGGTCAGGTTTTCCAGCTCGTCGGCGGAGAGGAAGGGGGCATCGTTACCGTCGATGTCGCGCCAGTGATAGTCGCTGCCGATGTGGCGGATGCGGGCGATGTCCTCGTCGCTCATGCGTTCGCCACCGATGTTGGCTTTGCGCAGGAAGAGGCGGTCTTCGTCACAGCGCTGGCAGAATTCCGCATAAAGAGCTTCCGCCGCGGTTCGCTCTTCGCCCCCGGCGATGCTGCGCCACAGGCGCACCTCGGCATCGCGCTTGAGCACCTCGAAGCGAGTGTCGATCATGTGGATGCGATCGAAGATGGTCTGCAGCTTGGTCGCCTTGTCGACGACGTGCACGGGTGTCGTTACCTTGCCGCAATCGTGCATCAGGGCGGCGATGCGCAGTTCGTAGCGGTCCTTGTCGGTCAGCTTGAAATCGGCCAGCGGCCCTTCACTGGTCGCGTCGACGGCGTCGGCCAGCATCATGGTCAGCTCCGGCACGCGTTGGCAGTGGCCACCGGTGTAGGGGGACTTTTCGTCGATGGCCAGGTTGATCATGCTAATGAAGGATTCAAACAGATCCTCCATCTGCTGGATCAACTGCTGGTTGGTCAGGGCGATGGCCGCCTGCGAGGCCAACGATTCGGCCAGGCGCTGGTCGGCCGGGGAAAATTCGACGACCAGGCCGTCGGTTGGGCGGATGGCATTGATCAACTGGAGGACGCCAATGACCTCACCTTCATGGTTCTTCATCGGCACGGTAAGGAAGGACTGCGAGCGATAGCCAGTGCGGTCGTCAAACTGGCGGGTGCCGGAGAAGTCGAAGCCGACCGCGGCATAGGCATCAGCGATATTGACCGTACGCCCGTTGATCGCTGCGTAAACGGCGACCATGCAGGTGTTCGGCGTGCCGTCGCTGCGGAAGAGCGGCAGGTCGGGGAATTTGCCCGAGGTCGGCTGACCGCTGCTGCCGCCGAAGGCGATGGCCAGCGAATCGGTGCGGACGATCTCGAAATGCAGGCGCTGCCGGTCCTCGGAGAGCAGGTAGAGCGTGCCGCCATCGGCACCGGTGATGGCCTTGGCAGCGAGCAGGATCTTTTCCAGGAGGATGGGGAGATTGCGCTCATCGGAAAGCGAGGCGCCGATGTCATTCAGTTGCTCGAGACGGCGGAAGAGATCGTCAGTGGTTTCCATGATGCAGGCCTTCAGATGTCATCGCCGAGCCCGCCGGCCAGCAGACTGGCCTTGAATCCGTGCTGGGCGAGCAGGAAAGCGGCGGCGGAACTGCGCCGGCCGCTCTGGCAATAGACGATGTACTCGCTGCCCTTGTCGAGCAGGCGCAGGGCATTGCGGATTTCGTTAAGCGGCAGGTTGATGGCACCGGGCAGGCCGTTCTCGTTGAACTCGGCGGGGTAACGGACATCCAGCCAGCGGGCGCCACCGGTCGTCACCCGGTGCTCGGCCTCGGCGCGATCGACGACGTGCAGCAGCGGCGCCTGCAGTAGCTCGACAAAATCCGGCTTGGCCAGACGCAGCAAGCGGCCATCGGTCTTCATCAGCACCGAGGCACTGCGTCGCGCATCGGAAAGCAGGGCTTCCTCACCGAATGATTCACCCGCCTTCAGTTCGGCCATACCGAGATCGGCGCCGCCGACCCGCTTGCTGACCGTACAGCGCCCCGATTCGATGAGATAAAAGTAATCGCCGGCATCGCCCTCATGAATGATGACCTGCCCCTGCTTGACCTTGAGCGGCTGGAAGCGCTGCATCAGTTCGTGGATATGCGCCGGCGGCAGCTCGGCCAGGGCGCCAGCGGTCAGCGCCTGGGCGCTGAAGGCGCCGGTCATGCTGCTCCAGCGTGCGGCTTCGCCACTCCCTGACGAGCGGCTTTCGGCAACGGCGGCCAGTTCGTCCCAGGTCATCATGATGTCGAGCAGATCGAAGTCAATGCCGAGCAGATCCACCTCGGTCACTGCCTTGCTGGCGACCGGCAGCACTGTCTTGTAACCGATTGGCCAGTTGGCGATGTCGCAACCGCCGACCAGCAGGCGCGAACTGCCGTCGGGCAGGACGATTTTCAGTTCGCCGGCGAGCAGATAAACAAGGCGGCTGGCGGCTGCACCGTGCAGTGGATCGATACCGGCGGCAAAGCGCTCGACCCGGCAAATGCGGGCCAGTTCGTCGAGACGGGCGGAGGAAAGGCCGCGAATGGGCGCCAGCTTGGCGAGAGTGGCAACGGAAGGCGTCATGTCAGAACTCGAAAACCTGATTGTTCTGCAGCATCTGCGGCTTGAAATCCGCCAGACAGCGCTCGATCTCCTCCATGGTCAGCTCGATCTGACCGGGTTTCAGGTGGGTGATGTAGATATCACACTCGCGCTCCAGCTTCTGCAGTTCGCGGGCCAGCATGGCCGGACAGAGGTGCCGGGAAACGACGGCGAGACGCTCCTCACGGTTGGAGAAGGCACATTCGATGATCAGGTGGCGCAGGTTATCCACCCGGTTGACCGCCCGCCAGAAGTCATTGCACGGCCCGGTGTCGCCGGAGAAAACCAGGCTGCCCTTGCCGGAATCGAGACGATAGCCAACCGCCGGCACTGTATGCTCGACCGGCAGCGCCGTGATCGTGCGCCCGCCCAAGCTGACCGGTACGCCGGGCTCGATGGCCAGGTAGCGCATGAACGGCTGATCAGCATCCGGCACTTCGGCAAAATCGGGCCAGATGGCCCAGTTGAAGATGTGATTGCGCAGGATGGTGATCACCGCCGCCGTGGCATAAACCGTCAGCGGCTTCTGCCGGCGATCGGCCACCGTATCGATCATCAGCGGCAGGGCGGCGATGTGGTCGAGATGCGGATGCGTCAGGAAGACATGGTCGATGCTCGCCATTTCGGCGACCGAGAGATCGGTGAGTCCGGTACCGGCATCGATCAGGATGTCGTCGTCGACGAGCAGCGAAGTGGTCCGCAGGTGTCGGCCACCGATACCGCCACTGCAACCCAGTACGCGTAGCTTCATGTCTATTTGGTCAGAAAGGTGGTGGTGCCGTCCCAGTTCCCGGCCGGCGGATTTTTGCGCAGGGCGACAATCCGTTCGGTGTACAGGGCGTAGAGCCGGCGCTCGGGCGCATCCTTCTGCAGATTGTATATCTGCAGTTCGGCGCCGTCCCAGTCGGCAGACCGATACAGGCGCAGTGCCTGCTGCCACTGGCGCAGTTCTTCGTGCTCTGCCGGCGAGATTGCTGCGGCTGACCCGAGCGGTTCGTAGATGGTGACCGGTTCATCCTTGCCCTTGACGCGCACCCGATCGAGTTCGCGAAAAGCCATGTCCGGGAGCGCCTGGCGCGTTGCCTCGCCGACCACGATGCCGACACCGTATTCCTTGGTGATGCCCTCCAGGCGGGAGGCGAGGTTAACGGCATCGCCCATCACCGTGTATGCCTTGCGCACCGGCGAGCCCATGTCGCCGACGGTCATCGTGCCGCTGTTGATGCCGATGCCGATGTGCACTGGCGGCCAGCCGCGCGCCCGGAAGGGTTCGGCCAGCGCCGCCACCGCCTGCTGCATGGCCAGCGCCGTGAGCACGGCGTGGCGGGCATGCTCGGCATCGGCCACCGGCGCGCCCCAGAAGGCCATGATGGCGTCGCCGATGTACTTGTCCAGGGTGCCGCGCTGAGCGCGGATGACATCGGTCATGGCGCCGAAATAATCGTTCATCAGATGGGCCAGTTCCTTCGGCGCCATACCTTCGGAGAGCGAGGTGAAACTGCGGATGTCGGCGAAGAGTACGCTCAGCTCGGCATTACGCCCTTCCATGCTGTAGCTCTCGGGATTGCGCGCCATCTCGTCGACCAGTTCAGGCGGCACGTACTGGCCGAACAACTCGGCGAACTGCCGCTTGCTGCGCGATTCGATGAAATAGCCCCAGGACATGTTCAGGGCGTAAAGGAGGAGGATCAGCAGCAGCGAAGCAGCGAGCGGCAAGACCAGGTTGGCCGTGCTCCATAGCCAGACGTTGAACAGCAGCATCGCGGTCAGGGTGCCCAGGGTCAGCAAGCTAACGCGCAACGGCGACAGCAGAGGGAGGAGAAGGACCAGCAAGCCACCGACAAGCAGTAACTGGATGGTCTCGATGGCCATCACGTAGCCGGGCTTTTCCTTGATCGTTCCGGCCAGCATGCCGGCGATCAGGTTGGCATGAACCTCGACGCCTGGATAGGCGGCGCCGACCGGCGTCGAGCGCAGATCCATCAGCCCCGGCGCCGTGGTGCCGACCATCACGACACGGCCCTTGAACAGCCCGGCATCGGCCTTGCCCTGCAGCACGTCAACGGCTGAAACATAGGGAAAGCTGCGCTCGTAGCCACGGTAGGGAATCAGCGCCGTAGCATTTTCATCTACCGGGATGCGCACCATGCCGCGTTCGCCGACGACATCCAGCCATTCCAGTTGGCCGCCGGGTTCGGGAAATCCCGGTCTGACCTCGGCTTTGCCAAGCAGGGTGCGCAGCACGGCCAGCGACAGGGCTTCGTAGTATTGCCCGGCGAACTCGACGATCAGCGGCACCCGCCGCGAACTGCCGTCGAAATCGACGAGCGGATTGAAATGGCCGCCGCTGGCTGCCGCCTGCTGCAATTCGGGGAGATTGGCGCCGTAGCCCTGCCAGGAGACGAAGGGAATCTCTTGCCCGGCAAAGCTGCCGGCAGCGAAAACCGGCGCTGGCAGCACACCGGCCTGCGATGTTGCCTGAGTGCTGGAGAAGTAGTAGCCGAGGACCACCGGCCGCTTGCGCAGGGCATCGGCAAAGCGTTTGTCGTAATCGAGCTGCGGCCGCAGTTCGGCCAGCGCGCGCTGAAACCCCGATTCGTCACGCAATTGCCGGCGCCCGAGGTCTTCCAGCACGGCCAGTCCAGAGCTCTCGTCGGGCTCGGCAAAGACGACGTCGAAGCCGACGACGGCGGCACCGTAGTCATCGGTCAGACGCTGCACCAGGTCGGCCAGCAAATCGCGGCGCCAGGGCCAGCGCCCGACTTCGCCGAGGCTGCGTTCGTCGATATCGACGATGACCACCCCCGGATCGACACTGTCGGGCATGGTGAGACGCAGGCGGGCATCGTAGAGATAGGCATCGAGCGCACTGACAAAGGGAATCTGCCAGAAGCGCCCGGCGTGGCCGAGGAGAAGAAGCCCGCAGAGGGCGCCGAGAACGATGCGGAGCAGGTGTTTTTTCAAGATCTCCGCTCGTTGGCGCGCTGATGACTCAGGCCTTGAGGAAAAATTCCATCTTGATGCCGGCAATCTCGACCACATCATGGTCGCCAAGCGGGTGTGCCTGGGCATCCAGCGCCCGCCCATTGAGCAAGGGGAACTGCTTGCCCTCGACATGGGTGATGAAATAGCCGTGCGG
>DDWF01000329.1 GCA_002345845.1 Betaproteobacteria bacterium UBA2293 | reverse complement strand
CACCTGCGCCCGGAAGACATCGACAAGATCGTCCATGCTTACCGCGACGGCAAGGATATTCCCGCCTATGCCCGCCGTGTCGCCAGCGCCGAGATTGCCGCCGAGGACTACAACTGCAACATCCGCCGCTACGTCGACAACGCCCCGCCGCCCGAGCCCCACGACGTGCGCGCCCATCTGCATGGCGGTGTGCCAATCACCGAGATCGACGCCCTCGGCCACTTCTGGCAGAACTATCCCGGCCTGAGCGAAGACTGTTTCGTGCCCCGCGTCGAAGATGCGTTCTACACCGACTTTTCGGCAGCCCTGCAAGACAAGCGCGCCATCGCCAGCGTGGTGAACGAGCACCCAGGCGTACTGCAACGCCAGGCCGACTTCATGGCGACGCTAGAAGCTTGGTGGCAAGAACATCTGCCCGTCGTCGAAGCGCTGGCGCCGGACCCGGAAAACCAGAACGCAAAAAATCGCAATGTCTATGCCCTGCGCAGCACCCTGCTCGACAGTATTGAACGCACCTTCGCCGATCAGCATCTGCTCACCCGCTACCAGGTGCGCGGCGCCTTCGCCAACTACTACAAGCAGCTCGCGGCCGATTTCAAATCCATCGCCGCCAGCGGCTGGGGACCGGAACTGATCCCGGACGAAGACATCCTGCAAAGCCAGTTCCCTCAAGTGCTGGCCGAACTGGAACAGCAGCACGCGCGCCTGGCCGAACTGCAAGCCCTGTTTGCCGCCGCCAGCGAGGAGGACTTCGAGGACAGCGACGACACCGGCGTGCTGCCCGCCGAGCAGGTCAAGACGCTGAAGGCGGAACTCAAGGAAGCCAAGGGCAACATGAAGCTGGCCAAACGCGACCGCAGCTTCGGCGACTGGGACAGCCACCGCATCGAGGCCGTACGCATTGAGGCGCAACTGACGCGTCACAAGGCGCTGGAAGACGAGGCCAAAACCTTGAAGGCCGCGATCAAATCCACCGCCGCGAAGAAGGACGTATTGGTCGAACAGGCCCGGCTCAAGATCGGCAATGACGAAGCGCGCCAGGTCATCGTCGAACGCCTGGGCCAGGTGCTGTTCGCCAATTACCGCAGCTACCTGCGCGCCGATCAGCGCGCCTGCATCGCCGCCATCGAAAGCCTGTGGAGCAAGTACGCGGTGACGGCGAAACAGATAGAGACCGAACGGGATGGCGCGGCAGCGGAGTTGAAGAAGTATCTGGTGGAGTTAGGGTATGAGTGAGTGGCAGTCCGTCACGCTCGGTCATCTTTCGACCCAGAGAAAAGGCATCAACTACAAGTCCGAGGACTACGGCTCTCGGCATTCAGGCCACCCATTTCTGACGATCAAGTGTTTCGTCAAGGGTGGCGGATATCAGCCAACGGGCATCAAGTTTTACGATGGCTTCTCGACGAAGGCGGATCACCTTCATCCTGGAGACATCCTGTTTTCCGTGACCGACCTTACCAGGGCTGGCGATATCGTTGGCAGCCCGCTGAAGGTGCCAGATTTCGGGGAGGGTAAGCCGGCGCTGGCCTCGATGGACTGCATGCGGATCGAACCTGTCGCTGGGAGATGCGACAAGGATTTTCTGTACCACCTGCTTATGCTTTCGGAAGTCCGCAGGCAGATGGTTGCCTATTCAGCCGGCTCGACGGTATTGCACCTCGACACCAAGAAGGTTCCCGACATTGTGGTTCGAATTCCGGTCGGGACAAGCGTGCAAAGAAGAGTCGCCACCATCCTCACCAGCATTGACAGAGCGATTGAAAAGACCGAAGCACTGATCGAGAAATACCAGCAGATCAAAGCCGGGCTGATGCACGACCTGTTCACCCGCGGCGTCCTGCCCAACAGCCAACTCCGCCCACCCCGCGACCAAGCGCCCGAGCTATATCAGAAAACCGCGATCGGGTGGATTCCTCAGGACTGGGAGTGTGAAAGGCTTGGTTCTATTCTGTTGAAATCCGGCGGCTATCTGCAAACAGGGCCCTTTGGGAGTCAACTACACGCAGACGAATACCAAAATGAAGGCATACCGGTTGTCATGCCGCAGGACATCAATGACGGGCTTATCGGAACGACTTCAATTGCCCGAATTTCCGGTGTGAGAGCGAAGACACTTTCGAGGCACAGCCTAAAAGTTGGCGACATCATCATTGCACGAAGGGGTGAGCTAAGCAGGGCTGCCGCCGTTGGCAACGATGAAGCTGATTGGATATGCGGCACGGGTTGCTTCTTGTTGCGACTTGGAAGAACCGACCTGAATCACTTTTTCTTCTCACACGCATATCGCCACGACTTGATACAGAGGCAAATTGCGGGAATGCAAGTGGGAACGACTATGCCAAGTCTAAATAACAATGTGATGAGTAGAGTTCTTTTCCCACTTCCGAAACCTGCTGAGCAAAACGAAATATCCAGAAGGCTGGATGTCACCGAAAAGAAAATCTGCTCCCTGCAATATCATGGAAGAAAACTCCAACAACAAAAGTTCGGCCTCATGCTAGATCTCCTGACCGGCAAGGTTCCGGTAAAAGTCGGCGCTGGCGAGACGGCAAATGGCTAATCACTACCCCAACCTAAACCCTGAAAAGGCCCTGATCTGGCGCATTGTCCATCGGGACAACGTGCCCTGGATTCTGGACAATGGGGTCCACTGCCGGAACTCACAGGTCTACGATCCGAACTATGTGGAGATTGGCAATCCCGACCTTATCGACAAGCGCGCCCATCGCGACGTGCCTGTGGGTCCCGGTGGAACCCTGAGCGACTACGTACCCTTTTATTTCACCCCCTTCTCGCCGATGATGTACAACATCAAAACGGGATACGGAGGAATACGCAAACGCAGCAATGAGGAGATCGTGATTCTGGTATCCAGTCTTCATCGTGTGCACAAGCTGGGCTTGCCTTGTGTCTTTACCGATAGGCATGCTTATCCGCCCCTGGCCAGATACTTCGACGATCTGGGGCAGTTGGACGCTATCGACTGGGCCTTGATCCAGCGCCGGGATTTCCAGCGTAACCCTGACGACCCCGAAAAGGTAGAGCGTTACCAGGCGGAAGCGTTGGTTTATCAGCAACTGCCGATCAAAGGGCTGATAGGGATCGTTTGCTACAACGATCAGATCGAGAGCAAAATTGATAGTGAAGTGACCAAGCGCGGACTTCAACTTGACGTTCGCGCCATGCCAAGGTGGTATTTCTGATGATCAAATTCACGCAAGGCAATCTTCTGGAAGCTCGCGCCGAGGCGCTGGTGAATACCGTTAACACCGTGGGTGTGATGGGCAAGGGCATTGCCTTGATGTTCAAGGAGCGCTTCACCGAGAACTTCCAGCGCTATGCGACGGCCTGCAAAGCCAAGGAAGTGCAGACGGGCCGCATGTTCGTCACCGAGGTGCGTGAACTGGACGGACCGCGATGGATCGTGAACTTCCCGACCAAACGGAATTGGCGCGCACCGTCGAAGCTGGAATGGATTGAAGAAGGCTTGCAGGACTTGCGTCGCTTCATCATCGATAGCGGCGTCAAGTCGGTCGCCATACCGCCGCTGGGCGCAGGCAACGGCGGACTGGATTGGGCAGAGGTCAAGCCACACATTGAGGCCGCGCTGGGTGATCTGGCAGGCGTGGAAATTCTGGTCTTCGAGCCGACGGACAAATACCAGAACGTGGCCAAGCGCGCCGGCGTCGAGAAACTCACCCCGGCCCGCGCCCTGATCGCCGAGCTGGTGCGCCGCTACTGGGTGCTGGGCATGGAATGCAGCCTGCTGGAAATCCAGAAGCTGGCCTGGTTCCTGGAGCGCGCCATCGAACGGCTAACGCCGAACGACAACCCGCTTAAGCTGGGTTTCAAGGCAGACAAATACGGCCCTTACGCCAATCGGCTGGATCATCTACTGAACAGCCTGGACGGCAGCTACTTGCACTGCGACAAACGTATCTCGGACGCCGGGCCTCTGGATGTAATCTGGTTCGTCGACGAGCGCCGTGATTTCCTGCAAGCCTATCTCAAGAGCGCCGACGCCAAACCCTATACCGAGGCGCTGGAGACCACCGCGACGCTGATCGACGGCTTCGAGTCGCCCTTCGGCATGGAACTCCTGGCTACCGTGGATTGGCTGCTGGTTCGCGAGCAATGCGAAGCCAGCATTGCCGGCATTCGCGCCGGCCTGCGCCGCTGGCCGGCGGGCGCCGAGGCGGCGGAGCGCAAGGCCCGCCTGTTCGACGACCGCGCCATCGGCATCGCCCTGCAACGCCTGACGGGACACACCCAGCACGCCATGGCGGCCTGAAGGCCGGCATGTCCGAATACAGCGAGGTCGAACAACCCTTTCTCCGCCAACTCGCGGACCAGGGGTGGACGATCATCGATCAGGGCACGGGCGTGCCGCAGGACCCGGCGCCCAGCTTGCGTCAGAGTTTCCGCCAGTGGCTGCTGCCCGAGGTATTCGCAGAGTCGGTCCGCCGCATCAACCTGACCGACGACGGCAGGCCGTGGCTCACCGACGCGCAGCTCGACGACCTGCAACAGCAACTGTTGCGCCAGCCCAATCGCACGCTGCTGGAGGCCAACGAGGCGGTGCAGGCGCTGTTGTTCAAGGCCCAGGTGGATGCGAACGAAGTTACCGGCGAGCGGGACCCGGTGGTGCGGCTGATCGACTTCCATCACCCGGAGAACAACCGCTTTCACGCCATCAACCAGTTCCGCATCGACACGCCGGGCTGCGTGAAGGGCTTCATCATTCCCGACATCGTGCTGTTCGTGAATGGCATTCCGCTGTGCGTGGTGGAATGCAAGAAGGGTTCGGCGGTCTGCGCCAACCCGATGCAGGAAGCCTGGGTGCAGTTGCAGCGCTACATGCGCCGACGCCAGGAAACCGAACTGGCCGGACTGCGCGAAGGCGAGCCGCGCCTGTTCCATAGCTGCCTGCTGCTGATCCGCAGCAGCGGCATCGAGGCAGACTACGGCACCATCAGTTCGGGCGAAGAGCACTTCCACGCATGGAAGACGCTCTATCCGAAGGACGATGCGACGCTGACGGACATGAACGCCCAGCAGCAATTGATCGCCGGCATGCTGGTCCACGCCAACCTGCTGCAAATCCTGCGCACCAGCAGCGTGTTCAAGGACACCGAGGGCGGCCAGCGCGTGAAGGTGGTCTGCCGCTATCAGCAGTTTCGCGCCGCCAACCGGATATTGCAGCGCCTGCGCGGCGGCCAGACGGCGCTGGAGCGCAGCGGCGTGGTGTGGCATACCCAGGGTTCGGGCAAGTCGCTGACCATGGTGTTCGTCGCGCGCATGCTGCGCGCCAGCGGCGATTTGAGCGATTTCAAGATCGTACTGGTCAATGACCGGCAAGACCTGGAAGACCAACTCGGCGCGACGGCGGCGCTGATCGGCGGGCGGGTGAATGTGATCGAGAGCAGCAACGACTTGCGCCGGCACCTGGCGAGCGACAGCTCCGACCTTAACATGGTGATGGTGCACAAGTTTCAGGAACGCAATCAGGTGCTGAGCAATACCGTGGCCGAAGCGCTGGGCACCTACCTGGCCATGCCGGCGGGCAAGACCTTCGGCGTGGTGAACACCTCGCCGCGCATCATCCTGATGATCGACGAGGCGCATCGCACGCAAAGCTCGGACCTCGGCGACAACCTGTTCGAGGCTTTCCCCAACGCGGCGCGCGTGGCCTTCACCGGCACGCCGCTGATCACCGAGCGCCACGGCGAGAAGAAGACCCACAAGCGCTTCGGCGAGTACATCGACACCTACAAGCTGATGGACGCGGTGCATGACGGCGCCACGCTGCAAATTCTCTACGAAGGAAAAACTGCCGACAGTGCGCTGAATGAAAAGCACGCTTTCGATACGGCCTTCGAGGACTTGTTCCGTGACCGCAGCGAGGAAGAACTGCTGGCGATCCGGAAGAAGTACGGCGCCACCGGCGACATCCTCGAAGCGAAGAACCGCATCGACGCCATCGCCCGCGATCTGGTCGCGCATTACATCGACAACATCCTGCCCAACGGTTTCAAGGCCCAGGTGGTGTGCCATTCCAAGCTGGCCTGCGTGCGCTACCGCGAGGGCATCGAAACAGCCCTGACGGAGCGCATCGCGCAGGAACGGATTAAGCAAAGCCCGGATGCCGAATTGATCCGCCGGCTGGAATTCCTCAAGCCCGTGGTGGTGATTTCGTCCGACGGCACCAACGAAGCTGCCTATATCACCCATGCCCGCAAGGAGGCGCAGCGCCTGAATGCCGTCGCCAACTTCTGCAAGCCCTTTGATCTTGATGACCCGGACCAGAGCAACACCGGCATTGCCTTCCTGATCGTCTGCGACATGTTGCTGACTGGCTTCGATGCGCCGGTCGAGCAGGTCATGTACATCGACAAGAAGCTGCGCGAGCACACGCTGCTGCAGGCCATTGCCCGCACCAACCGGGTGATGCGCGGCAAGCAGCGCGGCTATGTGGTGGACTACATCGGCCTGGCGAACCACCTGACGGAGGCCTTGAGCCTCTACGCTGCGAGTGACGAACTGCAGGAATTGCACGATGGCCTGCAGGCTATCGGCTCGGAGCTGCCGGTGCTGGAAGAGCGCTACCAGCGCCTGTTGCAACACTTCCGCGAAGCGGGTATTCGGCAGATCGGCGAGTTTGTCTCCGGCAGCCTGAATGGGCTGCAAGCCGATGCCGCCGTGGTCGACGCGGCCGTGAAGGCACTGAAGGACGAAAAGCGGCGGGCCGACTTCGAGGTCTACCTGAAGAAATTCCTGATGAGCATGGACATCATCCTGCCGCACGAGTCGGCCCAGCCCTATCGTGTGCCCGCCAAGCGCTTCGGCTACATCCTGCAGGTGGCGAAGGAACGCTACAAGGACGCGAGCCTCGATCTCGGCGATGCGGGCGAAAAGGTCAAGGCGCTGATCAACGCGCACCTGATCAGCCTCGGCATCAACCCGAAGGTGTCGCCGGTGGAACTGCTGGCGGAGGATTTCATCGAAAAGCTGCAGCAGCACGCCGGCAATAACGGTGAGGCCAAGGCCAGCGAAATGGAGCATGCAATCCGCAAGCATTGCACGGTGCACCACGATGAAGACCCGGCCTTCTACAAAACCCTTTCGGAAAAGGTCGATGCCTTGATCGAGAAGCACCACGACGAGTGGGACTTGCTGGTCGAAAAGCTGGCGGAACTACGCCAGGTGGCAATTGCCGGGCGGCGCCAGGGCGAGGACGGCATGAGCCGGGAAGCCACGACTTTTTACGAGTACATCGTCCAGGTGGGGTTCGCCGCGGGTGCGGTACCACCGGAACACAAGGGCGAGTTCAAGCAGCTGATGGAAGAAGTGGTTGAACTGCTGCAGGAGGCAGTCGGCAGCATCGACTTCTGGCAGAACCCGGACAAGCAAAAACGAGTGCGCGGGCTGCTCAAGACGGCGATCGCCAAGTGCGGCATCGAGGAACTCAAGGCCAACCGCGAGCGGGTGGCGGTCGAGATCATGAAGCTGGCCAAGAACCGCCACGACGAACTCGTGCGTAGTTCGGGAGCTGCCTGACATGCAGCTCAGGCAGGTTCGTGACATCGAGTATCGCTTGCTGCCCGGAGCCGACCGGCAGACCACGGACATCGTGATCGAACGCGACGGCCTGATCAGCGTGCGGCCACCGAAACGCATGACGCCGGAGCAGGTCGATTCGATCGTGCTCCGAAAGCGCATGTGGATTTACCGCAACCTGGCGGACTGGCGCGACCTCAATGCGACTCGGGTGGTGCGCGAGTGGGTCAATGGTGAAGCTTTTCCCTACCTCGGCTCGAACTATCGCCTGCTGCTCGTTGGACAGCAGGACGAGGCGCTGAAGTTGAAGGAGGGGCGCTTCTGTCTTCTGCGCTCGGTTGTCGACCAGGGCGGCAAGGATGCGGCCCACCAGGCCTTCCAGGAGTTCTACGAGCAGAAAGGGCATGAGCGTCTGAGAAAGCGCGTTGAGATCTTTGCCGCAAAGGTTGGAGTTCGACCAGGGCAGGTTGCAGTGAAGGACTTGGGCTTTCGCTGGGCGTCCTGCACGACGGAAGGAAGGCTCCAGTTTCACTGGAAGTGCATGATGGCGCCCGCCACAGTCATTGACTACATCGTGGTGCATGAACTCTGTCACATAAGTCATCGCGACCACTCTGCGGCTTTCTGGAACGAGATCGACAAGGTCCTACCGAACTATACAGAACGGAAAGAGTGGCTGCGACGGCATGGGGCTAGGTTGGATCTGTAATTTCGTATTCCCCTACGCGGGTTGTGATCGAATCCGTAGTCGGCAATCTGCACTACTCTGGTCATTCGTTATTGGCACGATCAATGGCCGCTTAGGCCGAGTTGTGTGAATTGGCCTTCTGGCAGGTTTCGAGGTACAGCAGTCTCTCGGATGGCTGCTTTCCTGAATCATCGAGCGGCAGCAGTTGGCCCAGACTGTGTGAAAACCTTG
>DDWF01000147.1 GCA_002345845.1 Betaproteobacteria bacterium UBA2293 | reverse complement strand
CTGGGCAGCCGGCTGATCGTTCTCGCGCTGCGCGAGTTCGAATCACTGAAACCGGTGGTGCAACCCGCCGCCGGCGTCACCTATGCCAACAAGATCGCCAAGGCCGAAGCGGCGATCGACTGGCGGCTCCCCGCGGCGCTCATCGAGCGGCGCATCCGCGCCTTCGATCCCTTTCCGGGCGCCACGGCGCAACTCGGCGATTCCCTCATCAAAGTCTGGCGCGCCCTGCCGGAAAACGGCGCGGGCACACCGGGCATAATCATTGCCGTCAGCCCCTCCGGCATCACGGTAGCCTGTGGAGTAGGGGCGCTCAAATTGGTCGAGCTGCAAAAACCGGGCGGCCGCCGTCTCGCCAGCGCCGACTTTTTGCACGGCTTTCCGCTTGCCGTTGGCCAGGCTTTCGCCCTGCCGGCAGCGCAGTCCGGCGCGGCTGGCCCTCTTGGCGGATGAAAACGCCACCGCGCATCCAGCCCGGGCTGTCTGATTCACTTGCAGCGGCAGCGCGTGTCGTTGCCGCAGTCCTGGCCGGCCGGACGCCCGATGCGACACTGGCACAAGCCGCGCCAGCGATCCGCCCGGCCACACTGGATCTGGCCTATACGACCCTGCGCGACTTTGGTCGCGGCGACTTCCTGCTCGGTCGTCTGCTGGACAAACCCCTCAAGGAAACCGGGATTCGCGCCCTGTTGCTGGTGGCGCTGGCGCGACTGGAGCGGCGACCGGAAGACGCGCACACCGTTGTGGATCAGGCCGTCAAGGCTGCCGCCGGAATCGCCGGTGGACGGCTCAAGGGACTGGTAAATGGTGTGTTGCGCAACTTCATGCGCCAGTGCGATGGCCTGCTGGCAGCGGCTGACGCTGACGCCGTCGCGCACTGGCGGCATCCGGCCTGGTGGCTGGATGCCTTGCGGGAAGCCTACCCGGCACACTGGGAAGAGATCGCCACAGCCGGCAACATGCATCCGCCACTGTGCCTGCGCATCAATCGGCGCCGTGCCTCCAGCAATGACTATTCCAGCCAGGAACTGGCGGCCGCCGGGATTACGACCCAAATTCTCGACGATACGGCGCTGCTGCTCGACAAGCCGCTACCAGTCGAGCGGCTACCCGGTTTCGCCGCGGGTCGCGTGTCGGTACAGGATTGGGGAGCGCAACGCGCCGCCACTCTGCTCGACCTGTCTGACGGCCAACGCGTACTCGACGCCTGCGCCGCGCCCGGTGGCAAGACGGCCCATATCCTTGAGGGTGCCGCTGTACAACTGACCGCGCTGGAAATCGATGCGCGCCGATCGGCGCGCATCGAGCAGAATCTGCAACGCCTCGGCCTGAGGGCAAGCTTGCTGGTCGGTGACGCCTGCCAGCCCGCTGCCTGGTGGGATGGCCAGGGCTTTGACCGCATCCTGGCCGATGTGCCCTGTTCCGCCTCGGGCGTGGTGCGCCGTCACCCCGACATCAAATGGCTGCGGCGCTCCGCCGATGTGGCGGGATTCGTACGCAGCCAGGCGGCAATCCTCGATGCGTTGTGGCCTCTGCTCGCTACAGGGGGGAAAATGCTTTACTGTACTTGCTCTGTCTTTCCGCAAGAAAACGACGATCAGATCCGCGCCTTCGTGGCGCGCCACCCGGATGCCCGTCGCCGGCCGACGGGGGGTGATGCCCCGGAATTACAACTACTGCCTTCCGCCACGCATGACGGCTTTTATTACGCGCTACTGGAAAAAATGCCTTGAGTGGCTGATGCTGTTTGCCCTCCTGGTGGCGGGACTGTTGACGACGGGTGCTGCCCTGGCCGGCAGCATCGAGCCGAAAAGCGCCGTGCTGCTACCCGACGAGCGCGGTCATGCGCTCAGCGTGGAATTCGCCATCGATCTCGGCCCGCGCCTCGAAGAAGCCGTGGGCCGCGGCGTACCGCTCAACTTTCGCCTTGAATTCACGCTGTCCCGCAAACGCTGGTACTGGATTGACGAGCATATCGCCGGCCATGTGATCGAATATCGCCTCGGTTATCAAGCGCTGACGCGCCAGTACCGGCTGTCGCTGGGGGGGCTGCACCGCAATTTCGACTCGCTGGCCGAAGCACTGCAGGTGCTGGAGCATACCGCCCGCCTGCATGTCGTCGACCGGCCCGCGCTCATCCCCGGCGAGAACTACACGGCCGCGGTACGCCTGTCGCTCGACCATAGCCAGCTGCCCAAGCCACTGCAGATTGACGCACTGGCGGACCGCGACTGGCGTGTCGAAGCCAAAACCCTGCGCTGGGGCTTCGTGCCTGCCGTGGATAAATGATTCTCGCGCTTTCAATTGTTGCCGGCTTGAGTGCCATGCTGGTTTTCCTGCTCGCCACGGCGAGCGCCGACGCCACGCTGTTCGCCGAGCATACGACGCTGCTGCTCGGCATGAACGCGCTGGCGGCNNCGCCGGCTGTGGCGCGAATATCGCGATGGTGTCTTCGGCGCGCGGCTCAAGTCGCGGTTGTTGCTGATGCTGGCGCTGATGGCGGTGGTACCGGGCGCGCTGGTATACGCGGTTTCGATGCAATTTGCGGTCAAGAGCATCGATTCATGGTTCGACGTGCGCATCGAGGCGGCGCTCGATGGTGGACTCGACCTCGGCCGCGGCGTGCTCGAAGCGATGCAGGATGACCTGCTGGCCAAGGGGCGCACCATGGCTTATGACCTCGCCGGCACGGCACTGGTCAGCCCCGTGCTGCTCAACCGACTGCGCGAACAAACCGGGGTGCAGGGCGCCACCCTGTTGACCAGCGCGGGACAGTTGGTGGCAAATAGCGGCGGCGGCGTGCAGGGGCTGCTGCCCGCGCTGCCCTCGACTGCCCAACTGCGGCAGGCGCGCCTCGGCACCGGCATCACGCGAATCGAGGGCGACACCTCCAGCGGGCTGGTGGTGCACGCCTTGATCCCCGTGGCCAGTTATCGCCTCGGCAGCGATCCGCTGATCCTGCA
>DDWF01000327.1 GCA_002345845.1 Betaproteobacteria bacterium UBA2293 | reverse complement strand
TCCTGCTGATCGCCTCCTACGGCCTCATGCTGCATGGCGGCGGCGCGGCGCGCACACGCGCCGGGCTGCATTACGTGGTGCTCAATCTGCTCGGCTCGACGGTCTTCCTCTTCGCCGCGGGACTGATCTACGCCTCGCTGGGCAGCCTCAACCTGGCCGATATCGCCGCCAGGGCGGCCAGCATTGCACCGGAAAACCTCGGCCTGGCGCGCGCCGGCGGCCTGCTGCTGCTGGCCGTGTTCGCCCTCAAGGCGGCGCTGCTGCCGCTGCATCTGTGGCTGCCGGCCGCCTACGCCAACACCTCGGCACCGGTAGCGGCGCTGTTCGCGATCATGACCAAGGTTGGCGCCTACGCCATATTGCGCACCGCGACCCTGGTCTTCGGCGATGGCGCCGGCTCGCTGTCCGGCCTGTTCGAGCCCTGGCTGCTGCCGGCGGCGCTCGCCACGCTGGCCGTCGGCATGCTCGGCGCACTGGCAGCGACCAGCCTCGGACGGCTCGCCGCCTGGCTGGTGGTGGCCTCGGTCGGCACGCTGCTGATCGGCTTCGCGCTGGGCCAACAGGGTACCGTGGGCAGCGCGGGCATCGCCGCCGGCCTCTACTACCTGCCGCACGGCACTTTCGCCGCCGCCCTGCTGTTTCTGCTGGCCGAGGCGCTCAGGCGGCGCCGTCCCGCCAGCGCCGACTCTTTCGCGCCCGACACCGACATGCCGCGCCATGCGCTGTGGGGCGGGCTGTTCTTCGTCGCCGCGGTCGCGATCGCCGGCCTGCCGCCCTTGTCCGGATTCGTCGGCAAGTTCCTGATCCTCAAGGCCGCGGCGGGGCAACCCTGGGTGTGGGCGGTGATCCTGGTTTCCGCACTGGCCGGGGTGATCGCGCTGGCACGCGCCGGCACCCGCCTGTTCTTCAGCGCCAGGAGCGCCGATTCCGCAGTGCCCCCGCTGCCCGTTTATGAACCGCATTCGGCGGCGCGCGAACTGCTTGCCAGCGGCGGCCTGCTCGGCCTGATCTTCGCGCTGACCCTCGCTGCTGGGCCGGCCGTGGACTTCACCCGCGCCACCGCCCTGCAACTCGCCGATCCGGCCGCCTACATCACCGCCGTACTGGGAACTGAAGGAGTGGGGCGATGAAACGCATCAGGAACTGGCTGCCGCATCCACTGCTGACGCCGGTGCTGGCGGTGATCTGGCTGCTGCTCAACAACAGTATCGCGCCGGGGCAGATTCTGCTCGGCCTGCTGCTGGGCTGGGCCATTCCGCGCTTCACGCTGGGCTTCTGGCCGGAACGGGTGCGCATCCACCGGCCGGTGCGGCTGCTGCGTTTTACCGGGGTGTTCCTCTATGACGTGATCATCGCCAACCTGTCGGTGGCGCGGTTGATCCTCGCCGGGCCGCGCCGGCTGCACCCGGCTTTCGTCGTCGTGCCGCTGGACATTACTGACGACCTGGCCATCAGCCTGCTGGCCAACACCATCTGCCTGACGCCGGGCACCGTATCGGCGCAACTGTCGGCAGACCGGCGTCAGCTGCTGGTGCATGCGCTGTATTGCACCGATCCGCAGGCGCTGGTCGCCACCATCAAGACGCGCTTCGAGGCGCCGCTCAAGGAGATTCTCGAATGCTGAGTATTGCCCTCACTGTAGCTTTCACGCTGGTCGCAGCCGCGTTCGCCATGAGCTTCTTCAGGCTGCTCAAGGGCCCCAGCGCACCCGATCGCATCCTTGCGCTCGACACCCTCTACATCAACGCCATCGCGCTGCTGGTGCTGCTCGGCATCCATCTGGCGAGCCCGCTCTACTTCGAGGTGGCCTTGCTGATCGCGCTGATGGGATTCGTCGGCACCGTGGCACTCGCCAAGTTCCTGTTGCGCGGCGACATCATCGAATAAGCCGCGGATGAACCACCAATGAGCCCGATCACCGAAGTCCTGTTGTCTTGCCTGGTCCTCGCCGGCGCGGCGTTTACCTTCATCGGCTCGCTGGGTCTGGTGCGCTTCACGGATTTCTACACGCGCCTGCACGGCCCGACCAAGGCAACCACCCTCGGCGTCGGCTGCCTGCTGGTCGCCTCGTCGATCTTTTTCAGCGTCACCGGCGAAGGCATGAGCCTGCACGAGATACTGGTCAGCCTGTTCCTGTTCATTACCGCGCCGATTTCGGCGCACTTGCTGGCCAAGGCCGCCCTGCACCAACGGCTGCCTTCCGACCTTGCCCAGCCTCAGGCGATGCGCCCCGCTGCCGCGGAACCTGCCGCGCCACGCAGCAATCAGTAGCAGGACCGGCATGGCCCGAATATTTCACGCAATCACCGCCGTTCAAGGCGCAGGGGATTACTCGCGGAGCCACTGGCAAGGCTTGGGGCGATCAAGTTCAACTCAAGCAGAACTTGGCGAAAAGGAGTTTGATCTCGATGCCGAAGTCGCGGATATCAGCACAAGCAGGCAACCGCTCCCTCCTTGTGGAAATCCTTCGCGAGCGAACCCGTTGAGGTAGCTGTTCGTGCCCTTCCCTCACCTATGCCTTATCGCTCCAGAGCAGCAAAGGCACTTGCCGACAGTTCGATATCGGCGGCGGCAATCTTTGCTCGCCGGGCAACTGACTGCCATGTCGCGACCACCGCGACTATCTTGTCAATAATCACGCTCGCCTGATTTTGTGCCAGACGATAGAAGGCAGCAGTTGCCAAAACAGTTTCCAGTGAGGGCCGGTTGTCGATATCGTCGATATTGAGAACATGGGTCGCCTTGTCAACGCTTGGATTCACATCGAATGCGGGTGACAGTCGCCAGCCACGTTTGCCCAGGATGAATCCATGATTGCGCAGATGGTCATCACGGTTACCGACAGCGACATTGAATACCACCCGCCGAAACAGCTGTTCAAGATCCGCGTGAATGTGGTCGGAATCACCGCGCCGGGCGAGAAATTCCGCCAGTTCCAGGTAGCTGGTCCCTTCGCTGACATCCTTCCCCAACAAGGTCATGGCGGAGGCGTAAAAGTGTCGCCTGCCCGGCTTTTCTCCGTCTGCAGTGGTTCGATCAAAGCGTTGAACACAAAAAGTATGGTGCTCCCCCTGCCCTAATCGTTCAAGCTTCGCCGGCGGCATATCGATGCCGGCCTGCCTTGCCAACCACCACGTGACGCCCTCCCAGGCCCCGATATCACGGTCATCATCGGCGGCAGGAAACTTGGCAATCCACAAGGCCCCCGTCTTGTCACAAAAGTTGGCTTTGGGTCTTGCACCACCCAGCGATGCGCCGGGAGCCACCAGCACGGCAAGCCAGCGTCTGAGTTGATCCAGGTTATCGATATGCTTGCGCGTCAATTCTTTCGCGATGGCCGCCAGTTCAGCCAGACTCGTTACCGGCGGGGCTGCCAGTGCTTCATTGGCCAGAAAGGTTTCGCTGTCCGCGAAGCGGAAGCGGAGGGCACCCTGCCGGGTAATGTCCTGCACACCGAGCAAGAAGTCCCACGAATAGAGCGTTCGGGCGACTCGCCGCTCATCCTTGGCCTGCAGCGCTTCACGGCGCCGCATCAGCGTTTGGCCCCAGCGATCCGGAGACGAATCGAGAAAGACACCAAAGTTGCCGGCCTCGGGCTTGGGAAAGAACGGACCGGCATCAAGCGTCAGTTGCGGATCGATGGCGAAGGCGATGTCTTGCTGCGTCAGCCAGGTCTTGTCGTAATGGAAGCGGACTTGGCCACGATCATGCGCCAGCGTGCCAAATCGCTGCATCGGGCACAGGTCGCAATCCAGCCAGACTTCCAATGACGCGCTCATTTCCGTCCCTTTCGCGGGGCGGGCAAGGCCAGATCTTGAAGGCGACGGCCCAGCACATCGTCCCCCGCCACGATGGAGAGATCGTTTTCCAGTCCGTAGATCGCGAGGATGCGCAAATAGGTTCCGAGGGTGACCGAGGGGTCTCCCCGCTCGGCTTTGGCCAGCGTCGGCCGGGAAATGTTGGCACGCTCGGCGACAACGATCGCCGTCAAGCGGCGACGTAGACGGGCAAGGCGCAGCCGCTCACCCAAATCGGCAAGCAATTTGGCTTCGGAAGGGAATGCGAGTGGTGCTTTGCCGGGCATGATGAAACCATTATGTACACCAGTTTTCTATATGTCAACAATGATTAACATTAGCGCACGAAGACAGATGCTTTATTGCTGATAGGCTATTGAGTCAGCGTTACCTGCGCTTCACCTGACCAGGTTTGATTCAATTCTAAGGAAATGCCAGTAGCTACGCGCTTATGCGAATCACCTAACCTGCTTGTCTTTGCCAGACGTTGCTCGTCTTTACCAGTCATTCCCACTCGATGGTTCCCGGCGGCTTGCCGGTCACGTCGTAGACGACGCGACTGATGCCGCGTATTTCGTTGACGATGCGGTTGGAGACGCGCGCCAGCAGTTCATGGGGCAACTCGGCCCATTTGGCGGTCATGAAATCGGAAGTCTGCACGGCGCGCAGCGCGACGACATAGTCGTAGACGCGGCCATCGCCCATGACACCGACGCTCTTGACCGGCAGGAAGA
>DDWF01000109.1 GCA_002345845.1 Betaproteobacteria bacterium UBA2293 | reverse complement strand
ATCGGTGGGCAATACTAGCATGGGCATGGTTTTTCCAGCGCGCTAGAATGTGCCACCCGGATACGGAATTCACCCTTTGCAGACCCTTTCACACGACGCCTACCTTGCCATGCGCGCCAATGCCACGGTGCTCGAGCGCGACCTGCACGGCGAAAAGGTACTGCACCTGGAGGATGGCAGTTATCTGAAACTGTTTCGCCGCAAACGGTTGATATCTTCGGCGGCCTGGTACCCCTATGCGCAGCGCTTTGCCGACAATGCGCTGCTACTGAAAGCGCGCGCCATACCCTGCCCCGTTGTCACCGCCACGTATCGCATTTCAAGCATCAAAAGGGATGCCGTTCGCTATGCGCCGCTCGAAGGCAAGAGCCTGCGCCAGATCATCCGGTCCGGGGAATATCCATCCGGGCTGCGCACGGTTCTCGGACGATTTGTCGCCCGGCTCCATGCTGCGGGCATCTATTTCCGCTCGCTTCATCTTGGAAACATCATCCTCTCGCCCTCTGGAACGCCGGGGCTGATAGACATCGCCGACCTACGGACCCGGAACGGCCCGCTCTCACCCCATTTAAGGCGCCGGAACATGCAACAACTCCACAAGGATCCAGATGATCATGCCTGGCTGTGCGCCGATGGTTCCAAGGAGGTCGAGGAGGCCTATCGCTCGGCCGGCGTACAAGAACAATGACACGCGATATCACTCCCGCTTCGTCTGAAGGTGGACAACCGCCCTGCCCGGTGTGCGACAGTATCGCCAGCTATGAGTACAGCGGCCGCGACCTGATGTATGACCTGCACGTGCGTTACGACTACTTCGCATGCCCTGCCTGCGCCTGCGTGTTCCAACATCCCATGCCGGACATGGCGACGATCGCCTCTTTTTACCCGGACGATTACATGGTATTCGACCAGGAGACGCGCACACGGGACATCGGTCCTTTGCGCCTGGCCCTGTTGCGAAACATGCGCGGCTACGACCATTTTCCCGTCGCGCTTCCCTATCGCCTTCTGGCGGCCATGATCTCGCCGTTTCAACAGTTGACGACACCTGCATGGAAGGGCGGTGGCCGGATGCTGGATGTCGGTTGCGGCAATGGCAGGTTCCTCAACAGCATGCGCATTTTTGGCTGGGATGTGGAGGGCGTCGAATTCAGCGAAGCGGGCGTAACGGCGGCCCGCCTGAGCGACCTGAAGGTGCATCACGGCGACCTCGCATCGGCGAACTTTGCGGACGGCAGCTTCGACCTGGTTACGGCGCGGCATGTCATCGAGCACATCGCGGAGCCGCACCCGTTCATGGCCGAACTGGTCCGCGTCCTGCGTCCCGGTGGTCGCCTCGTGATCGAGACGCCCTGCAGCACCGCGCTTGGCCGGCAATGGTTCAACACGCACTGGTATGCCAACGACGTGCCGCGCCACCTCTTCCTCTTTTCGCCGGACAACCTGGAACGCCTCGGCACCAGCCACGGCTTGCGCAAGACCGCCCTGCTGATGGAGACCACACCGAAAATATTCCTCAACAGCCTGGATTACATCATTGGCAATCGCGGCAAGCCCTCGAAGAAAATCGCCTGGCGGCGCTTCCTGGTGCGCACCTATGTCCGCCTGGCGCAGCGCCAGGGTCGCGGCGACACCATGCAGATGAGTTTTACCAAGCCGGCGGCATAGCCGGCAGAGTTGCCGGGAACCCGCGATTCCGCCGTGATGCGCCGAATTCTTTTCATTTCAAAGGGCGACGACTCTGCCTCGACCCGCTATCGGGCGCTGCAGTTTTTCCCGCTGCTGCAGGCTGCCGGTTACGCGGCTAGCCATGCCACCGCCGCGGGCAGCCCGGCCATGTATTTTCAGGCCCTGCGCCTGGCGGCGGCAGCGGACATTGTCGTCGTGCTGCGCAAGACCTTTCCCGGCCCTCTGCTGTGGCTGCTGCGGCGAATATCGCGCACGCTGGTATTCGATTTCGACGACGCCATCTTCTGCAACACGGACGGCACGCTGTCGCCGACGCGCATGCGCCGCTTCGGCGCCATGGCAGCGGCCTGCGACCACCTGTTCGCCGGCAACCGCTTCCTGGCGGACACGGCGACACGCCACAACCGGGCGGTGACCATCGTGCCGACCTGCATCGACACCGCCCGCTACACCGGGGACTACCCCAGGCCGCAGGACAGCTTCGACCTGGTCTGGATCGGCAGCCGTTCGACGCGGAAATACCTGATCGATGCCTTGCCCGCACTGCGCCTGGCCGCCGCCCGCGTGCCGCGCCTGCGGCTGAAGATCATCGCCGACTTCGACTTGCCCGACGCCGGCCTGACTACGCTGGCCATCCCATGGAGCGCGGAAATCGAAGCTCTGGAACTAGGATCCGCAAACCTCGGCATCGCCCCCATGCGCGACGACGACTGGAGTCGCGGCAAATGCGCGCTGAAGGTGCTGCAATACATGGCTGCCGGGTTGCCGGTCATTTCGTCGGATGCGGGTGCCAATGCGGAGGTCATCGTTCCTGGCGAGACCGGCTACCTGGCCGGCGACGATGAGTCCTGGGCGGAGCTCATCGCGCAACTGGCCGGCGATACGGCCTTGCGTGGGCGCATGGGCGCCGCTGGACGGCGTCGCGCCAGCGCCGACTATTCCCTCGAGGCGGGCTTCGCGCGCATGGTCGGAGTGTTCGACGCCTTGTCCTGAGCGGGGGCGAACACTGGCCGGGCGACGATCACCGCGTCGCCGTTGGGATGGGCGAAGCGGGCAACTTCGGCGAGCTTCAGGTCCTTCAGCAATCGCCCTGCATCCGCTTCCTTGCGCGACACTTCGAGTACCACCAAATCGTACTTGCCTTGCTCCAGTCCCGGGGTCAAGTCTGAGCGGTTCTCCGGCGCCGGCCGTTGCGTGAAACGCCAACCGGCGTAATAGGCAGCGCGCGGGCTTTCGATGTATACCCGGGGGGAATCGCTGGCGTTCCTGGCCAGCCAAGTCCCGGCTTCGACGAAATGCTGCTTTGTGGGACCGAGCGAGACGACATTCCCGACCATGACCAACACGGCCAGCAGCACCATGGGAATTTTCCAGGCGGGGAAGCGCTGCATCAGAAGCCAGAAGCCGTAACCAGTCAGAGGGGCAGAAAATGCCAGAAGCAATCCCACATAACGCCCCGAAACAAACTGCAAATCAAGAACGAAGACGCAGAGAACCAGCCAATGTGCAAGAAAAGCCCAGGCAAACAGCCGGCTGCGGCAGAGCGTCGAACGTAAAGTTTGTCCGGAAAACGCATACAGCAGGGGCAGGATAAAAATGCCCATCTTGCCGATGAACTTGAGTGGAACGATGGCCAGGGAACCGAAAAAGAGCACAGTGCGCGCCTGATCCCTGGCGTAATCAATAAATGTGGACGCCATGGCCAGGGCCTTGGCATCAAAACGCGCAATGCTGAATCGACCAAGGTCGCTTGCCAGACGGCCGGAGTCAAGTTGTCCGGTGGCGTAGAGCGCAAGCATTGTTGCCAATCCGATCACCGGCAATCCTCCGATCATCGCCAGGCGACGCCAGCGTTCACCGGCCGGCGCCTCGAACAGCTGCCAGAGGATCAATGCGAAAAAAAAGGCCAGCGCTTCCGGGCGAAACAGGGCTGCGGCGACGAGAGACAACTGGACTGCCAGCGCCGGCAGCCAGCGCGGCCGGTCCGCCCAGCGCAATGCCAGCCAGAACGCCAGCATGACGAAGAACCAGCCGCCATATTCGCGCAACACCTCGTCGCGGTAGCCGTTGAAGCCCGGCAGCGCCAGCAGGACCAAGGCAACAGGCCAGACCGCCTCGGGAAACAGGCGGCCGCCGCAGGCCACCAGCAGAGCGCAGGCGCCGGCCATAAACAATCCATTCAGGAGTTGGCCGCTGACTTCAAGTCCAAGCCCGGTAATCTGGGAAGCCACCGCCATCAGGATCGGCAGGAATGGCCATTGGAAGGTAGCCAGCGCGGAGGCGTAGCCGCCCTCGATGAAACTTCTCGCCGTCTCGACGTACAGCATTCCGTCGCGATTGATCGTGCCCCGTTGGGCGGCGATCAGCGAAAGCAGCAGGCTGCCCAGAAACACCGTTGTCCGCGGGCCGAGTACCTCGAATCCGGCCACCACGCGTGATAGATGCTTTTGCACGTTGGCCCTCAGGCGTCCGGCTGCACCGCCGCCGGCGCGGAACCGATCATTTCGATGCAGGTCGGCGGCATCAGGTATCGATGCCTTGTCAGCCAGGCCATCAGGCCCAGCGCACCGAGCAGCGACAGTAGGCCGGCGCCGATGCCGCGCAGGAAGCGCCCATTTTCGCGCTGCCAGCTTGCGGAAATCCTGATGCGCGCGAGGTCCTCGTCGACGGGCTGGATGTCCCCGACCACATCGGTGCTGGTGCGGGCCTTCGTCATGTCGAAGGCCAGGCCGGGGAACAGCTTCTTCACTCCCTCAGGGGTGAACCGCCAGTAGTCGGAGGGATAGCCGTGGAACTTCCAAGCATAGGGCACGGAAACATACAGCGTTCCGCCGGGCGCCAGCAGCCGGGTGATGTTGTCCGCCATGAGGAAGGGCTGGGCACAATGCTCCATCACGCTCAGGCAGAACACGGTGCCGAAGCGGCGGCCCGCCAGGGCCGCGTCGATTTCCTCGAAGGGCCGGGTCAGGTCGAGCATCAGGTCGACACCTTTGCCCTCCGCCATGTCGATGCCGACATAGGTCTCGCCCGGGAACATGGCGCGCAGGTTGACCGTCGAGCCGTAGTCCTTGGCGCCGATTTCGAGAAACGGCCCGCGGAAACGGGCCTGATGTTTTTTGATGAAAAGTTCGTGATTCTTGAAGCCCATTTCTTCACACCTCCTTCGCGAAATTATTCTTGACGACCAGCACGTCCTGCATGATCAGATATTGCAGGTCGGAGCCGAAGAACATGTTCAGGGCGTCGGTCGGCGAGCAGATCATCGGTTCGCCGCGGCGGTTGAGCGAGGTGTTGAGCACAACGCCGTTGCCGGTCAGCTTTTCCATCGCCTTCATCAGGTCGTAGTAGCGCGGGTTGTACTCGCGCTTTAGTACCTGGGCGCGCGAGGTGCCATCTTCGTGGACGACTTCCGGCACGCGGCTCTTCCATTCCTCGGCGACTTCGAAGGTGAAGGTCATGAACGGCGCCGGATGGTCGCTGCCCAGCATCTGTGGGCCGACGGTGTCGAGCATGCTTGGGCAGAAGGGCCGCCAGCGTTCGCGGAATTTGATCTGTTCGTTGATCCGGTCGGCAACGCCGGCGGCGCTGGGGCAGCCGACGATGGAGCGGCCGCCGAGGGCGCGTGGGCCGAATTCCATGCGGCCCTGGAACCAGGCGACGGGGTTGCCGTCGGCGAGGATTTGCGCGATGCGCTCGGGCACGGCGGTGTCGCCGTTGGCGATGACCTCGAACTGCGGTTTGGCCGGGTGGCGGGCGCAGGCGGCGATGACGTCCTCGTTGCTGTATTCCGGGCCGAGATAAACGTGTTCCATCTTCTCGACCGGCACGCCGCGTTCGACCGAGACCCAGGCGGCAGCGCCGATGGCCGTGCCGGCGTCGCCGGAGGCTGGCTGGACGAACAGTTCCTTCAGTTCCGGGCGGGCGATGATTTTCTGGTTCAGTTTGACGTTGAGCGCGCCGCCGCCGG
>DDWF01000295.1:10748-18619 GCA_002345845.1 Betaproteobacteria bacterium UBA2293 | reverse complement strand
CCGTCATGCTGGTCAGCCACGACCGGGCGCTGCTGCGCTCGGTCTGCGACGAATTCTGGCTGGTCTCGCGCGGCGGCGTCGGGCCGTTCGACGGCGACCTCGACGACTACCAGCGCTACCTGCTCGACGAGGCCCGCCGCGTGCGCGAGGAAGCGGCGGCGCAACAGAAGCGGGCGGCGTAGAATCAGGGCGCTGGAAAAGAATTATCCAAACGTCAACGCCTTGCCGTGCTCGACCGTTGACTGCTCAAGGCGCCCTGCCTTCCAAACCAGAGGAGTGAATCCGCAATGAAAAAGCTTTTTGCCTCAGCCCTGTTCGCCCTGTTTGCTGCCAACGTCGCCTTCGCCCAGGCACCTGCTGCACCCGCCGCCGCCCCGGCAGCCGCCAGCTGCGAAGCCAAGGCCATCGACAAGAACGGCAAGCCGCTCGCCGGTGCCGCCAAGGCCTCCTTCATCAAGAAATGTGAAGCCGATATGGGCGCCAACGACTGCGCCGCCAAGGCCGTGGACAAGAATGGCAAGCCGCTGGCCGGCGCCGCCAAGACCTCGTTCATGAAGAAGTGCGAAGCGGACGCCACCAAGTAAGCGGTTACCTCGCCCCGAAGAAACCGGCCGCGCGCCGGTTTTTTTGCGCCCGGCCGACCGTGATTACGCCATCAGTTCCGCTTCAAACCCGGCATCGGCAATGGCCTGGATGATGTCCTCCGGGCTGACAAAGCGCCCATGCTCGACACTCGCCTCGCCCTTCTCCAGCGAGATCTCGAGATGGCCGATATTCGGCAGATCCTGAATAGCATTGGCCAGCGTGCGCACGGAATGTTCGTCCTGCAGGCCGGTGATCTTGAATAGCTGGTTTTGCACGGGAGGTTCCGATGATGGTGACTGAAGGATAGTCAGCAAAAATGGCTGGAAGTTCGCGAACGGGCATGCCGGAGGAGGGCATGGTTGTACAACTGCTTGTCGGCCTTTGCGGATATTGAGCTATCAGTCTCATTAATTCGGCTTTTAGTCAGTTAGCCGCCATTCATTAGATGCGTGGCATCTGAGTCGGCCTCCAACCAAACCAACTCATTTTCTAGCACTTCGACGAAACGAAGCGCATTGAAGCCATCGAGGTACAGGCTTTCAAGAAGCTGCTTTTCGGCCAGCGTCCCATCGCCATCCTCCTCATTGGTTTTCCCAAGAACTCCGATAGGGTCGGCAAGAAACTTTCGATCATCCCGTAGAGCAATCAGGATTTCCTCGACCGACACCTTCAGAAATCCGTTGAAGCGCTCGTGATCATGCTCGATTGAGGTGTCAGCAATGATTCCCTTGACGGCACATGGATTCGTCAGTCCTAGTACCGCACCGCCAGGTTCTGATGCAAGCATCCGACTAACTGCCTCAACCTTGCGTCGCAACTGTTGTCCTGCTTTACGCAAGGTTGTTTTTCCATGGAGCCAAGCCTCTCGTTGGCTCCTTCGCCTGAACGACGACTTTACCTCGATCACAAGAACGATCCCGTCTCGGGCACAGATCAGATCGATTTCACCCACCTCCGGATACGCCTCCGAATCAGGATGAAAACCTTGAATGACCTTGAATCCGCGGGATTCGAAAAGCTTTCCTAGACTTCTTTCGATGCGACGCGTTTCCTCTTGTGCCTCTCCCCGTCGCGCACCAAGCCGGCGTAGATTATTGATGGCCGCAGTGGAGTTGTTTTGAAGCCCGGTTACCCAAGGTAATTGCACAAAATATCCGCCCAGCTTCAAGAATGGGCGCTCCAATATTTCGGGAACTAGCCCGAGGGCATTGCTACGCAAACGTGCAGCCAATTCCTGCCAGTCGTTTGTCCAAAAGTCCAGAATCGATGCCGCCATCGGCAGACTGCCCTTGGGGAACTTATCGCAGACCGTCCAACCAACGATCGATCTGATTTTCTGTTCTCTCTCGGACCAGGTCAGCGGAAATCGATTCTGCATTCCCTCCATCAATCCCTGAAGTGCCAGTTCACTCAGGGCAGTCGCAGAATTCCCTGACTTGGCGTGCAACGCGCCGAATTTGGCCAGATAGTCTCGTTGGAAGAAAGCTGAGGTCAGTTCCAGGGAGAGCAGCGCCTGGAACAAATTAACGCGCTCCCCCGACTCAAGCAACACGGAGTCATTGATCCCATAAACTTCTTCCAATTCAAGTTTCGTGCGTAGCGCTCGTATGTACGCCAACTGGTTGGCCTCGTGGTTTTCTGGCGTTCCGATCTGGTGATTTGCAATCTCTGAAGAAGCAAATACTTCAATAGCTCTGTACAACCAGTACCCATGGCACAGCAGCATGCGTCGCCCATCTCGTTCCCATCGGGCGCGAATGCTTTGGTCCGTGATCTCGATTTCCAATCGCTCACCATGACGGACAAAACGAACAGCGTCATCGTAACTATGCGCATCGACTGAGCGAGAGATGAATTCGTTCATCTCGACCTGCGCCGCCAACAAGGCATTAAAGGCCTTCATCAAATCGAATCGTGGCGGCATTCCTGATCGCCCCGGAAACAGAAATGGCGCCAGATGCTCGGCCATAGACATGCCGATTTTTTTCTCGGACAGCGAAATTTTTGTATCAGTTGAGGTCTCGAGCTTCCAAGCAATCAGATTCGTGAGGGCATACCAGATCCCCTCATCCTCAATATTCTGTTCAGGGTTTGCGAATCGACCAGGGATCAAATACTCAAAGGCAAACAGACTTGCGTAGATCAATAGTTCGAACGGTGACAGGTCTGCCAGGGCTTGCTGCCATTTATCAATTTCCGCTTGGCGCACCGAGTAGGCATCGAGAAAGATGTCGATGATCAAGCACTGCTCGTGTATCTCGGGAGAGTAAGTTGCGACTTCCCGAAGCTCGGTCATTCGCACCACCTTCGGTTGGTAGACCATGCGGGCGTACCGGATCGCTCTGCATATCGCGGAAGGCTGCGATCGAGCGATCGACGCAATTAGCTGTGGTGCACTGACTCGCTCTTGGTCGAGATAGCGGGACAGCGCAAGGATCATCACATCTGTGCTCCAGATCTCTGTAGGCAGTTCAGCTAGAAACGCTGCGCTCCAGAATTCATTGTCGCGATCAGACTGCGTGATTTTGTGTTTCCCACGGTGAGAATGTTTTCCGTCGAGGTATTTCTCAGCAACCAAAGCGGCGGCCTCGGCCACAGAAATTCCGGCAGTGGTCTGCTCACAAAAACGTTCTTGATAGGTGTTCAATTCTTTTTTCCCAGCTTGGCGTATCTCATTTCAGCCCCATGATTTATGAGGCATCGATCTCGAAGTCAATGCGGAAGGCATTATCGGCGCCGACGCTTCGGGTTTTTGAATATCACAATGTCGCCAGCCACGTACGCTGTGTCACCCCATAAGGGAAGGATTCCGTTCAGCCTTCATCCGCGACGACCGGCAGCAATAGAGCAGACTGCTGCCGTTTATTCGGCGAGAACTGGACGGCCGCTCAGGCCGAGTTGCAGATGCTCAGTCCGCCAGCAGCATCTCGCTGAGTCGTTCCGGTCGCGGCGCCATGCGCCATTCCTCGTGCATTTCCTCAGCTTGCAGACTGCCGTAGCCCCAGGTGACGGCGATGAAGGGGAGCTTGTTGGCGTCGGCCGATTCGCCGTCTTCGCTGCGATCGCCGATGTAGATGGCTTGGTCGCGGGGGATGGCCTGGTCGGCCAGCAGGCGGCCGATCATGGCGGCTTTGTTGGGCAGGCGGGTGGGGAACAGGTCGAGGGCGTAGACGTGGGCGAAGTGGTGGCGCCAGCCGAGGTGGTCGAGGATCAGGCGGGTGGGGTGGATGCGTTTGTTGGTGGCGATGGAGAGGGTCAGGCCGGCGGCGGCCAGGCCGGCGAGCATGGCGCCGATGCCGTCGTAGGCGGCGGTGGCCTTGTAGCCGTCGCTGTCGTAGCTGGCCTTGAAGGCCTCGGTGAGGCGGGCGATCAGGGCGGGGTCCTGGCTGCCGGCGAGGTGTTGCAGGGTTTCCGTCAGCGGCGGGCCGATGATGCTTTCGTCGATGGTGCAGGCCGGGGGGATGTCTGCCTGGGTGAAGGCTTCGCGGAAGCTGGCCAGGATGGCAGGGGCGGAATCGATGAGGGTGCCGTCGAGGTCGAAGAGGATGTGCTGATAGCGGGCCATGGGTTTGCGGGCGATGGATCGGAGGGGGCGATTATCGCTTGCACGAATCCCGGGCGAGCGTTTTTGCACGCGCTGCGCTCGCCGCCCGGTTTGCCTCCCCGCGGATTCAGGCTGCCTGCAGGACGTCGATGGTGCGCGACAGGGCGCGATCGAAGATCGGCTCGCTGGATAGCAGGCGGACTTCGCCGCGCTCGATCTGCAGGCTCATGGCTTCCGGCGAGACGGCGAGGGCGTTCGGCGATTCGGGATTGGTGAACAGGAAGATGCCGCGCTGCGGGCTGATCCAGGAAAGGCGGTAGCGAATGGCGCTGCCGTCGGCCTGGATGTATTCGACCCAGTCGCCGCGTTGCAGTGCCGAGACGTCTTGCAAGGTGGGGCTGGCGAGCATGGGGGCGGTGACCGAAATGCTGTGCACCTTGATTTCGCCATCGTCCAGGGACTGGCTGGCGATCTCCGGTTCGGCCAGCGTTTCCGGCTCGGGCGTCAGCTGGCTCTCGGGCGGCGGTTCAGTGCCGCGCAGCGAGGCGGCGTGCAGGGAGAAGAGGGCGTCGAGCAGGCTGTGCCGGCGGTCGGCAGGCACGCCGACGCGATCGAAGCCGGCCGTCAGTTGCTTGATCAACACAGGCAACTGGCGGGCCAGGGCCTGGCGTCCCTGGCCGTCGTGCTTGGCCCGCACGCTGTCTGCCAGGTCGGCAGCCGTGGTCAGGGCGTTTTGCCAGACGTCGCTTTCCGGGCCTTCGTTGAGGTGAATCTTCTTCAACAGGGCGCGCCATTCATGGTCGAGCAGGTCCTTGACCGCCATCGGCAGGTCACTGCACAGCCAGAAGTGCAATTCGCTGTCGGCCGCCAGGGTGGCCAGCTCTTCCAGTTCGCGCTGGACGACAAGCTGGGCGGCGCGGTTGAGATTGCTTTCCGAGGCGTCCTCGTGTGTCTTGAGGAAGGCTTCCAGTTCGATGGCCAGCGACTTGAACAGCTCGGTGTCCTGCTTGAAGTCGCTGTGGATGCGTTCGATGACTTCGGCGATCTTGCGGTAGACGGGGTCGTTGTGGCCGACCTCACGGCCCCAGCGCAGGGCTGCCCGCGAGATGACGTCGAGCAGGTGACGGGTCGGATGTGCCTTGCTGGAGAAGAAGCTGCGATCAAGCATCGCCACCTTGAGCACCGGGATTTGCAGCTTGCCGACCAGGGCTTTGATCGGATCGGCGATTTCGCGGTCGTCGAAGATCATGTCGAAGAGCATGGCGACGATGTCGACGGTGATCGCATCGAGTTGGCCAAGACCTTGCCCGACATCGCTGGCGCGGAACTGGTGCAGGACATTGGCCAGGTCGGTAGCCGTTGGTTGCGGCGAGAGGGCGACCGGAATCGCATGCTGAAGCGTTTCCAGGGAGGCCCAGACCTGCGGTGTTGGCGGCGCCGGGCGCTCGCCGCTGGCGGCAAAGGCTGCTGCCAGCGGGTTGGCAGCCCCCTGGGGGGCAATGGCTTGCTGGGCGGAGCTACTGGCGACCAGGTGCTGCAGCATTTCGAACATGTCGCCGGCGGTCTTGGGCTTCGCCTTTTCACTGGCGGTGCTGGTGGCGGAGTCAGGCGCCTGGCCGGGCGCCTTGCCGTAATCGCGGCGCAGGTTGGGCAGGACGCCATGCTGCAGCAGGTGGGCATTGAGCGCCTGATACACCGGGCCGACATCGGCATCGATGCCGCTTTCCAGGAAGCGGAAAAGTTCCAGGCGGGCCTTGCTGTCGAACTCCGTGTCACGCAGCGCGTCCTTGAGGACGCGGGTGAACACTTCGGGCGATGACGGATTGGCGCTTTCCGGGGCAGCCTCCCGACTGACCAGGTAATTGAAGCGGCGACCCAGCGCATAGAGCTCGGCCTCGCACCTGTCCTTGATCCGGCTGGTCAGGGCCTTGAGGGCGAGATCCTCGTCCAGTTCGCCGAAATCGACGATCTGCAACTCCTCCAGCACGATTTCGCCGGTCGCGTGATGCTGTTGCGGTCCCTTCAGGGCGGCGTCGAATTCACGGGTCCAGTGCGCAGCGAACTGGTTTTCCAGGCGGCTTCCCCGTTCCGTCAGACTGTCCTTGAGACCCAGAAGGAAGCGGCGTTCGTCGGCTTCCGTCGTTTCGTCGGCACGCCGGCCGAAGTTCTCGGCGGCTCTCTGGCGCATCTCGCGCAAGGCCTCACGCAGGCGACGGGAAGCCAGATCCCGGCATTCGAGCAGAATGCGGTTGGCGGCGCCAGTAACGCGCGGGCCACCTGGCTGAAGATTGATTACGTTGTTGTAGGTCGTCGCTGTCATGTTCGCCTCTTTTGCCTCTGACACCATACCAAGCTGTCGCACGCCAATCAAATCGGGCCTGTTGGGCAAACCAATGAAAGCAGGTGAAGCAATGAGGACGCGCCACGGACTGCGCGACCTGTCGCCTCACGGGGTGAGACGACTGATCCCGCCTAGCCTGGCAGTTCCGCTATCCTAGGGTTGAGCAAACAGCTACAACCCCTTAGACCGGTGACTTTGCGTCCCCATCTTTCGATGGGTTTGCCTTGATGCAGTTAGGCCACTGGTTCATTCTAGTTCAATGGCTGAAGATTTACAGAACAAAATCAAAGACTCAGGGAAGCTGCCAGCGAGCTGAGCTCTTCCCCGGATTCCTCGAGAATTTCCGCCAGACTGCGGTCGGCCATCACCTGCGTCGACAGGGCGAGCATCGCGTTGCGCTCCATATCGGCTGACGGCGGACTCAGGGGGTTGGCGATCGGCGTCAGGCAATTGGCCAGATACAGGGTGTCGGCCAGGTTTTTTGGCGGAATGGTGAAGTTTCCGGCCCATTGCGCGCGGACAGCCGCGGCGATTTCGTCCGGCACTGACAGCGCACGCAGCACCGCCTGGCCGATCTGGGCTTCGCCGCCATTGCGCCAGGCATCCTCGACCCCTTCGCCCAGCAGGTCCGGGCAGTCGCCGGCGCGGGAGATCAGATAGAAGCTGCCGACTTCGTGAACGATGCCGGCAAACAGGGCCATTTCGGGATTCTGCCGGCTGACCCGGCGGGCGAGGATCTGGCTGAGGGCTGCCACGTGCGTGCTGTGCTCCCACAGTCGCGTCGACAGATCGTCCTGAACGGCCGACTGGGCGTTGGCGAACTGACGCATGATCAGGGCTGTGGACAGGCTGCGGATGAGTGGCAGACCGAGGCGCATCAGGGCCGTGCGGACGTCGGAGACGCTGCCGCCGCTGCGGTTGTAGACCACCGAGTTGGCCAGGCCGACGACCCTGGCGGCCAGCATCGGCTCGGCCTGGACCAGCTTTGCCGCCTTGTCCATGTGGATTTCCGGATCGTCCAGCGCCAGCCGTACCTGCAACGCCACCTGGGCGTGTGTCGAAAAAACCAGTTCGCCGCCTTCCGTCTCCGCCGCCAGCCGGCGAATCGCCTCTCTGCTTTCCATGGTTTGTTATCTGCCTCCTGACATTGTCGCTCGTCCTGCCGAGCGTGAATGGCTTCGGCAGTTCTCGTACATGGTAAGCGCAGATGCTGGCGATTGCGACCGCCAAGGGCATCACCCCGGGCAATACAAAGCAGCCTGCCTGCCGTAGACTGCGTGACCATGCGCCCCCTCATCACCATTCCGCCCGAAGAAATCGAAATTACCGCGATCCGCGCCCAGGGTGCCGGCGGGCAGAACGTCAACAAGGTGTCGAATGCCGTGCATCTGCGCTTCGACA
>DDWF01000295.1:9541-10722 GCA_002345845.1 Betaproteobacteria bacterium UBA2293 | reverse complement strand
ATCAGCAAGGACGGCGTGGTCATCATCAAGGCGCAGGAGTTTCGCAGTCTGGAGAAGAACCGGGCCGAGGCGCTGCGCCGGCTGGAGCTTCTGGTCAACAGCGTCGCCGTCGTGCCCAAGGCGCGGCGGCCGACCAAGCCGACCCACGGTTCGGTCAAGCGGCGGCTGGAGAGCAAGGGCCGGCGGGCGGCGATCAAGGCCGGCCGGCGGTCGACCGGCGAGTAGGGGCAATGAAGCCGAGTCCGCCGCCCGATTACCTGGCCGGCTATGCCGAGGAACTGGTCGCCCCGGTGCGCCGGCTGATCGCCGAGCAGCGGCTGGGGGCAGCGTTGTTGCGCAAGTATCCGGCGGCGCATGAAGTACGCAGCGACGGGGCGCTCTATGACTACGTCCAGGAATTGCGCGGGCAATACCTGCGCAACGGCGCGCAGGTCAGCAAGGTGGCTTTCGACAGCAAGATGCATGTGCTGCGCAATGCCCTCGGCACGCACACGACCATTGCCCGGGTGCAGGGCGGCAAGCTCAAGGCCAAGCGCGAGATTCGGGTGGCGACAGTGTTCCGCGAGATGCCGCCGGAGTTCCTGCGCATGATCGTCGTGCATGAGCTGGCGCACCTGAAGGAAAGCGGCCACGACCGGCATTTCTACCAACTGTGCCGGCACATGGAGCCGGCCTACCACCAGCTGGAATTCGATGTGCGCGTCTACCTCAGCCACCTGGCGGCGGGCGGCGAGGTGCTGTGGGCGCCGACCGTCGCCGGCGAGTGAGCGTTCGCTGGCGGCCTACAGCGCCCGGATCTTGACCGTCTTGCCCTTGACCTTGCCGGCGCCGAGCTTCTTCACGGTGTCGCGGGCGACGCTGCGGGCGACGGCGATGTAGGTGTTCTGGTCGGTGACGGTGATCTTGCCGACCTGCTCCCTGGTCAGGCCGGCTTCGCCGGCCAGGGCGCCCATGACGTCGCCGGGGCGGATCTTGTCCTTGCGCCCGCCGAGCATCAGCAGCGTCACCATCGGCGGCACCAGCGGCGCCTCGTCGGCGGCAGGCAGCTCGGCCAGTTTGTGCACTTCCGGGACGCTGCCGCCCAGGCCGGCGATCGCCGCCAGGCGGCGCTTGTCGCCCGGGCCACAGAGGTTGAAGGCCCAGCCTTCGCGCTCGGCACGGCCGGTGCGGCCGATGCGGTG
>DDWF01000295.1:279-9494 GCA_002345845.1 Betaproteobacteria bacterium UBA2293 | reverse complement strand
CGGGCGGCGACGTCGGTGGCGACGAGGACTGAAACGCTGTTGTTGGCGAACTGGATCAGCACCTGGTCGCGCTCGCGCTGCTCCAGGTCGCCGTTCAGCGTCAGCGCGTGGATGCCGGCGTGGCGCAGGACGTTCAACAGGTCGCGGCACTGCTGCTTGGTGTTGCAGAAGGCCAGCGTGCTCAGCGGCCGGTAGTGTTTAAGCAGCTTGGCGACCGCTTCCAGGCGCTCGTTGTCGGCGATTTCGTAGATGCGCTGGCGGATCTTGGTCGCGGCGTGCTGCTCGGCCAGCTTCACTTCCTGCGGATTTTTCAGGAACTGTTTGGCCAGCTGGGCGATGCCTTCCGGATAGGTGGCCGAGAACAGCAGCGTCTGCCGTTGCGCCGGGCAGCGCTTGGCGATGTAGGCGATGTCGTCGTGGAAGCCCATGTCGAGCATACGGTCGGCTTCGTCGAGGACCAGCGTGCTCAGCGCCTCAAGCTTGAGGTAACCGCGTTCCATGTGGTCCATGATGCGGCCGGGCGTGCCGACGACGATATGCACGCCGTTTTCCAGGCTGTTGGCCTGATTGCGCAGGGTCGAGCCGCCGACCAGCGTCAGCACGCGCAGATTGTCGATGCAGCGCGCCAGGCGGCGGATTTCCTGGGTCACCTGATCGGCCAGTTCGCGCGTCGGGCAGAGCACCATCGCTTGCACGGCGAGTTTGCCCGGATCGAGCTTGGTCAGCAGCGGCAGCGTGAAGGCGGCGGTCTTGCCGCTGCCGGTCTTGGCCTGGGCGATCAGGTCGTGGCCGGCCAGAGCCAGCGGCAGGCTGGCCGCCTGGATCGGCGTCATGCTCCGGTATTCCAGTTGCTCCAGGTTGGCCAGCATGGCTGGCGTCAGCGGCAGGTCGGCGAAGCTGGTGCTGGCGGCTTTTGGGGTGATTTCGTCCACGGGCGGCTCAGTCCTTGCGCTTGCGGGCCGGCAGCGGCTTGCGCTGGCGCTGGCCGGGGCGGGTGGTCGGCTCGACCGGCTTGGGTTTCGGCACCAGCAGGTTCTTGGCCGTCGTCGCGGCAGCGGCGCGGTGGGCCAGCATGGCGGCGCGCAAGTCCTCGGCGGCGATCTCGACCGGCGGATATTCGCCCTTGACGTTGTGCATCGACAGCAAATCCTTGATGCCGAACAGGCGCTCTTCGTGCGTCGCCTTGCGCGGCTGTGCCTCGATGATCTGCTGGGCTGCCGGGGTCAGCGCCAGGCCGCCGGCGGGGGCGCAGATCAGGTCGTGTGCGGCGAGGCGGGAGATGGCTTCGGCCAGCTTGGCTTCAGCGGGAATGTTGCCGTTGATCAGGTCGATGGCGGCCATGATGTCCAGCAGTTCGGCCGGACGGCGCTTGGAGGACATGGCAACGGCCAGCAACAGGAGGGCATCTACATCGTGAATCGGGTGCATGCGGGTCTTTCAGGGGAATGGGGCGGGCGGCGCGGGAAAATAAGGGGCGGCCCGGCAGGTCAGGAGTGCGGCGTGAGGCCGACAGTGTACGCCATGATCGGCCTAAGGCCTTGAAAATATTGAGGCAGTCGCCTCATCCGGCGCGTTTGACGGCGGCGCGCAGACGCTCGATGGTCTCGGCGGGGGCGGCGGTTTTGCTGACTTCCAGGCCGAGGTTGCGGGCCACGGCATTGATCCGTGCCGGATTGAGCGGGATGCCGCCACGGTCGATGGCGGCGATCAGCCGGCGCGCCTGTTCGATGTCGGAAAGCGATTGTGCCGGCCGGGCGAACAGCCCTTTCAGCCAGGCGAGGATTCCTTTCCGCGGTGTTGATCCCATACACTTGCATCCTGCCAAAAACCCAAGGATACCCCGATGGCCGTCAGAAGCATCTTGCGCATGGGCGATCCACGCCTGCTGGAAATCGCCCGGCCGGTTGTCGATTTCACCACGCCGGCACTGGCTGAACTGATCGAGGACATGTTCGAGACCATGGCGGCGGCGGGCGGTGTCGGCCTGGCGGCGCCGCAGATCGGCGTCGGGCTGCAGCTGGTGATCTTCGGCTTCGAGCATAGCGAGCGTTATCCGGCGGCAGATGCGATACCGCAGACGATCCTGATCAACCCGCTGATCACGCCGCTGTCGGCCGACGAGGAACTCGGCTGGGAGGGCTGCCTGTCGGTGCCTGGCCTGCGCGGCGAGGTGCCGCGATTTACCCGTATCCGCTATCAGGGCGTCGACGAGCGCGGGCAGCCGATCGACCGCACGGTCGAGGGCTTCCATGCCCGCGTCGTCCAGCATGAATGCGATCACCTGATCGGCCGCCTGTACCCGACGCGAATGCGCGATCTGACGCGCTTCGGCTTCACCGATGTACTGTTTCCCGGACTGGCGGAAAAGGAATGAACATGGAACAACTATTGGAAACCATCGAACTGGTTCACGGCGACGATCCGCAATATGCGGTGATCTGGCTGCATGGCCTCGGTGCCGACGGCTCCGACTTCGTCCCGGTGGTGCCGGAACTCGGCCTGGCGGCCAGCCCCGGCGTGCGCTTCGTCTTTCCCAACGCGCCGGAAATGCCGGTGACCTGCAACGGCGGCTACGTGATGCCGGCCTGGTACGACATCATTTCGCTGGAGCCGAACAGCCGGCGCATCGACGAGGCCGGCATTGTCCATTCGCGCGATGCCATCCGCCGCCTGATCGAACGCGAGAACGCCCGCGGCATTCCCTGCGCCCGCATTTTCCTGGCCGGCTTCTCGCAGGGCGGGGCGGTCGCCTACACGACGGCGCTGACGCACCCGGAAAGGCTGGCCGGACTCATCGCACTGTCCACCTATCTGCCGGTCGAAGCTTTGGTCGAACGTGAAGCGACCCCGGCCAACCAGGCGCTACCGGTGTTCGCCGCGCACGGTACTCATGACGATGTGGTGTCGCCGGCGCTCGGTCAGCGCGCCCGCGATTTCGTCCAGGCCCACGGCCATGCCGTCGTCTGGCAGGAATACCCGATGCCGCATTCGGTCTGCCTGGAGGAGGTCGAGGACATCGGCCAGTGGCTGCGCGAGCGCCTGACATGAGCGGTGTCGAAATGAGTCGGGCCGAGCTGGCCGAGGCCGAACTGCCCGACTATCCCGGGATCACGCTGGCGCAGGTGACGCTGGTCAACACGCCGGAACTGGCCGCCGCCGCGCAGGCAGCGCTGCTGGCCACCGACGCCGTCGGTTTCGATACCGAGTCGAAGCCGACTTTTCTCAAGGGCGAGGTATCGACCGGGCCACATCTGGTCCAGCTGGCTACCGACGATCATTGCTGGCTGTTCACCATCGCCCGCGGCGGCGACCATGCGGCGCTGCGCGCCATCCTCGAATCGCCGACCGTGCTCAAGGTCGGCCTCGGCCTGGGTAACGACCGCAGCGCGCTGCACGCACGGCTTGGCATCAACCTGCACAACGTCCTCGATCTTGGCGAGAAGCTGCGCGGCGCGGGGCATCGCGGCACGGTCGGGGCCAAGGTGGCGGTCGCTCATTTCTTCGGTCAGCGACTGCAGAAATCGAAAAAGACCGGCACCAGCAACTGGGCCAGCCGCACATTGACCCAGCGCCAATTGCTCTACGCCGCCAACGACGCCCATGTCGCGCTGCGCCTGTATCGCGCCTGGCAGGCCAGCCAGCGACGCGCTGATTAAAGCCCCTTCGTCGAAAGTCCAAGTCCATGTCCGACACTCTCCCCGTCCTCACCCTGGCCGAAACCCGGGTCCTCGGCACGCTGGTCGAAAAGCAGCGCACCGTGCCCGACACCTATCCGCTGTCGGTGAACGCCCTGGCTGCCGGCTGCAACCAGAAGACCAGCCGCCAGCCGGTGCTCGACCTGAGCGAAGCGGAAATCCTGCAAGCCCTCGACGCTCTGAAAGATGGCGGGCTGGTGGTCGAGGTCAGCGGCAGCCGCGTGGTCCGCTTCGATCATCGGCTGGAAAAGGTGCTCGGCGTGCCGACCCAGGCGTCGGCGCTGCTCACCGTGCTGATGCTGCGCGGCCCGCAGACGGCCGGCGAACTGCGCCTGAACTGCGAGCGCCTGCACCGCTTCGCCGACATTTCCTCGGTCGAGGCCTTTCTCGAAGAACTGGCCGGCCGTGGCCTGGTCGTCGAACTGCCGCGCCTGCCCGGAGCGCGCGAAAATCGCTGGAGTCACCTGCTCAGCGGCCAGCCGGCAGTGGAGATGCCGGCGGCGGGTGGTCGCGCCGGCAATCAGGAGATTGAGGAATTGAAGGGCCGCGTCGCGGCGCTGGAAGTCGAGGTTGGCGAACTGCGCACGCTGCTCGCCGCCCTGCGCGCCGAACTCGGCGGCTGAGTCAGTCGGCCAGTTCGATCTGGCCGCTGACGCTGGTCGTCACCTGGCTATCGCCGGCCTCGATCGGCATCGGCGCGGCTTCCGCCATCATCGACTTGGCGGCGCGGAACATCGGCACGGGTGGCGGGTGGCTGCCCTGCTGCTGGATGTTGAGCTGCTTGATCTTGTAGGGCTTGCCGAACTGCTCGGCGATCAGGCCGGCGCGGGCGCGGAAGGCGCGGATGGCGTCGCGCGTCGCTTCGTCCTCGGCGACGGCACGCGTCGCCGGCGACGGTAACTGACTGAGGTGGCCAAGGGCCAGACGCATCGCCTGCAGCTTGCCGAGCAGCTCCGACATCGTTGCCTGATCCTTCGATTCGAGCAGCAGTTCGGAGCGGTTGCGCCAGCTTTCCACCTTCTGGTTCTGGCCGTACACCGGGTAGGTGCTTTGCTGGCCGGTCTTCACCGTGACCGAAGGATGGTTGCGGATCAGCTTCAGCGCTTCGGCGATGTCCTGGTTGATCTTGCGTGCCAGATCGGCCGGGTTGCTGCCGCTGGCTTCGGCGTAGACGCTGGCGCGCAGCAGGTCGTTGGCGGCCGGGCGGCTGGCGTCGGCGCTCAGTTCGATCAGCGGGCCGGCCTGGGCGGTGGTGGCCAGCAGGGCGCCGGCGAACAGCGCGGCGGCGAGGGGGGCAAGGCGCATGATGATTTCCTTTGGCGGGGGCTTAGCGTTGGCGCAGGCGGCTGACGATGGCCAGCAGCAGGATGGCGACGATCACCGAGGCGATGAAACCGGCGCCTTCGCCGGCCCGGTACCAGCCGAAGAACTGGCCGATGACGCCGGCCAGGAAGGAGCCGGCAATACCGAGCAGGATGGTGGCGATGAAACCCATGCCGTCGCGGCCGGGATGCAGGAACTTGGCGATGACTCCGATGACGAAGCCGAGGACGATGGTCCAGATGATGCCCATGATGGTTCCTCCGAATTAATGACGTTCAATATTAGTCCGGGAAGGCGCCAGCGGGGCGGCCAAGCGTAAGCAAATGTAGCGGCGGCGGCCGTTGTCAGTGGCGGGGGCGGGTCAGCCAGTAGAGCAGGGTGCTGAACAGCCGGTCGGGATCCACCGGTTTGGCGATGTGGTCGTTCATGCCGGCGTCGAGGCAGGCCTGGCGGTCCTGCTCGAAGGCGTTGGCGGTCATCGCCAGGATCGGCGTGTGCTCGTGCCCGGGCAGGGCGCGGATCTGGCATGTGGCATCGATGCCGTTCAGCTGCGGCATCTGGATGTCCATCAGGATCAGGTCGTAAGGCCGCTGGCGGCAGCTGGCAACGGCGGCCAAACCGTCATCGGCGACCTCGACGGCGAGGCCGACTTCCTCGAGCAGGCTGCGCGAGACTTCCTGGTTGATCGGCTCGTCCTCGACCAGCAGGATGCACATGCCGGAACATTCTTCCTGCAGCCGGTTTTCCGGCGATTCGGCGTGCGGCGGCGCAGGCAGGGCGAGGCTGCCGTCGGCCACCGGGAAATGCACGGTGAACCAGAAGGTGCTGCCACTGCCCGGCGTGCTGATGACGCCGATGTCGCCGCCCATCATGCGGGCCAGGCGCTTGCTGATCGCCAGGCCCAGGCCGGTGCCTCCGTACTGCCGGGTGGTCGAGCCATCGGCCTGCTCGAAGGCCTGGAACAGACGCGCCTGATCGGCCGCGGCAATGCCGATGCCGGTGTCCTCGACGGCGAAGCGCAAGGTCGTGCCGCGGGCATTGCGTTCGGCCAGCCGGGTGCGCACGGTGATGCTGCCGCTGCCGGTGAACTTGATCGCGTTGCCGACCAGGTTGAACAGGATCTGGCGCAGGCGCAGCGGGTCGCCACGCACTTCCAGTCGGGCCAGCTCGGGGGCGGTGTCGATGAGCAGACGCAGGCCCTTTTCCGTGATCTTGTGGCCGACCAGATTGGCCAGGTGTTCGAGCACCTCAGTCAGACGGAAGTCGACGACTTCCAGGGTCAGCCGTTCGGCTTCGATCTTGGAGATGTCGAGGATGTCGTTGATCACCGCCAGCAGGTGCTGCGCCGCCTGGTCGATCTTGACCAGCTGGTCGCGCAACCGGGGATCCTCGGTGCGGCGCAGGGCGAGGCCCGACATGCCCATGATGGCGTTCATCGGCGTCCGCAGTTCGTGGCTCATGTTGGCCAGGAAGGCGCTCTTCGCCCGGTTGGCAGCTTCCGCTGCTTCCTTGGCCAGGCACAGGTCGTTGGTCCGCTGTTCGACCAGTTGCTCGAGGTGGCGCTTGTGATCCTCCAGTTCGCGCTGCAGGCGTTTCTGCTCGGTGATGTCGACGTGGGTGCCGATCAGTCGGCGCGGCTGTAGCGGCTGGCCATCTTCGCGGCAGGCCAGGCGGGCACGGGCGAGAATGTCCAGCCACTGGCCCTGGCGGTGGCGCATGCGGAACTCGACCTCGTACACTGGTCTACGGCCTTCCAGATAGTCGCTGACCATGGCCAGTGTTGCCGCCTTGTCCTCCGGATGCACCAGCATCGCCCAGGTGTCGAGCGTTTCGGGCAGCTCGCCGGGACGGTAGCCGAGCATGTCCAGCCAGCGCGGCGAGTAGTAGACCGTGTTGCTTTCCAGGTTCCAGTCCCAGAGGCCGTCATTGGCACCATGCAGGGCGAATTTCAGGCGTTCGTGCGTCTTGATCAGGCTGTGGGCAATGGCGTGACGCTCGGTGTCGTCGGTCAGGTAGCCGCGCAGACGCAAGGCCTTGCCGTTGGCATCGCGTTCGGCGACGGTGAAGTCGTACAACCAGTGCACGCTGCCGTCGGGCCAGACGATGCGGTAGCGGCATTCCCAGCTGCGCCGGGCAGGGTCGGCCAGGCAGGCAGCGGTCTCGTCAATGATGCGCTGACGATCTTCCGGATGCAGGCATTCGGCATAACTGAAGCCGGGCGCCTGCATGGCCTCGCGGCTGCGCCCGAAGACATTGTGGATGTTCGGCGAGGCATAGGTGACCGGCCAGCCGGCCGTCGTCTGCCAGACCAGCACGCCGACCGGGCCGTCGATGAACAGTTCGCGTTCGGCCTGCAGTTCGGCGATTGCCGCCTTGCGCGCCGTGATGTCGCGCGAAGAGTTGAAGAGCAGGGGCTGGCCGTCGATCTGCAAGGCGTAGCCACTGACCTCGACGTCGATGATGCGGCCGTCCTTGCAGCGGTGGCGTGTCTCGAATACGGTGCGGCCGCTGCCTTCGAGCTGCAGGCGCAGCATGCTGTCGATCTTGGTGGCATCGAAATCGGCCTCCCATTGGCTGACATGCATGCCGATGACCTCGTCGCGCCGATAGCCAAGCATGGCGCAGAAGGATGCGCTGGCTTCGACGATGCAGGCACGCGCGTCGAGAATATGGACGCCGTCGCTGGCATTCTGCAGCAGCGCCCGGTTCGTTTCGCTCTCGCGCTTGAGGGCGGCATCGGCGCCGCGGCGCTCGGCGATCTCGCGCATCAGATGCAGGGTATTGGTCGACAGCGTGCCGTAGATGGCCAGGATGATGTCGATCAGCGTTCGCGTCGCCCCGCTCATCTGCTGATCGGCTCGTTCGCGCGCTGCCTCCGGCGACAGGCCGGCCTGCAGGGCCAGTACCATGTAGGCCATGTGGCGATCGGATTCGAGAATGTGCGAGGCCAGCCAGCGGGCGAGAAAGGCGAGGGCATCCTCGGCAACCTCGCGCGCCGCTCGCGTGCTCAGGGCGGCGCGCAATTCGCTTACTTCGCGGACGAAATTGGCGTGCACTTCTCGGTGCGTGGCTTCCGTTCGCTCGTTGGCCAGATAGCGACGCCATATCGCCTCCTCGGTGCTGAAGTGGTAGACGGTGTAATTCGCCAGTTCGTCGAAAACGCGATCCAGCTCGGCCGGCAACGAACCGTAGGCGACGTGGCTGGCGAGCAGGTTGATCAGGGCCACCAGCTGCCGATGCTGTTCATCCACCTCCGCCAGCCCGGTGTTGAAGTGATCGTCCCAGGGGAAGATGTCGATCGAAGTCGTCGGCGAAGTCATCGGGGTGTCCGTTCGGGCCAGTTGCGCGCCTGATGCAGCGATTGTAGGGGATTAACGTCCGCGGGGCTTGCCGCTGCTGCGCCGGCTCTTGCCGGCGGCCGGTGCGTCGAAGCCAACCCAGTTGCCGGGTACGCCCTTGCCGCTACGCCCACCCGTGGTCTTCGGCTTTTTCGGTTTGGCCGGGGTGCCGGGGGCGGTGGCCGGCACCCGGTGATCCGGCTCGAAGCCCGGTTCTTCCTCGCGTTCCAGGGTCTGTTTGAGCAGGGTCTCGATGGCCAGCAGCAGCGGTGCCTCGTCGGCGCAGACCAGCGAGATCGCCTCACCGCTGGCACCGGCCCGGCCGGTGCGGCCGATGCGGTGGATGTAGTCTTCGGCAACGATCGGCAGGTCGAAATTGACCACCTGCGGCAGATCGTCGATATCGATGCCGCGGGCGGCAACGTCGGTGGCGACGAGAATCTGTACCTCGCCCGCCTTGAAGCTGTCGAGCGCCCGCTGGCGTGCCGCCTGCGGCCGGTCGCCGTGGATCGCGTCGGCGGCGATCTTCTTCGCCTGCAGGCGGGCCACCAGTTCGTCGGCGCCTTTTTTCGTCTTGACGAAGACCAGCACCTGGCCCCACTGGCGGTCCTTCAACATGAACAGGAACAGCTCCGTCTTGCGCTTCTTGTCCACCGGCACCGCCCACTGCTTGATCGCCTTGACCGTGCTGTTGCGTGGCGCCACCTCGATCGACAGCGGTTCGCGCAGGCGGCCTTTGGCCAGGCTGCGGATCTCGTCGGAGAAGGTGGCCGAAAAGAGCAGCGTCTGCCGCTGCTTGGGCAGGGCGGCGAAGACGGTGGCCAGTTCCTGGGCAAAGCCGAGATCGAGCATGCGGTCG
>DDWF01000295.1:0-213 GCA_002345845.1 Betaproteobacteria bacterium UBA2293 | reverse complement strand
TCTGCGGGTTGATGCTGACGCCGCCATAGGCGGCATAGGTGCTGACCGGCAGATGCTCGCCGTACTGGCGGCAACTGGCGTGCACCTGCTCGGCCAGTTCGCGCGTCGGTACCAGGACCAGGGCGCGGATCGAATTGCTCGCCGCCTTCTCTCCTTCGCTCAGGCGCTGCAGCACCGGCAGCGCGAAGCCGGCGGTTTTGCCGGTGCCGGTCT
>DDWF01000293.1 GCA_002345845.1 Betaproteobacteria bacterium UBA2293 | reverse complement strand
GTCGTCGCCAAGATCATCGAGTAATCGATAATCTCTTGTAATCAAAGCGCTTCGGTTATCCGAGGCGCTTTGATGTTTCTGCAGCAGGGGTGTAGCTCAATTGGTAGAGCAACGGTTTCCAAAACCGTAGGTCGGGGGTTCGATTCCCTCCGCCCCTGCCACTCTCTTTAAAGATTGCGAACGTCATGGCTGACAAGATCAAGTTTGCGCTAGCGCTGGTTATTCTGGCGGCTGGCGTGGCTGGCTTCTACCTGCTTTCTGAGCAGGCAATGATTTTGCGCGTCCTGGCGGTTCTCGTTGGGTTCGTGCTGGCTGTCGTCGTGGCCTGGAAGACCGAACCTGGTCAGCGCTTCTTTGTTTTTGCCAACGAAGCCGTGATCGAGGCCAAAAAGGTTGTCTGGCCGACCCGCAGGGAAACCATGCAGATGACGGGCGCGGTTTTCGCCTTCGTCTTCGTGATGGCCCTTTTCCTGTATCTGACCGACAAGAGCCTTGAGTGGGTGCTGTACGACCTTGTCTTGGGCTGGAAGAAATCATGAGTAAACGCTGGTACGTCGTACACGCCTATTCCGGCTTCGAGAAGAGCGTGATGCGCGCCATTCAGGAGCGCATTAACCGTCTGGAAATGCAGGACAAGTTTGGCCGCATTCTGGTGCCGGTTGAAGAAGTCGTCGAAATGAAGGGCGGCCAGAAGGCCATTTCCGAGCGCAAGTTCTTCCCCGGCTATGTGCTGGTGGAAATGGAAATGGACGACGATTCCTGGCACCTGGTGAAGAACACGCCGAAGGTCACCGGTTTCGTTGGCGGTACCGCCACCAAGCCGACGCCGATTTCCGAAAAGGAAGTCGACAAGATCATGCAGCAGATGCAAGAGGGTGTTGAGAAGCCGCGCCCCAAGGTTCTGTTCGAAGCCGGCGAAGTTGTTCGCGTCAAGGAAGGCCCGTTCACCGACTTCCATGGCTCGGTCGAGGACGTGAACTACGAAAAGAATCGTCTGCGTGTGTCGGTGACCATTTTCGGTCGGGCGACGCCGGTCGAGCTGGAATTCAGTCAGGTCGAGAAGGCCTGATTCAGGTTTCAAGGGCCAGCCGAAGGCCTTGTGTTTCGGCAAGAGGAGCGTTGGTAATGGGGCGATAGTCCCGTGAAAACGCGCTACCACTCACCAATAAGGAGCAATTATGGCCAAGAAAATTGTTGGCTACATCAAGCTGCAAGTGCCTGCTGGCAAAGCAAACCCGTCGCCCCCGATCGGCCCCGCCCTCGGTCAGCGCGGTCTGAACATCATGGAATTCTGCAAGGCCTTCAACGCCCAGACGCAAGGCGTCGAGCCGGGTCTGCCGATTCCTGTCGTGATCACCGCCTTCGCGGACAAGTCCTTCACCTTCGTGATGAAGACCCCGCCGGCCACGATCCTGATCAAGAAGGCTGCCGGGATCAAGTCCGGTTCCGCCAAGCCGCATACCGACAAGGTCGGCAAGATCACCCGCGCCCAGGCTGAAGAAATCGCCAAGGCCAAGCAGCCCGACCTGACGGCTGCCGATCTGGAAGCAGCAGTTCGCACCATCGCCGGCTCCGCCCGCTCGATGGGCATCACGGTGGAGGGTCTGTAATCATGGCCAAGCTCACGAAGAAACAAAAAGCGGTGCAGGGTAAGATCGTTGCGATGAAGTTGTACCCGGTTCAGGAAGCCCTGACCCTGGCCAAGGAAACCGCCACCGCCAAGTTCGACGAGTCGATCGACGTCGCAGTCAACCTCGGCGTTGATGCACGCAAGTCCGACCAGGTTGTTCGCGGTTCCGTCGTTCTGCCTGCCGGTACCGGCAAGTCCGTTCGCGTTGCCGTTTTCGCCCAGGGCGAGAAGGCCGAAGCCGCCAAGGCTGCTGGCGCCGAAGTTGTCGGTTTCGACGATCTGGCTGCTGAAGTCAAGGCCGGTAACCTGAACTTCGACGTCGTCATCGCCACTCCGGATGCCATGAAGGTCGTCGGCCAGCTCGGCCAGATCCTCGGTCCGCGCGGCCTGATGCCGAACCCGAAGGTCGGCACCGTGACCATGGACGTCGTTACCGCCGTCAAGAACGCCAAGGCCGGTCAGGTTCAATACCGCACCGACAAGGCCGGTATCGTGCATGCCACGATCGGTCGTGCCTCCTTCCCGGTCGAAAGCCTGGAAAAGAATCTGAAGGCGCTGATCGATGCGCTGAACAAGGCCAAGCCGGCTTCTTCCAAGGGTCAGTACCTGCGGAAGGTGGCCGTGGCTGCCACGATGGGCCCCGGCGTTCGCGTCGATCAGGCCACCTTGGTCGGCTAAACAGTACTTTGGGACGTTGTCGGCCGCTCCGGTGGCTGACAGCGGATCGTCAAAGACCGCAGGTGCTCCTTCGGGGGCTTAATGGCGAAAGCATCCTGCGCAGACGGTGCCCCAGAACAAGATTTTCTGCTGACCGGCAACGGGCAGCATAGCTTCTGGTTCAGGTCGCCGTAGGTGCGGCGGGAAATCCTTCCCGTCGTGTAATGACTTGAAAGGAGGAAAGACCTGTGGGTCTCAATCTGAACGACAAAAAAGCCGTCGTGGCTGAGGTGTCGGCACAAGTGGCCAACGCCCAGACGATCGCGATCGCCGAATACCGTGGCATTGAGGTCGGTGACCTCACGGTGCTGCGCAAGAAGGCTCGCGAGTCTGGTGTGTATCTGCGCGTGTTGAAGAACACCCTGGTGCGTCGCGCCGTGGAAGGCACTCCGTTTGCCGGCCTGGCCGACCACATGGTCGGGCCGCTGATTTACAGCGTGTCCGTCGACCCGGTGGCAGCGGCGAAGGTTCTCAATGACTTCGCCAAGACCAATGACAAGTTGGTTCTCAAGGCCGGTTCCTATGCCGGCAAGGTGCTCGACAAGGCCGGCGTGCAGGCACTCGCCTCCGTCCCCAGCCGCGAAGAGCTGCTCTCCAAGCTGCTGTACGTCATGCAGGCTCCGGTCGCCGGCTTCGTCCGTGCGCTCGACGCCCTGGCCAAGCAGCGCGAAGAAGCTGCCGCTTGATCCTTACCGCATACGAACTGATTTAGGAGTTTATTGAAATGGCACTTAGCAAAGAAGACATCCTGGAAGCCGTTGGCTCCCTGACCGTGATGGAACTGAATGACCTGGTCAAGGCATTCGAAGAGAAGTTTGGCGTTTCCGCCGCTGCCGTCGCCGTTGCCGGCCCGGCCGGTGCTGCTGCTGTTGTTGAAGAGCAGACCGAATTCACCGTCATGCT
>DDWF01000245.1 GCA_002345845.1 Betaproteobacteria bacterium UBA2293 | reverse complement strand
GCCGGTTCCGACCTGATGCATCCGGTTGGCGCCCTGGTCGTCGGTGCCGTTGCCGGTGGCCTGTTCGTCTTCATGTTCACGCTCACCCAGAACCGCTGGAAGATCGACGACGTGCTCGGCGTCTGGCCGCTGCACGGCCTGTGTGGCGCCTGGGGCGGCATCGCCGCCGGCATCTTCGGCAGCCAGGCCCTGGGCGGTGCCGGTGGCGTCTCGCTGATGTCGCAACTGGTCATGACCGGCCTCGCCATCGTCGTCGCCCTGCTCGGCAGCCTGGTCGTCTACGGCGTGCTCAAAGCCACCCTCGGCTTGCGTCTCGACCAGGAAGAGGAATACCGGGGTGCCGACCTCAGTATCCACAAGATCACCGCCACGCCGGAGGGGGATCCGAACTGGTAAGGCGGCTTGATGCAAATATTGAAGTCCGGCAGACGGGAATGAAGTCTGTCGGACCGTAGATGAACAAAGCCCGGCATTTGCCGGGCTTTGTGTTTTTGGGCCTTCCGCTGTTCGGCCAAACCGCCCATTGGCCTATCGGTCGGTGTCAGACAGCAATCTGACCCAGACCTGCCGTTCAGCGTCTGATGGCCTTGAGCACCAGCTTCCTGATCTGGTGAATAGGTCTCCCGAACCAAAGCGAACATTTACCTGCCAAGCAGCAAAACAGTTGATGAGTGATGGCAGTTGATCTTCAAAGAGTTTACTAAGGGCAAAGCAGGTCAAATATTGCATAATGCCAAAGAACTATCGCGCCCCACATTTGGGTGGCCGATGCACAACGACAAAAATGACAATCACCTGCTGACCAGAAATCTAAAATGGACAACTATCAAGAAATCATTTTGCGGCTAAGTCAATATTTGAAAGATATTGAGGCAAACATAGCAAAACCGCTGGTCGATGCGGCAAATAAGTATCGGCTTACTGCCGAAGTTATTTGCAAGGCAATCATAGTTGGGCATGGGAAGCAACCGCAAGGGCTTCTCGAAAGGTTGATTGCAGATGCCTTGAAACATATCGAAGCCGATGAAACAGCTCGCGATGCAGGTATGTTTAAGACAGAAATTAAGTACCTGCAAAACGTGGGTAACGCCTACTCTCACGATGGATCCGGTAGCGACCTATCTGATAACGAGAGCCAGTCAGCGGCCTTTGATGCATTGATTAAGGTAATTTGGATTGCGTTCTTCGGCAATGGAAATCTTGATGCCCCGAAAATCCCGAGTTCCATGGAGGATCGAATCCCGGCAAGGACACTTGGCCGCGTTAAATTTGAAAATCCCAGAGCAGAGGACGTGGTGCGCCTTTGTTTTCCAAAGCAACGGGTAGAGACGAAGCTAAATCGCTCCGATCACGACAATCGCCTTGTTTATGACTATGTCATAGTTGATCTCGGGGGAGAATTGTCCAAAGGAATAATTTTCCTTCGATCTCGCACGGCACTTGAGAAGTCCCTTCAAGATTTCCTTGGCTCCATTGGGACTGACTTTCCAGATTCGCTTGAAATCATCACGCCTCGAGCTTACCGACGGGATGGAGGCGAAGTTGATCGACGAAAATCGATTCTCGACGCCGCACGAGATTTGTCCTTGGACTCGAAGGTTTTTGGCTCGAAGGGTCGGAAAGTTCAGGTGAAATATTTTGATGACTTTGTATGGGACTCTTGCCTTCCAGATGCATTCAGGACTGGCGAATCTCCCGCCAAGAAGACTTCCAACTTCATTGAGCAAACTCTGGTTCCTCTCGACAATTCTGGAGAGCCGATCGGCGACTATCAAAGTGCCTCGGCATACGTCTCAAACATCCTAAAGAGCTCGAACGACTTCAATCCCGTACACGTAGTTACGGGGCCCGCCGGCATAGGCAAAACCACGTTCTGTGACGACATTGCGGCATATATCAATGCAAAAAATCGCAAACGGGTCATTCTGCTGTCAGCAACCGATTTCCGTGAAATTTCAATTTCTACCTCCGTCGACTCCGTGAGCGACCTGTATAAGGTCGCGGTAGCAAACGGCTTGCTCGACGATGCAAACTCAATTGAGAGCCACAATTTTGAGATAAACCTCGCGTGCGGGAATTTTGTCCTACTTATTGACGGTTTCGACGAACTTGAATCACATCTTGGCTCCTCGCTGAACTTTGAAAATTTCATTCGATCATTAGCTGAGCTTGAGGAATGCTTTCGGAAAGTCCTAGTCATTCTGACAGTTAGGAATTACAACCTGGAGCGATTCCAACATGTTAGGCAAGCGTCTATTTGCCGCCTGCGTGGCTTCTCCAGCGAAGATACGGACCGTTATCTTGCCGGACGCCTGCCTAATAAATCCATTGCGGAAGCAAAAAAACTTTTGCAAGCGTTTAATGAGAATGGTGAAGCTGAAAAGCTGACAACAATCCCTTTGTACGCATCACTTATTTGCGACTATCTAATCGACGACGATGCATCCACGCCAGGTGAGAGTTTGGCTACCAAATCCAATAGCGCCAGATTTTTTACAAGCGGTAAACCGCTGGATACGTTAGTTAAAAAAATAGTCGATCGCGAAATAACAAAGCAGTCACTGGGAAAAATTGGTCCCGACGATTTTTTCGATATCTTGATCGAGATCATTAGAGCGCCTCAGCACACCGTAACTAAGGAAGCGCTCCTCAGCTATATCAGCGCCTGTGATAGTGATACGAAGACACTTAACCCCGTTAATTTCCTGCGAAATCCTTTTCTACTGTGGGATAAGGAAACTATCTCTTTTAAGTATGACTCGCTCACGTACTTCTTTAAATCGCGGTTATTGGCATTAAAGATAAGAGATGGCCAGTTTTCCGAACTTCCGGCGATCGAGTTCATGGCCGAGTTCTGCCGTGGAGACGGACCACTTTACGATGAAGTCATGGCAGTGCTTCCACCCACTACGTATGCGCATGCTCCCAACACGTTAAAGTGGTTCAATAGCCTCCTCCAATATGGACTACGGGATACTGGTTCGGTACTGCCTTGGCGTAAAGCGATGAGCGCTTTTATGTACTGGGCACTTAGTAAGAATATCGACAAAATAGAACGCTCCGAGAGCCTTAATAGTTACTTCGGCAGCAGAACATGGACGGGGTGCTCCATCTACGGTCAGTTCTACCCAGTTAATCTAAACGGAATTACGGTGCAAGACGGCTACGTTGAAAACTATACGAATCTGCAGAGTTGTGACTATGTACCCGGAAATGCTGTTTTCTATTCCACTCAAGTCAATTTTGATGACCAGACTCTTCCAGACAAATTGGACCGTTCACTATTCGGATCTGGTTGTAAATTCAGTTCCAACCTTTTGGCATCGTTTCAGACAAAGAAAATAGCCGATGAATCTGGACACGAGGTGATTCGCGACAACCTATATAAGATACTCAAGGTGGGTTTTCGATCGAATCACTTTTCATGGAAGAGCAAGAACGTATATAAAAACGTCACAGTTGTCGGTAAGCTCTCATTAAGTTCGTACCTTGAGTTCTTAAGCGAGCAAGAGGTGTTGAAAATCGAACGTAGTCGTGCTGACTCGGAGCCTGGTTATGTCGTGTCGGATAGCTGGCATTCCGATGCGAGGAAGCTTGTCGAAGAGAAGAATGTAACAAGACGGATGACGAACTTAATCACAAAACTAATACAGTCAGCCCAATAAGAGAACCATAAACTTATGGTTCTCGCTAGCGTGGCTAGGTAATCCCCCCGAAAATTAGCGGCAGTTAAAAGCTATCGTTGACTCCCTGAAATGACCGATTTGGATTCAGAACCGGTCATTTCTCATGGTAAGGCCAACGTCCGCTCTGGCCGAAATCCAGCTCTTCAGGCCTGATTGGAAGAAGCTCTTTTAGCGCCATTGCCGACTACATTTTTGAACTGAGCGCTCCTGCCGGCTGGCGCCCCATTCTGTCGGGACTGGCCCAGAAATGTTTGGAGGGAGCTTCTGGCTCCCTCCTTGTCTTGCGCTCTTGCCGGATGGCGATTCCCGCCGCTGGATGGCTTACCAGCGGAAAACGGCCTGCTGTTTTCCCTTGGCGCCTACCGACACCTTGCCTTGCTGCGTCTTGCCATTGGCCGAAAGCTTGACGGTATAGCGGCCGGCAGGCACTCGGGCGAGCAGGAAGGGGCCGGCTGCTTTGGCGTCGAGTACCGTTTCGCCCTTGGCGTTGAGCAACAGCACGTCGACACCGGTCAGATAGGAACCGTCGCGCTCGGAGAACAGCAGCTTGAGATTGAAATTAGCTTCGCGTTGCCGGATTTCGTCGCGTTCCTCGTCGCCGATGCCGCCGCTGATATAGGTGACATCTCCGGAGCGGTTTTCCGGCAGGGTGAAGGCTGTCGTTTGCGCCAGGGCCGGCATGGCCAGCAGGCCGGCGAGGAGTAGCGCGGGGATCAGGGTTTTCATGAGTGTTGCCTTTCTTCTGGGGGGATCACTCAGGGTAGCCGGCTTGGTCGATCCGTCAAATGACTAATGCAAATTAATCACCCGAGCGCATGGCATCGGCTCGGGAAAGCAGGCGGATGCCAGCGTCACCTCAGCGCCGGCGATGGCGGTTGAGCGCCACCAGTTCGATCAGGCCCCACAGGATGGCGCGGCCCAGGGTGAGCAGGGGGCGGCTGGGGGCTTTGTGTGACAGGGTCGGCATCGTCGGCATCCGTTGGTAGTGGCGGGCGGGGCGGCCCGGCTGTCATGAAAAATTCATCTGCCGGCAGGGCCGTTGGCTCCTAACATAGCGGCCAATTGTTATCTGCGTGTTGCAGCCGCCGGGTGCCGGTGTCTGTCATCACCTTGGCCGGGGCGATCTTATTGTGCAGGGTGTGGCGCATCCCGAACTGAAGGAGCTCGGCGAGCTGGAGGCCCTCATCGCCGATGGCGGGCACTGGCTCGAGACGGAGGTGGCGTGTACGGTCGCCGTTGGCGAGCGGCACTTTCCGGTGTACGCCATCGCCCTCGGCAATCCCGATCCGACGGTGCCGGTGGTCGGCTTCTTCGGCGGCTTCCACGGCCTTGAACGGATCGGTACGGAAGTGGTGCTGGCCTATTTGCGCACCCTGGTCCGCCGCCTGAACTGGGACAGCATCCTGCATCGGCAGCTGGAAGCGGTGCGCCTGGTGTTCATGCCCATCGTCAATCCGGGCGGCATGTGGCGCGGCACGCGGGCCAATCCGGCGGGCGTCGACCTGATGCGCAACGCCCCGGTCGAAGCGCGCGAGAAGACCCCCTTCCTGCTCGGTGGGCAGCGCCTGAGTGCCCGCCTGCCGTGGTATCGCGGGCGCCAGGGCGAAGCCATGGAAGCCGAGAACCGCGCCGTCTGCGCCATCGTCGAGCGCGAGTTCTTCACGCGCCGCTTCGGCATCGCCATCGACTGCCATTCCGGCTTCGGCAGCAGCGACCGCATCTGGTTTCCCCATGCCCACACCGTGGCGCCCATCGCTCATCTGCCCGAGTTGCTGGCCTTGACCGACATCTACGAGCAGGCGCACCCCAATCACCGCTATGTCTTCGAGCCGCAGAGCTGCCAGTACCTGGCCCACGGCGACCTCTGGGACTACCTCTACCTGCAGGCCGGCGCGGCACCGGAGCGCATCTTCCTGCCGCTGACGCTGGAGATGGGTTCCTGGTTGTGGGTGAGGAAGAATCCGCGGCAGGTTTTTTCGCGCCACGGCATCTTCAATCCGCAAATCGCCCATCGCCAGCACCGGGTATTGCGCCGGCACGTCGGCTGGCTGGATTTCCTCGCCCGGGCAGCCTGCGGCTGCGACCTGTGGTTGCCCACCGGCGAGCAGCGCGAGCAGCTGCGCACGCGGGCGCTGCAACACTGGTACGGGATGGCGAAGCCATGACGACTTGGGTTTTGCTGCGTGGTTTGAGCCGGGAAAGCCGGCACTGGGGGCGCTTCCCGGAGACCCTGCAGCAGGCCGTCGGGGCAGCGGTGGTGGCCATCGACCTGCCGGGCAACGGTCGCCGCAACGGCGAGGCGACTCCAGCCACCGTCGCCGGCATGGTGGCGGCTTGCCGCCAGCAGCTGCACGAGTGCGGCCTGGCGCCGCCGTATCACTTGCTGGCCCTGTCGCTCGGCGGCATGGTCGCTGTGGACTGGGCGCTTGGCCAGCCGGAGGAGGTGGCCGGGGCGGTGCTGATCAATACCAGCCTGCGCCCGTTCAATCCCTTTCATCACCGGCTGCGCCCGGCCAATTACCCGGCGTTGGCCGGCCTGCTGCTGGAGCCGGATGCCGGCCGGCGCGAACAGACCATCCTGCGTCTGACCAGTAATCGGCCGACAGATCCGCAGACGCTGGCCGAGTGGACCGCCTGGGCCCGGCAGTATCCGGTGACGCCGGGCAATGTCCTGCGCCAGCTGCTGGCGGCCGCCCGCTTTGGCGTCCCGGCCAAGCCGCCGCCGGTGCCATTGCTGGTGCTGGGCAGCGCCGGCGACCGGCTGGTCGATGTGCGTTGTTCCCGGCAACTGGCCTGGCACTGGCAGACGGCCTACGCCGAGCACCCGACGGCCGGCCATGATCTGCCGCTTGACGACGGGGCCTGGCTCGCCCGCCAGGTCGCCGGCTGGTTGGCCGCGTAGACCGCAGCTCAGCCGAGCAGTGAGCTGGCGTGCAGGTAGAGCACGGTGCCGGTGAGGATCAACAGGCTGGCCAAGGCAGCGATGCTGGCCTTCAGATGGGCTTCGGTCGATTTGTCGATCAGGTCGAATTCGGCATTGAACAGATTCATGGTGATCTCCTGTCTGCCCCGGTTCGGCGCGCGGCCGCGGGCGGTGGCGGGTTGATGGCGGTGCGCAACGGAGATTAGAAGGGGCAGATTGCAGGACCGTGATCGCCCTGTTACAGCGCCGGGTCAGCCGCTCTCGGCCTCGCCGGCATTTCATTTAGGGCCGCCGATCTATACACTGGCCTCCGTTCAATACGCGACACACTGGAGAAGGCAGCATGCAAGGATCGTTTGAATACCGGCTCGAAGCAAACGGCGATGACATTGACCTGGAGATCGATCTGGATTCGGTCAGCGCCAAGGCCCTGGTCCGCCTCGATCGCTACATCAACTGGGTCGACGTGCTGAAGCTGGCGGAAAACGATCCCGAGGCGGCCCGTGCCGCCGAACGCCTGCATACGGTCCTGCAGCACCTCGGCAGGTAATTGCCGAGCGCCGGCTGAAGGCTCAGCGCCCCGCAAACCTGGGTTTGCGCTTTTCCTTGAAGGCGCTGATGCCTTCGGCGTAATCGTGACTGTTGTACACCACCCGGCGCAGGCCCTGGATGCGTTCGAAATCCTGCGGCGACATGGTGTGGGCACCAGCGAGGATGCGCAGTTGTTCCTTCATCACCGAGATCGATAGCGGGGCGTTGGCGGCGATGGTGCGCGCCATGTCGTAGGTGAAGGTTTCGATTTCCTCGGCTGCGGCAAGGTGGTTGATGATGCCCATGCGTTCGAGCCGGCTGGCCGGGATCGGCTGGGCGGTGAACAGCATTTCCTTGGCGATGTGGATGTGGGCGGCGTTGAGGAAGGTGAGCAGGCCGGAGACGTTGTAGGGCACGCTGTGCTTGGCCGGCGTGGCGGCGAAGCAGGCATCCGGTGTGGCGACGATCAGGTCGCAGGCGAGCACGGTTTCGCAGGCACCGCCCCAGACGCTGCCTTCGATCAGGGCGATGATCGGGGCGTGGAAGTTCTCCAGTTCGCGGATCAGGTGGCGCAGCGGATCGCGCCAGCCGAGCGGGTCGAGACCGCCGGCCGGTAGTTCCGAGACATCATGGCCGGCCGACCAGACCTTGACGCCGGGGGCGGCGCGGAGCACGGCGCAGCGTACGTTCTGGCGGGTGAATTCGGCGAGCGCACCGACCACGCCATCGACCAGGCGTTCGGAGAGGGCGTTGCGCTTGGCTTCGTGGTCGAGCGTGATGGTGCCGACGGCACCGTCGATCCGGGTGATGATCATGGCTTGCTCCGGCGGAATGGATGCCGGCGATTCTAGCAGCCGGTCAGCCGCCGGGTCTTAGCGGGCCACTAACTGCGAGGCTACCGCATCGAGGTCGGCGGCCTTGATCAAACCCATCTTGGTGGCGATGACCTTGCCCTGGCGGTCGATGAACAGCGTGTAGGGCAGGCCGCCCTTGCTGTTGCCGAGGGCCTTCATCAGCGGGATACCCTGTTCTTTGGCGACGAAGACCGGGTAATCCATCTCGTAGGCCTTGGCGAAATCCTTGACCGGTTCGGCGCGATCCTCGATGCCGATGCCGAGCACCTCGATCTTGCCCTTGTGCGCATTGCGGAACTTGATCAGTTCGGGAATTTCGACCTTGCACGGGCCGCACCAGCGGGCCCAGAAAT
>DDWF01000108.1 GCA_002345845.1 Betaproteobacteria bacterium UBA2293 | reverse complement strand
CGATGTGCAGCAGGTAGGCGTAATCGCCCTGCTTGGCGGGCGGCGCGCCGAAGGTCTGGAAGCGGTCGAACGGATCGTGCAACGGGTCCAGCCCGGTGCTCCAGCGCTTGTCGGAAAACGGCGGATTGGCGACGACGTAGTCGAAAGTCTTGAGCGCCTCGCCGTCGCGGAACTTCGGGTCGGTGATCGTATTACCCTGCACGATCAGCGCGCCGGGGTTGTCGTGCAGGATCATGTTCATGCGCGCCAGGCCGCTGGTTGCCGCGTCCTTTTCCTGGCCGTAGAGGGACACCTTGGCGCCGGCTTCCTCGCCGACCTTCAATAACAACGATCCGGACCCGCACGTCGGGTCATACACGGTGGTGGCGTTGCTGGTGGCGGCGCTACCGATACCGGTGACCTTGGCGATGATGCGGCTGACTTCGGCCGGCGTGTAGAACTGGCCCTTGCTTTTGCCGCTATCGACAGCGAAATGCTGCATCAGGTATTCGTAGGCGTCGCCGAGGATGTCGTCGCCATCGGCGCGGTTTTTCGAGAAATCCAGCGCCGGGTTCTGGAAGATGGCGATCAGTTCGCCCAGGCGCTCGACCATTTCCTTGCCGCTGCCGAGCTTGCCGGCATCGTTGAAGTCCGGCATGTCGGCCAGTTTGTTGGCGTTGGCCAGCGGCGCGATGATCCGCTTGTTGATCAGGTCGCCGATCTCAGGATTGCCCTTGAGCGCCACCATGTCGGCGAAACTGGCGCCGGCCGGCACCTGGATTGGCGCGAAGGCCTGGTTGGCGTACTTGTCGCTGACATACTTGATGAACAGCATGACCAGCACGTAGTCCTTGTACTGACTGGCATCCATGCCGCCGCGCAGGGCGTCGCAGGAGGCCCAGAGGGAAGAGTAAAGCTCGGATTTCTTGATGGCCATTTTTCACGTGCCGCCCGTGGCGACATCGATGGTGCGTTCCGGTTTTCTGGCTGGATGGAGAACGCGGCGTCTTCCAGCCAAAGCATTAGGTATCTCGCGCAATGCGCGGAGATGCGAGCGGCGAATCTTAGCCCAGTGGCACCGTTGCCGAAACAGGGAGCGACTGCATGCTGCAGCGAAAACCGCTAGCATGAACACGCGTTCGGCGACGGCCGTCGCCAATTTTTCCGGGGTATCCATGACGACGATGACTTCCGTAAGCCGCGCTGCGCTGCGCGCCGCCTGCCGGGCGCCCGAGGCCGAGTGCGTGGCTGCTCTAGTCGCCGAAGTCGAAGCGCTTGATTACGACCGCGCCGCCGTCCGCCAGCAGGCCACAACCCTGGTCGAAGCGGTGCGCCGCCAGCGTAGCCATGCCAGCGGCGTCGACCACCTGATGCACGAATTCTCACTGTCCAGCCAGGAAGGCGTCGCCCTGATGTGCCTGGCCGAGGCACTGCTGCGCATTCCCGACCGCGCCACGGCCGACCGCCTGATCCGCGACAAGATCAGCCACGGCGACTGGAAATCGCATCTCGGCGGCAGCCCGTCGCTGTTCGTCAATGCCGCCACCTGGGGCCTGATGCTGACCGGCAAGCTGGTGTCCACGCACAACCACGGCGCGCTGGGCAGCGCGCTGACGCGCATTCTGATGAAGGGCGGCGAGCCGCTGATCCGCAAGAGCGTCGATTTCGCCATGCGCCTGCTCGGCCAACAGTTCGTCATGGGCGAGGACATCGAATCTGCCCTGGCGCGCAGCCGCGCCAACGAGCTACGCGGCTACCGCCATTCCTTCGACATGCTCGGCGAAGCGGCACTGACCAGTGCCGATGCCGAGCGCTACTGCCGCGCCTACGAGATGGCCATCCACGCCATCGGCCGCGCCGCCACCGGGCGCGGCGTCAAGGACGGGCCGGGGATCTCGGTCAAACTGTCGGCGCTGCACCCGCGCTACAGCCGCAGCCAGCGGGCGCGGGTGATGGCCGAACTGCTGCCGCGCCTGAAGCACCTGATGAAACTGGCGCGCGACTTCAACATCGGCTTCAACATCGACGCCGAGGAAGCCGACCGCCTCGAATTGTCGCTCGACCTGTTCGCCGCCCTGGCCGGCGACCCCGAGCTGGCCAAGTGGGATGGCATGGGCTTCGTCGTCCAGGCCTACCAGAAGCGCGCACCTTACGTTATCGACTGGCTGATCGACCTGGCCCGACGCAGCCGCCGGCGACTGATGATCCGCCTGGTCAAGGGCGCCTACTGGGACAGCGAGATCAAGCGCGCCCAGGTCGACGGCCTGGCCGACTACCCGGTCTATACCCGCAAGCCGCATTCCGACCTCGCCTACCTGGTCTGCGCCGGCCGCCTGCTGGCTGCCGGCGACGCGGTGTTCCCGCAATTCGCTACGCACAATGCGCACACCCTGGCGATGGTCGCCGAAATGGCCCGCGCCCGCGGCGTCGACGATTACGAATTCCAGTGCCTGCACGGCATGGGCGAACCACTCTACGACAACGTCGTCGCCGGCACCGAGCACCGGCCGTGCCGCATTTACGCCCCGGTCGGCACACACGAGACGCTGCTGCCCTACCTGGTGCGCCGGCTACTGGAAAACGGCGCCAATTCCTCCTTCGTCAATCGCCTCGTCGACGAGGCGGTGACCGTCGCCCAGCTGGTCGAAGATCCGCTCGACCAGGTGCGCCGGCACGGCCGCGGGCCGCATCCGGCGATCCCGCTACCCGGCGCACTGTACGGCCCGGGGCGCCGCAACTCGGCCGGCCTCGACCTGGCCGATGAAGGCAACATCGCCGGCGTGCAGCAGGCCCTGACCGAACTGGCCGGGCGCCGCTGGCAGGCGGCGCCGTTGATCGCCGGTGGCGCCGCGCCGGCCGCTCCTTCACAGCCCGTGCGCAATCCGGCGCGGCATGCCGATATCGTCGGCGAAGTCAGCGAAAGCGATGCCAGCTGTGTCGAACGGGCGCTGGCGACGGCGGCCGCAGCCAGCGCCGGCTGGCATGCGACGCCGGCGGCCAGCCGCGCCGCCCTGCTGCTTGACGCCGCCGACCTGCTCGAAGCCGAGCGCCTGCCACTCATCAGCCTGTGCCTGCGCGAAGCCGGCAAGACCTGGGGCAATGCCGTCGGCGAAATCCGCGAAGCCGTCGATTTCTGCCGCTATTACGCGCAGCAGCTGAGCGAAGGGCATTTCCATGCGCCGGCCACGCCGCCCGGCGTCGCCGTCTGCATCAGCCCGTGGAATTTTCCGCTGGCCATCTTCCTCGGCGAAGTCAGCGCCGCGCTGGCCGCCGGCAGCCCGGTGATCGCCAAGCCGGCCGAGCAGACGCCGCTGATCGCCCATTTCGCCGTCGAACTGCTGCACCGTGCCGGCGTACCGCCGGCCGTGCTGCAGTTGCTGCCCGGCCGCGGCGAGACGGTCGGCGCCGCGTTGGTCGCCGATGCGCGGGTGCGCAGCGTGGTGTTCACCGGCTCGACCGAAGTCGCCCGGCTGATCAACGCCAGCCTCGCCGAGCGCCCGGGCCTCCGCCTGATCGCCGAGACCGGCGGCCAGAACGCGATGATCGTCGATTCCTCGGCCCTGGCCGAGCAGGTCGTCCAGGACGTGCTGGTCTCCGGCTTCGACAGCGCCGGCCAGCGCTGCTCGGCGCTGCGCGTGCTGTGCCTGCAGGACGACATCGCCGAACGCACGCTGGCCCTGCTCAAGGCGGCGATGGCCGAACTGGTCATCGGCGACCCGGCCGAACTGGCCACCGACATCGGCCCGGTCATCGACGGCGAAGCGCAGCAGAAGCTACTCGCTCACATCGAAAAAATGCACGCCCTCGGCCGGCCGGTGCACCAGCTGCCGCTGCCGGAGGCCTGTGCCGCCGGCTGCTACGTGCCTCCGACGCTGATCGAGCTCGACTCGCTCGATGACCTGAGCAGCGAAGTCTTCGGCCCGGTGGTCCACGTCCTGCGCTACGCCGACGGCGAGCTCGATGCGCTGCTGGCGGCCATCAACGGCCTCGGCTACGGCCTGACGCTGGGCTTGCACAGCCGCATCGACGAAACCGTCGGCCACATCGTCGCCAGCGCCCGGGTCGGCAACATCTACGTCAATCGCAACATGGTCGGCGCCGTCGTCGGCGTCCAGCCCTTCGGCGGCGCAGGCCTGTCCGGCACCGGACCGAAAGCCGGTGGGCCGCTCTACCTGCACCGCCTCGGCGGCAGCGAGGAAGCGACACTGATGGGCCATCCCGGCCGCCGTCAGGCGCACCTGCACGATCCGCACTCGCCCTTCCGCCTGCTCGCCGAATGGGCCTTCACCGCCGGCCGGCGGGACCTGGCGCAGCAGTGCACTGATTACGTCGAGCAAAGCCTGCTGCACACCGGCTTCGACCTGCCCGGGCCGACCGGCGAGCACAACCGGCTGGCCTTCGCCCCGCGCGGCCGCCTGCTCTGCCTGGCGGTCAGCGACGACGAATGGTTGCGCCAGCTCGCTGCCGCCTTCGCCACCGGTAATATGGTGGCCGCAGTAGATGATCAAGCGACCCCGCGTCGGCGCGCCCTGCTGCCCGAGGAACTGGCTCCCTACATCGACTGGCTGCCGCCGGATGACTTCGCCGGTTTGGCTGGCGTGCTCTGCGACCAAGACGATGCAGCACTGCGCCGCCGGCTGGCCGCCGCACCCGGCCCACTGTTGCCGCTCTATCTGCCCGGGACCAGCAGCCAGCGCTACCCGCTGTACCGGATGCTCGCCGAACGCGTGGTCAGCACCAACACCACGGCAGCCGGCGGCAACACGACGCTGATGACGCTCGGCGCCTGAAACCCACTTCGCTCAGCCGGCTGGCAGCGCTCGCCGATACAGCGCCCGGCCGGCGAAGGCCAGCCACGGCAGCGTCAATGGCAGCAAGGGCAGCAGCAGGCAACTGGCGATGATGGTCGCCGAAAACAGCAGCGCCCAGAGCATGGCCGGCGCGAAATTGGCAAAGACCAGGCGGACGCTGGTGACGATGGCGCCGACCAGGCCGGCCCGCCGCTCGCACAACAACGGCACGGCGAAGGCCGAAACGGCGAACAGCAGAAAGGCGATGAACAGTCCTGAAACACCGCCCCATAGCAAAAAACGGCCGACACCCAGAGGATTGGCCGGCAGTTCGCCGAGCCACACCGGCGCCCCGCCGATCATGTAGCTGTAGAGAATGGCCGCGTCGGTAATGAAGATCATGAACAGCAGCGCACAGACCAGGGCCAGCACCCACAGCGCCGGTGCCGCCTGGCGGAAGCCGCCGAGCAGTGCCGCCATATCAGCCGGCAGCCCCGCCTCGTGCGCCGCGGCGATGCCGTAGAAGCCGGCGAGAAAGACCGGCCCGAGCAGCATGAAAGCGCCGGCAGCAGCGATGATGAACGGGGTCAGGCCACTGGCCAGCAGGCCGCCAAGAATCAGCGCGCCGCCGATGGTGAAGATCAGGGCGTAGGCGACGGAGATGCGCCGGGTCGCCTTGGCCAGCTGCCAGCCCTCGTGCAGGGCGGCACGGACAGTGGCGACGGAAAACGGCTGGAGTTTCATGGCGGCGGGGATGCGTCGGGCGAGGAAGGCCCAGCCTAACCGGGCGCCAGCGCCGCGGCTGCGATGTAAATCAAGTTCAGCGCAAGGAATCGAGCGCCCGCTCGCACTCGACCATGATCGAGCAGCCGACTTCCGAATGGTAATTGGCCGAAAGCGATTCGCTCAGCTCATGCGCCGTGTACAACCCGGCCTCGCGCGACAGGCCGGCGGCGATACTGCGCGCCAGTTCGTCGCTGGCGGCGGACAGCTGCTGGCGTTCAGCCAGCGCCAACGACCTTTTCGAACGGGCCAGCCAGTCGGCGCACAGGGTCGCCCCCTGGCCCACCGTCAGCCACTGGCCGTACTCGTAATAAGCGCCGAGGCGCTCGGCGACCAGCGCGTAGATCAAGGCGACGCGCGTGCCCTTGTCGCTCGCCGGCAGGTGTTCGGTGTTCTTCAGGATCATGCCGGCGATGATCGCACGCTTCAGCGGTATTGCTTGAACACCCGATGGCTGCCATCGCGCTGCACCAGCAGCACAGCATAGGCATCGCGCCGGCCGCCGTAGGCCGGACCGTCCATGCCCGGCGAACCGACCGGCATGCCGGGCACGGCGAGGCCGAGCGCCGCCGGTTTGTCGCGCAGCAGACGGGCGATCTCGCGGGCCGGCACATGGCCTTCCAGCAGATAGCCGCCAACCTTTGCCGTGTGGCAGGAGGCGAAGCGTTCCGGCATGCCGAGCGTGCGCCGGGCGCCATCGAGGTCGCCGACCTCGTGCGTGCGCACGGCAAAACCATTGGCTTCCAGATGCGCCACCCAGTCCTTGCAGCAGCCGCAATAAGGGCTTTTCCAGACTTCGACCATGGGCTTTGTACTGGCGGCCGCAGCCAACCCGGGCAGGCCGAGGGCCAGGGAGGCCAGCAATAGCCGGCGGCGGAACAGATTGGTCGTCATGGGAACTCCTTATTTGACGACGGCGCGGGCCTGCAAGGGCTTCTGGCCTGGCCAGGTGACGTCGAGCAGCAGCTTGTCGCCAGCGGCGAGACTGCCCTGCCCCTGCAGTTTGTTGTCGCCGGCCGGCTGCAGCGCGATCTCGCGCTTGCTGGCACCGGACAGCACGCGCAGCTTGCCGGCGGCCCCGCTGGTGGCGACCGGCGCCCCGTGGTTGCTGACATGCACGGTGAGCATGCCGTCCTTGCCGGCAATCTCGAACTGGGCATGACCGGCTTCGGCGACGATGCCGCCATGCATCGGCTTGCCGTGATCTTCATGGGCGATGGCCGGCAGTGCGGCAAGCAAGGTGCACAGGCCAAGGGTGGAAAGCAATTTGTTCATGGTGTTCGCTCCTGGTGATTGGAAATTAGAGAACTTCGTCGATTGGTTCGCGCTGCAGGCGTTCGACCGTCTTGCGGGCGAAGCGCCAGAACAGCGCCGGGGTGATGAAAGTATCGAGCAGCGTCGCGCCGAGCAGGCCGGAGAAGATCACCACGGCCACCGGATGCAGGATCTCGGTGCCCGGCTGTTCGGCCTCGAAAAGCAGCGGCGCCAGCGCGAAGGCGGCGACCAGCGCGGTCATCAGCACCGGCGTCAGGCGTTCCAGGGCGCCGCGGACGATCATCTCGCGGCTGAAGCTTTCGCCTTCGAAACGCATCAGGTTCAGCCAGTGGCTGACCTTGAGGATGCCGTTGCGGGTGGAAATACCGGCCAGCGTGATGAAGCCGATCAGCGCCGCGATCGACAGCGGCTGGCCGGACAGCCACAGGCCGAACACCGCGCCGACCAGCGCCAGCGGCACGTTGGCCATGATCAGCGTGGCCAGCAGCGCCGACCGGTAGCGGCTGTAGAGGACCATGAAGATCAGCGCCGCCGAGCCGAGGGCGAGCACGGCGATCAGCCGCGCCGCCTCCTCCTGCGCCTGGAACTGGCCGCCGAGGGTGATGAAGTAGCCCTCCGGCAGCGGCTGTTCGGCGACCGCCGCGCGGATGTCGGCAACCACATCAGACAAGGCGCGGCCCTGGGCGTTGAGCGAGATGACGATGCGCCGCCGGCCGTCATCGCGGATCACCTGGTTCGGTCCGTCGGCATCCTCGATGCTGGCCAGTTGAGCCAGCGGCACCGGGCCGAGCGGCGTCTCGATCAACAACTGGCGCAGGCCGTCGAGCGCCCGGCCGCTTTCCGGCAGGCGCACCAGCAGGTCGAAGCGGCGGTTGCCGTCGACGATCTGCGCCACCTTCTCACCATCGACCAGCATCTGCAGCGTGCTTGCCAGCTGCGCCGGCGACAGCCCGTAGCGGGCGGCCGCAGCATAGTCGAGATGGACCTTGATCTGCGGCGCCAGCACCTGCTTCTCGACTTCCAGGTCGGCGACACCGGGGATCTGCTGCAGCCGCTGCTGCAGCGCCGTCGCCTGGGCGCGCAGGGTGTCGAGGTCGTCGCCGAAAACCTTGATCGCCACCTGCGCCCGCACGCCGGAGAGCATGTGGTCGATGCGATGGGAGATCGGCTGGCCGAGATTGAGACTGCCCGGCAGATCCTTCAGGCGCTGGCGGATGTCAGCGTAAAGCGCTTCTTTCGGCCGGCCGGCCGGCTTGAGGCGGATTTCCAGTTCCGAGACATGAACGCCCTCGGCGTGTTCGTCGAGTTCGGCCCGGCCGGAGCGGCGGCCAATGTGCTCGACCTCTGGTACCGCCAGCAACAACTTTTCCGCCTGGCTGGCGACGCGCACCGACTCGGCCAGCGTGATCCCCGGATTGAGGCGCAGGCTGACGGTCATCGAGCCTTCGTTGAATGGCGGCAGGAAGGTAGTCGGGAAGAACGGCACCGCGGTCACGGCCAGCAGCACCGCCAGCGCGGTCGCCGCCAGCGGCCCTTGCGGCGCCACCAGCACCCGCTCCAGCGCCGCCTGGTAATGGCGCTTCAACCAGGCGACCAGCACCGTGTCGCCGTGCCGGCCGCTCGCCAGTTTCGGCAGCAGATAGAAGGACAGCACCGGCGTCACCGTCACCGAAACCAGCAGCGAAGCCAGGATCGAGACGATGTAGGCGATGCCGAGCGGCACGAACAGCCTGCCCTCGATGCCCGGCAGGGCGAACAGCGGCACGAACACCAGGGCGATGATCAGCGTCGCATAGACGATGGCCGAGCGCACTTCCAGCGAGGCCTTGACGATCAGCTCGCCGATGCCGAACGGCGTGCCGCGGGCGGCCGCCTGGCGCAGCCGGCGCAGGATGTTCTCGACATCGACGACGGCATCGTCGACCAGCTCGCCGATGGCGATCGCCAGGCCGCCCAGGGTCATGGTGTTGATCGACAGCCCCAGCCACTTGAAGACCAGCACGGCGATCAGGATAGCCAGCGGGATCGCCGTCAGCGAGATCAGCATGGTGCGCAGGTTGCCGAGGAAGAAGAAGAGCACGGCGGCGACCAGGCAGGCGGCGAGCAACAGCTTGGCCTGCAGGTTGTCGATCGAGGACTGGATGAAATCGGCCTGGCGGAACACCACCTGCGGCGCCAGCACGCCGGCCGGCAGGCTCTTGTTCATTTCGCTGAGCGCCGTTTCCAGGCGCCGGGTCAGATCGACGGTATCGGCGGTCGGCTGCTTCTGGATGCTGAGGATCACCGCCGGGGCACCGTTGAAGCCGGCATCGCCGCGCTTGATGGCCGGCGCGAAGGCGACGCCGGCGACCTGGCGGAGCAGGATGGGTTGCCCGTCGCGAGCGGCCAGCGCCAGGTTCTGCAGGTCTTCCAGGCGCGAACTGCGGCCGAGATGGCGGATCAGGTATTCCCGTCCGTTCATTTCCAGGAAACCGCCCGAGGTATTGGCCGAGAAGCCGCGCAGGGCGCTCTCCAGTTGGTCGAGCGAAATGCCCAGCTCGGCCATGCGCCGGGTATCCGGCTGCACCTGGAACTGCCGCACCTCGCCGCCGATCGGGATGACCTGGGCGACGCCGGCCACCGCCATCAGCCGTGGCCGCAGCACCCAGTCGGCGTATTCGCGCGCCTGCATGGCGTCGCCCTGGGCCGGATCGAGCGGAATGGCCAGCATCATGATTTCGCCCATGATCGACGAGACCGGCCCCATGTGCGGCACCACCGCCGCCGGCAGCACACCCTGCAGCGCGGTCAGGCGCTCGGCGACCATCTGCCGGGCACGGTAGAGATCGGTCTCCCAGTCGAAGGAAACATAGACGAAGGACAGCCCGGCGCTCGACACCGAGCGCACGCCGGCGACGCCGGGCAGGCCGTTGAGCGCCGTCTCGAGCGGGAAGGTGACGAGCTGCTCGACTTCCTCGGCGGCCATGCCGCCGGCCTCGGTCATCAGCGTCACGGTCGGCTTGTTGAGATCGGGGAAGACATCGACCGGCAGGCGCTGCGCCTCGAAGGCGCCGTAGCCCATCAGCACCAGCGCGACGGCCAGCACCAGCAGACGGCTGGACAGGCTTTTCTGCAGTAGCCACTGGAACATGGATGGCTCCTAGCGGATCTGGTTGAGCAGCGGCGCGCCGTCGACGACGACGCGCTCACCGGCCTGCAGGCCGCCGACGACGAGCACGCGGGCGCCGTCGAGCGGCTGGCTGCGCACCGGCTTGGGGGCGAAGCGCTCGGGCGCCGTCTTGACCCAGACCATGGTCTCGTTGGCCGGACTGCGCACCAGCGCCCGCTGCGGCAGCGGCAGGCCGCTGGCGCTTTCGCGCAGGCGCACCTGCAGCTTGACCGGCTGGCCGAGCGGCAGACGCAGGCCGGCGCCCGGCGCCCGACTGCCGAACACCAGCGGCAGCGCCTGTTCGCGCAGGCGCCGGCTGGCGCCGACCAGCTGCAGCTCCAGGCTCTGCTCGCCGATGGCCAGACTGGCCGCGGCCACGCCGCCGAGATCGAGCGTCTCGTAGGCCAGGGCTTCGACATGCAGGCTGTCCGGGGCGACGATCTCGAACACCAGCTCGCGGGCTTCGACCACCTGGCCGACCACCGCATTGCTGGCGGCGATCACGCCAGCGACCGGCGCCACCAGCGCATCGCGCCCGGCCAGGCCGCCGCCGATGGCGGCGATGCGCCCGTTCAGGCTCGACACCTCGCTCTCGGCCGCTTCGATTTCGCGCCGCGGCACGGTGTCGGCCAGTTCCCGCTGGCGGGCCAGGCGCCGTTCGGCCAGTTGCCGCGCCGCCTTCAGTTCGGCCAGTTGCGCCGCCTGATTGGAACGTTCGATCTGCCCGGCCGACGGCACCACCCAGGCCAGTACTTCGCCCTTGCGCACCGGCTGGCCGGCAACCGGCAAGCCCTGTGCGCCAGCCGCTTCGAGACGGCCGGCGATCATCGCCTGGACGCGGCCGCCGCGCTGCGGGTCCATGATCACCTTGCCCGGCAGTTCGATGCTACGCGCCACCTGTTCTTCGGCCACCGGCAGCGTACGGACGCCAATCTGGCGCTGGGCCATCTTCGGCAGGAAGACCGTGCCGTCGGCAAGGCGTTGCGGCGTGTTGCCGAGATTGGGCAGCGTTTTCTTCTCGTCGCCGTGATCGTGACCTTCATGGGCAGTCAGCGGCGTTGCCAACACGGCGGCCAGCAGCAGGGTAATTGTCAGCTTGTTCATACGCCCTCTCCGGGAAGGCGGCGCAGGCGCCGGCCGATGACGATGATGGCGACGAGCAGCAGCGCCGCCAGCAACATCAGGCCCAGGCGCCCGCCACTGGCCACGGCGACGGCCGGTGCCTCGGCGACGATCAGCTCGCCAGACAACAGGTCGCTGTCTTCGCCGGCAATCAGGGTCAGCGCCAGCGCATGCTCGCCTGGCTGGCGCAATGGCTGCAGCCAGGCGGCGTCGGCAAGCAGGTAGTCGCCGCTGGCCGGGCGGAAAACGGCGGTCGCGCTGCGCCCGTCAGCCTCGATCTCGAGCGTCGCCGCCAACACCGGCTCGTTGCTCGGCGCCCGATCGACATGCAGGATCAGGCCTTCAGCTTCCAGCCGGCCGACGACCTCGAAGGCCTCACTCTCAGCCGTGACCACTGGCAGCGGCACCTCGGCGGCCAGCGCCGGCAGGCCAGCGACCGCCAGCACGGCGGCCAGCAGCAGCCGGTTGATGAATTGTTTTACGTGGAGCATCGGGTTTTCCTTCATTCGGGCAACAGGCCGAGGGCCTGACGGTAGGCGGACAGGCTGGCCGCCAGATTGATGCGGGCGCGCGCCGCCTGGCTGGCAGCGGCAAAAGCCTCCTGCTCGATGCGCAGGCGGGTTGGCAGGTCGCTTTCGCCGAGGCGGAAGGACTTGGCAAAGAACTCACGACTCTCGCCCGCCAGCCGCGCACGCTCGCTGGCGGCGGCCAGCTGGATGCGAGCGGCACCCAGGCGGCTGCGGGCGGCGGCAACTTCCTGGACCAGGCGCTCGCCTTCGCGCTCGGCGCTCAGGCGGCTTTCGATCAGTTCGGCATTGGCCTCGGCCAGACGGGCCTGCTGGCGGGCGCCGGAGGAAAAGGGAATGCGCAGGGCCAGCGCCCAGGTCTGCTCCATCGCCTCGCCGGCCAGGCCGCGTTCGCGCCGGGTAGCAATGGTGATTTCCGGATTGGCGCGGCTGCGGCTGCGGGCCAGTGCCAGTTCCTGGCGTGAGACGTCGCCGCGGCCGGCGAGCGCCAGCAATTGCGGATGAGCGGCCAGCAGGGCGACCTCGTCAGCGGCCGCCACCTCGGCTTCCGCTTTCACCATTGGTGCACTTGGTATCTGACCGGTCAGCGCCTGCAACCGGTAGCCGGCAGCGGCGAACTGCGCCCCAGCTTCGGCCTGGGCAGCAGTGGCGGCGGCCAGTTCGCCCTCGGCCTGATGCTGGTCGGCGCGCGCCAGGTCGCCGGCGGCAAGGCGCCGGGCGACGTCATCGCGCAGGCGGCGGGCCGCCATCACTCGCTCGTCAGCCAGTTGCCGTTCGTTGTCAGCCAGTTGCCAGTCCCACCAGGCTTGGCGCAAGGCGCCGGCCAACTGCAGGCGCAACGCCGCCGTGCGTGCCGTCAGCGCAGCGCTTTCGGCGCTAGCCAGCGCCTGGCTGCCGCGCCGCTCGCCAGGCAGCCACAAGGGCAACACCAGCCCGACTTCGTATTCCTCGGCGCCACGGTCGCGATTGAAGCGGTCGCTGCGTCCGCCCAACTCCAGGCTCGGCGGCTCGGCGGTCAACGCCGAGGCTGCCTCCTGGCGGGCCTGAGCGGCGCGTTGACGCTCGCCCAGCGCCTGCGCCACAGGCTGCCGCGCCCAGGCGGCGGCAAAAGCGCCGGCCAGGGTCTGTTGCGTTTCGCCATGCGCCGGCGTGGCGACGACGAGGGAAAAGGCGATCCAGAAACAGGCTCGCATGGAACATCCTCCGGTTGATGAAGCACAACCGGCGGTATGCCAGATCAGCCCAAGCGGGCTGGAAATTCAGGGAAAAGTACTGGCCGACCGCCGCAGATCAGGCGGCGGAAGCTCTGGGCGGACGTTCGAGCCCTTCGGGGACACGCGAGGAGAAATGCGCATCGCGGTCGTTCAGGACAACGGAACTGCCAACGGGGATGACCGGCATGACGTTGCCAACAGTACCGCCAAGCAGGTGCCCGAGGATGAAACCGGGGCAGCAGTGATGACGAGTATCAGCACAGGGTTCCTGAGCATGACCGGCGCAATCGCTGGCGCAGGTGTCATGGCCTTGCTCCGCGTGCCCCTCATGGCCCGCATGCGCATCGTGGCTGGCATGCATCGCCGGCCCCTGATCGTGCGTCGCCATACCCTGCGCCGCTTCCCAGCCGAAAGTTGGCGAGAAGACGGTGGTCAGCATGACCAGCAACAGCAGGCGGGTAACGGAACGGAGCAGCGAGCGCATGGGAACGGACTATAGCTGATGGACTAGCCCTGTGAAACCCGCCTGGATCAAAAGTTCCGCAGCCGGCGGCTCAACAGCACTCTTCCTCGACCTGCAACAGCAGCGCCAGCGCCGCCGCATCGCCACAGTCCTCGAACAATTCGCGAATCTGGTTGATGTGCGCATGAACGAGGAACAGGTCATCCGGTGCCGGGCCGCTGCGCGGTTGGCGCTTGGCCATGAAATAGCGCCAGAAAGAACGCTCTTCGCCATCCGCCGGCATGTTGCTTTCGATCAGTTCCATCAGGCGGCGGGCATTGCCGGCGCAATCGATGCCGTCAAAGCTGAGATAACGATCGGGCTTTTGCCGGCAGGGGCAATCCACAGCAGGCGACGAGGTGGCTTCCATGTCTTTCTCCAACGATCAGGAACATGGTCGAACTTTAGCCGCGTTGCGCCACGCTTTCCGTCGGCTGGCCGACACTATCCGGACAATATTCAGCCAGCGCTGCCAGCGAACGCACACGCAGGCTGCGCCGGCCGTGACGCTGCAGCAGCCCTTCCCGCTGCCACTGGTTGAGCAGCGAGGAGACCGTCTGCCGGGTGCTGCCGAGGAGGCTGGCGATATCCTCGGTGCCGAGATCGAGCGGGATCAGCCAGCCATCGTCGGTCGGCTGGCCACGACGCTCGGCCAGGCCGAGCAGGAAGCGGGCAAGGCGCGCCGGCACCTCGCGGAAGGCCAGATCCTCGATCAGGCCCACGGCATTGGCCAGCAAGCGGCCGAGCACGCGCATCATCACCGGCGTGATCGACGGATCGCTGGCCAGCCGGCGGGCGAAGGTCGGCGTGTCGATGACCTGCAGCACGCAGTCAGTCACGGCCTCGACGTAAGTCGGTGTGTGCGTCGTGTAGATGTCGCCCGGCCCGAGAAAACTCAGGCTGAGTTCGCGGTTCTCGCCGGCCAGATAGACGCGCAGGCGCCCCGCTTCAACGATGAAGACCTGATCGCGAGCGGTCGCCGGCGTCGCCAGCAGGCAGCCGCGCTCAATGGCGCGCTGACTGAAGCCGGCGAGCAATCCGGGCGGCATCGCCGCATGGTGATGATGGGGGACGGCATCCATGCCCAGAATGAAGCAAGAGCAGGACCAAGTAGCGCTTCCATCAAATCAACGGCTTGGCCGATCCCAGCCTGTCGGATTCACGACAAGGCGCGACCTTTCAGACGGCAACCAGCGTCTGCCGCCCGTACCACTCCTCCCCGGCCGGCAGGCTCACCGGCTGCCGGGCGATGGCTGCCTCGACGCAGAGCATCTGCCGCCAGCCGTCGGCCGGCATGTCGGCCAGGGCTGCGCAGCCCTCGACCCAGGGATTCCAGACGACGACGTCAGGGAAGCCCTGGTTCTGGATGCCCAGACTGTGGTTGCCAGCCTTGAGCAATTGCGGCCGTTTGACGTCGTGATAGACGCGGTCGAGCGGCCCGTCGACAACCACCTCGGTGCCACTGTCGCGAACGATGCGGTTGCCGTCGGCGGCATCGCGGTATTCGTAGCCATACAGCCCCTCGAGCGCCGCATCCTCGACCTGGACCAGGCGCACGTAGGAATGCAGGGCGCCGGTAAAACTGAAGGGCGCAGCGCCGGTATTGGTCACGCAGAGTTCGATGTCGATGCGGTCGGCTTCGATCATCAGCGTCAGTTCGGCGCGAAAGGCATGCGGCCAGAGGACGCGGGTTGCCTCGTCGTCGACGATTTCCAGGGTGATCAGCGCGTAATCGTCACCACAGCGCTCGGCTGCAGGCGACCAGTGGCGGTTGCGGACAAAACCGTGCTTCGGCAGATCGCCAAGCGAGGAGAACTGCGGAAAACAGACGGGAATGCCGCCGCGGATGGCGACGCTGCCGTCGAATACCGCCTTGTCGGAGAGAAAAAGGCGCTCGCGGCCGTCCGGTGTCTGCCAGGACAGCACCTGGGCACCCAACTGGCTGATCACGGCCTTGGCACCACGCGGGCCATTCAGGCGCCAGGCGGGAATACCGTGAAATTCAATGCTTTCAATGGATGGTTTCATGTTGTTCCGGTGCCTTGGGCACCACGTAGAGTTGCGGGCGGATGTGGAGGAATTCGACGTCGCCACCGAGCAGCGTGACGCTGCCGGAACAGCGGTTGTTGCCGGTATCGCTGAACTCGAAGGCGTAGACACGGCGCAGGCGGAAATGCCCGGCATCGTTACGGGCCGGGCGCAGCGAGCGGCCGACCACGGTTTCGTCGAGAAACTGCAGCCCCTCCTCGGCACAGGCCTGACGCGCGGCGCGCACGCCGGCCTCGCGGGCTTTCAGCGAGTCGAGCCAGAACCAGATGGCGGCGCCAATGGCAGCGATAACCAGTATTTCGGTGAATTCCATGGCGCAAGTATACGGAAAGGAGGAAATACTCCACAGAAATGGAATCACTTATCACGGATAATGCGATTGTCAAAAAATCCCTTCGAGCCATGGGTATCCCCCTGCAGCGCCTTCGTGAGCTACTTCCGTTCAGCCAGCCCCAGCCTCAGGGACTGGCCGCAATGGCCTCGGCCAGTCACAGCAAAATGCCCGCCGGGCATTTCCCACTGGCGGCGATCGCCCGACTGAGCGACGAGGTGCTGCCGCCGATTTTTCGCCAGGCCAACCTGCACATGCGCTTCAAGCTGCTGGAGGAAGCCCGCCAGGAAGCCGAGAAGCTGCTGCCCGCCCTGGAAGCCGAAATTGCGAGCGCGACCCTGCCCTTGCCCACCTCGGTGACGACGGCAGCATTGCAGGCGGACAATCTGCTCAAGCGTCTGGCCCAGGGGTATGCCGACATCGCCCGCAAAATCTTCGGCGCACACCAGGCGAGCTTCGCCAACCTGCTGCATCGGGCCACCGAGCGCGCGATGAGCCTGATTGCCCGACGCCAGTTGCTGGCCTACCGTGCCTATGCCCTGCCCTCGGCGAACTCCTGGCTGCACCTGCATGAGCTTTACCGGGTGACCTGCGATCCGCGCAGCAAGCCGCTCAATGGCGAAACGGCACCGATCGAACATGAATATCTCGGCGCCCTGCTGTTCGCCTTCCTCGAGCCAAACAAGCTGCCACGCAACGAACTCGACATCGTCCATCGCTGCACCCGGCTACTCGCCGCCTACGCCGTCGTCGCCGAAGCCACATCCGAGCTGTTGACCAGCAAAAGTGCCGATGCCTGCTTCCTGGTCCGCTCCGAAGAGGGTAATCCCGGTTTTCCGCTGACCCGCTTGCCCCCCGGCAGTCAGTTCTCCGGCGGGCTGATTGTCGATTGCGCCCAGGTTCTCGCCGCCCTCGACCGCAATCTTGCCCGCCAGCCGGGCAAGCCGGTACAACCCGAGCTATCGGCACCACCGGCGCTCCTGCAAAGCCTGCGCATCGCCATCGGTGGGCGTAGCGCCCGCCGTTTCAGCCGTACCAAGTTCCGACCACGCGCCGATATGGTTGGCGGGCTCGATCAGGTAATCGAGTTTCTTGACGGCCACACCTTTTCCCGACGCGCCCACGACAGCTTCAACCGCCACGATTCGCCGGGATTCCTGAGCAGTGAATGGTCATTGATCGATGAAAGTCCGGACGGTTTCCTGATCCGCTTCATCAAGGGCGAAAAATGCCAGTTCGGAGCCGGCAACCTGGTCGCGCTGCAGCCACGGGAATCGAGCCGTATCCATGTCTGCCTGGTGCGCCGCATTGCCTCGGTACGCAATCGTCTGGAGCTGGGCTTGCAATTGCTGTCGCCGCAAGTCAGCGTGGTGACTCTGGCCAGCAACGGTTCTGCGGCCAAACGGGCCGTCTTCCTGCACAGCCTGCCGGCCTACGGCCCTCATTCCGGACTGATCGTTCCCCCCGGCCAGGTCAGCGTCGGCCAGACACTCAGCTTCACGACGCTGGGACGCCATATCGAAAGACGGGTCGGCAGGACACTGGAGGCCAACGAGGGGCTAGAATTCGTCACCCTCGAACCGCTTCCCCACTGAAAATCTGATGCTCAGCTACCGCCATGCCTTCCACGCCGGCAACCACGCCGACGTGCTGAAACACCTGATCCTGATCCAGATCGCTCAATACATGGGCGAAAAGCCGACGCCCTTCTGGATCATTGACACTCATGCCGGTGCCGGGCACTACGCCCTAGATTCGGCGCACGCCAGCAAGCTGGCCGAATACCGTGACGGTATCGGCCGCCTGTGGGAGGCCAAAGGACTGCCGCCGGCCGCCGCCGACTATGTCGACTTCATCCGCCTGCAGAACCCGGACGGCCAGTTGCGCCACTACCCCGGTTCGCCCTGGCTGGCCAGCCAGTTGCTGCGCGACGGCGACCGCCTGCGTCTCTACGAACTGCACAGCAGCGACGTCAAGTTGCTGCAGGAATGCTTCAGGAACGGCGGCCGCCAGATCATGATCACCGCCGGCGACGGCTTCGCCGGCCTGAAGGCCGTCCTGCCGCCGCCGCCGCGTCGCGCCCTGATTCTCATCGATCCTTCCTACGAGACGCGCGACGATTACGGCAACGTCGTCAAGGGCCTGCAGGACGCCCTGAAGCGCTTCCCGACCGGCACCTACGCACTGTGGTATCCGATGTTGAGCAAGCCCGAATCGGTCAAGCTGCCGAACCGCCTGAAGGCGCTCGGCGCCGACAACTGGCTGCATGCCACGCTGCAGGTCAAGGCGCCGTCACGCGACGGCTATGGCATGCACGGCAGCGGGATGTTCATCATCAATCCGCCGTGGACGCTGGAGAAGAAGCTGCACGAGACGCTGCCGGTCCTCGCCTCCCTGCTCTCCCAAGGGCAGGGAAGCAGCTTCAGCATCGACTCGGAAAGCACCTGAACTCACGCCGGTAAACGAAAAAACGGCCGGGGAAACCGGCCGTTTTTTTGTTCGCGCTGATCAGTTCTTGCGGAAGCGACGGTAGCCGAGACCGAGCAGACCAGTTGCGAGGAGAGCCAGGGTACCCGGTTCCGGCACCCGGGACTGCGGATCACCGGCCAGCAGGAAGATGTCACCAAAGCCACCGTTGTCGCACGGACCGATCGAACCACCATTCAGCAGATCCGGGCCGGAGCGATCCGGGCCATTGCTCGGCGGGGTATTGAAGCAGCCCATCCAGACCTGGACGGAGAGTGTGTCATAACCTTTGGAGAACAGATCCAGCAGATCAAGTCCAGGCAGATAGTTGATGAACTCGAGCTGATTGGAACCGCGGTTGGTATTGACCAGCGTGCCGCCATTCGGGCAGGTGGTGCCATCCGGCGAGGGGTAGGAAACTGTCGCGTTCACCACGCAGATGGTGCCCACCGTCATCGCGAAATCATCAGCACCGGGTGTGGTCACGCCAGAACCGTCGAAGGTCTTGTCAGAAACATAAGCCAGCGGATCGGCAAACGGATTCAACGGATTGACGTTCTGCGTTTCGAAATAGATATTCTGCTGGTTGCCATTGACATCACGCACCGTGATCAGTGACCAGATCGGCAGCGAGGCAGTCGAATTCTGCGGCTGGTTCATGTCGAAACCGATCAGCATCTCGTGGAAAGCACCGCCGAAGGTCAGCTTGCCGATCAGCGAACTGAGGCTGATGTCCCAGCTGAAAGGCGTGTCGCCAAGCAGAGGAACGTTGTTGTTCGGATCATTGCCATCACCCGTAAAGAAGTAATCTTTGTTGGCATTGATGGTCGTGAAGGCATCTTCGGAACCGGACGGGACCATGTCACCGTTGTCCAGGATGTTGCCGTTGTTGGTGGCCAGCACCACGGTATCGATCAGGTTGCCCTGCGCCGTGCTGAAGGAATAGGGCGCGGTGTAACCCGGGTAATTCTGGGCAGCCAGATATTCGAGCACGGCGGTCGAACAGGACACCAGGTTGCCGAAAGTTGCACAGGCAGACGACGGCATCGGGTAGTTGGTATTGAAAACCGGCAGGTCATCGGCCTGGGCCGGAGCGCTGGCGAATGCGAGGATAGAAGCAGCGCAGACACCGCCGAAAGTCTTTTTGAGCATATTTTTCATGTTTGGCTCCGAGGGGAGAAAATCTGTCAGGACGACAACCAAACAGCAACAGCCGTGCCAATATCCATAACACACTGTTCCTAAACATATATTCCTTATGCATACGACCTTTGGCCTAGTGCATGTAAAGGAATCCGACACGCCACCTCAGTCCTGCTCCAATCGTCCTCCTGTAGGCGGTTTCAGCGCTGTGTACTTGGCCCGCGAGCCACGCGCCAGCTCAATTGGATATTTCTCGTCATTTTTCGCCAGTTTGCTACGCGCTGCCGCCAACAGATCCATGCCCGCCGTCTCGGCAATCAACAGCAGGTAGAGCAGGATGTCGGCACACTCGTCGCGCAAGGCCTCCGCCGTGGCCGGCTCAACGGCCAGCGCCTCGATTTCTTCGTCGCTCTTCCACTGCGTCAATTCAAGCAGTTCGCCAGCTTCCAGGTTGAGCGAGACGATCAGGTTGCGCAGCGAATGGAACTGGCGCCAGTCGCGAGCATCGCGGAAGGCGAGCAGTTCAGCGGTGAGGGCTTGCAGGTCGCTCATGATCGCCTCCATAAAGATAAGGCGAACGATGATGCCACAGGGTGTGACGGATAGAATGTGCGCTCCCGACGTCGAACGATCGCCATGAAGCTTCCCTCGCTCAATCTGCAGATATTTGTTGGCTGCGCCGTTGGCATCGCCGGCGGCTTGTGGCTGGCCGCCGAGGGCGCCACACCGGCGGCGCAGAACACGCTGTACGGCGCCAAGCTGGTCGGTAACCTGTTCCTCGACCTGCTGCGCATGGTGCTGGTGCCACTGGTCTTTTCGTCCATCGTCGTCGGCGTTGCCAACCTGCGCGCCCACGACCAGATGCACCGGGTGTGGACGACGACGCTGATCTTCTTCTTCGCCACCATGGGCCTGGCCATCATCATCGGCTTCGGCGCCGCCCACCTGTTCCGGCCGGGCGACGGGCTGCAACTGGCGATGTTCGCCGAAGCCACGCAAAACTTCCAGGCGCGGCAGATGCCACTGCCCGACTACATCGCCCAGTTTCTCCGCGGGCTGTTCCAGAATCCGTTCAAGGCGCTGGCCAATGGCGAGATTCTGGCCATCGTCATCGTCGCGCTGTTTCTCGGCATTGCGCTGGTCGTCGGTGGCGAGCGTTACCGCAACATCCGCAACCTGATCGGCGAACTGCAGGAGCTCTGCCTGCGCATCGTCGGCTGGATCATGTATCTGGCCCCCTTCGGCATCGCCGCCCTGTTGCTGCAACTGGTCGCCGGACAGAAGAGCGAACTGCTGCTCAGCCTCGGCCATTTCATCGCCGTCGTCACCGGCACGACGCTGTTCCACGGCCTGATCGTGTTGCCGGCGATCCTCTGGCTGTTCACCCGGATGTCGCCGCGGCGCTTCTTCAAGGGCAGCCGTGAAGCGTTGATTACCGCCTTCGCCACCAGTTCGAGCGCGGCAACCTTGCCGATCACGTTGCGCTGTGCCGAGCAGCACCTGCATGTGAAGAAGGATGTCGCCAGTTTCGTCGTGCCGCTCGGCGCGACCATGAACATGGACGGCACGGCGCTCTACGAGGCGGCGGCAGCGCTGTTCGTCGCCCGCCTGGCCGGCATCGAACTCGACCTGGCCAGCCAGATGATCATCTTCTTCGTCGCCATGCTCGGCGCCATCGGCGCGCCGGGCATTCCCAGCACCGGCATGCTGTCGATGGTGCTGGTACTCGAATCGGTCGGCCTGCCGACCGAGGCCATCGCCATCCTGCTACCGATCGACCGCATCCTCGACACGGTGCGCACGGCGGTCAATGTCGAAGGCGATCTGGTCGGCGCCGTGGTCGTGCAAAAACTGGCCGGCGGCGAGTCGACGGGCTGATGTCTATTTGTCGGGAACTTCGATGCCCTGGCGGCGTAGCCAGTTGCGGTCGAGTTCCCAACGGATGCCCTTGATGCCGGGCTGGGCCAGAACGAGATCCTTGGCCTCGTCCTGCACCTGACCGAGCAGGCGCTCGACGGCGATGAACTCCGGGTTGTTGTGGTCCTTGACGTTGATGTTCGGATACAGCACACCGAGCATGCGGAAAGCCGGCGCGTCGAAATTGCGCGGCGTCGCCATCACCGCCGTCTCGCCTTCCACACGCAACACATGGAACTTGTAGGGATAGTTGCGCAAGCGCTCGCTGGCCTGCGTGGCGATGATCTCGTTGAGGTCACGGGTGCGCGAATCCGGGCGGCGGATGGCCCAGTCGAGAGCAACCAGCAGGGCAATGACCAGCAAGGCCCATTGCCAGGATTTGATTTGGCGAAAATTCATGCTGTCTCCATCGGTGAAACGTGGTTCTGCCCCCGCCGGCAGCCTGTGCAGCGTAACATTGTCGGCCCGGCCGCGGGCAGGCGATGATGCGCCCGCGCCCCAAGACCAAGGAGACCACATGCCCCTGTTCAAACTCGGCGACAAGCAGCCGCAGCTCGGCGCCAACACCTGGATCGCCCCCAACGCCACGGTGATTGGCGACATCCGCCTCGGCGCCAACACCTCGATCTGGTGGAATGCCACGCTGCGCGGCGACAACGACCCGATCCACATCGGCGATAACACCAACATCCAGGATGGCTCGGTGCTGCATACCGATGAAGGCGTGCCGATGCACATCGGCGCCAACGTTACCGTCGGCCATCTGGTCATGCTGCACGGCTGCACGGTCGGCGATGGCAGCCTGATCGGTATCGGCTCGGTAATCCTCAACCGGGCGGTGATCGGCAAGGGCTGCATCGTCGGCGCCAACACCTTGATCCCGGAAGGCAAGGTGTTTCCCGACCACTCGCTGATCGTCGGCTCACCGGGCAAGGTGGTGCGTCAGCTCTCCGCCGAGGAAGTGGCCAAACTGCAGGCCTCGGCCCAGCACTACGTAGCCAATGCCACCCGTTACCGCGAGACGCTGACGGCACTGTAAACGACAACGCAGGGCCGCAGCCCCGCGTTTTCCACCATCGGCAATCGACTCAGACGGCGTTGGCCAGATTCGACAGCGTGACGTTCGGGTGGCAGGTTTCCATGACTTTTTGCAGGCCAACCTTCGCCTGCAGATTGATCAGCAGGGGGGCCCGCAGGTTCGGCGCGATACCGGCCTTGCCCTCACCCTCCTTCTTGTACAGCACCTGCATCACAGCCACATTGTCTGCCGCCGGCGACTGCAGCAAGGCGCTCTCGGCATCGGTCAGTGCCAGTTCGTAATTGAAGCCGAGCGTCGTCGGATCGACGATCTGGAAAGCCAGCGCCGGATCGTCCAGCGACTGCAGCGTGAAGCTGGTGCCCGGCTCACCTTCCTGGACCAGCGTATAGCGCTGGCAACTCTCGAAGCCGACCAGACCATTCGGGAAGGTGATGATTTTTTCCGGATCGATATCGACCGATCCGAACAGATAGGTTTCCACTTTCATGTTTCTCCTCCGTTTATTTGGCATATTGACGGACCATCCTACACCATCGCCCGGGCGGTTGTAATTTGTGCCGGGATTACGCATCATTCACCCCCCTTTTTTGCTGCACTGCCGCACCCATGCTCGCACCTATCGAACACCGCATTGCCATTGAACTCAATGTCCGCCCGGCCCAGGTCAAGGCCGCCGTCCAGCTGCTCGACGAAGGCGCCACCGTGCCCTTCATCGCCCGCTATCGCAAGGAAGTCACCGGCGAACTCGACGACACGCAACTGCGCAACCTGGAAGAGCGTCTCGGCTACCTGCGCGAGCTGGAAGACCGCCGTGGCGCCGTACTGGCCAGCATCGAGGAACAGGGCAAGCTGACGCCGGAACTGCGGGCGGTGATCGAAGATGCCGAGACGAAGCAGCGTTTGGAGGATCTCTACCTGCCGTACAAGCAGAAGCGCCGGACCAAGGCGCAGATCGCCCGCGAAGCCGGTATCGAGCCGCTGGCGCTGGGCCTCCTGGAAAACCCCGAACTGACGCCGGAAGACGAAGCCGAGAAATATCTCAACGCCGACGCCGGCTTCGCCGACAGCAAGGCGGTTCTCGACGGCGCCCGCCAGATCCTGATGGAGAAGTTCGCCGAAGACGCGCAACTCTTGCAGACCCTGCGCGAGTATCTGAAGGAGCACGGCCTGCTCAAGTCCACCGTGATCGAAGGCAAGGAAAGCGAGGGTGCCAAGTTCCGCGACTGGTTCGACTTC